>CAMHSI010000022.1 GCA_946187775.1 uncultured Clostridia bacterium
CCGCAAACCCGATGGGGCACACCCGGTCCTCCAGCACATACCAGGGGCCGGAAGGCGTGTCCACAATCTGCACCGCGGCTCCGGGTTCGGGCTCCTCCCCGGACAGGTAATACCGGGCGGCGAAGAGCTCCGCCAGTCCCCGGGCGCTTCCCTTCTTGAGGCTGTGGTTCACGGAATAGTACCCGAAGAGGGAATCGAACTCCCGGCTCCCCTTCGAAATGGTGGAGCTGAACACCGTCATTCCGGATCCGCCCCCGGGCAGCATGAACTGGTTGTTGCTCAGGTTGTACCGGTACTGGTCGTCATGGGTTTCCAGCCGCATCCCCGTTCTCAGGTTGTTGTTGGAAACCCCGTCCCCGGTGCAGTGATAATAATTGTTCAGCGTGATAAACGTCGTCACCGCGCAGAACAGGAACACGACTCCCGTCGCCCACCAGGTTTCCAGCTTCCGGAACCGGTGCAGCAAAAGCAGGACCAGGATCCCGCCCAGCCCCAACCCGGCAAAGATCAGGAACCGGGTTTCGTTATAGATCTCCCGGTAGGTCCAGGAGTCATAAGGCCGCATCCGCAGCAGCAGGCAGAATCCCAGCACCGGCAGGAAGTAGAACAAAAGCCCCTTCCGAACCGGGTATTCCTCCTCTGCCTCCATCACCTTCGCGCTCCCCAGGGCGATCATCAGCGTCAGGAAGTACATCCACCGCCCCGTGCACTCCGTAAACAGCAGGAACACGGAAGAGAAAAACGGCGTAAAGCACAGGGCGATCAGCAGCATCAGCATCCCGCCCAGCCAATGCTTTCTCCGGTGCTTCCACACAAAAACCAGCGCCAGCCCGATCCCCGTCAGGGGGATCCCCGTGATGTTGGAATCAAACTCGCTGTCGTACAGCGCGAACTGGTCAATCAGCGTGTCCCCCGGCAGCAGCATCCCCTTGAGGATATACAGGAACCACCGGGAATCCCGGATCAGGTCCGCCAACTGCAGGGAAACATGGGACCGGGAGGATCCCATCAAATACAGGAGGCTGGGCACCAGCAGCACCGCCGCCATGGCCCCGCCCCAGATCCCGCACAGCAGGCAGTTTCCGCCCAGCCGCAAAAGCCGCAGGAACCTTTCCTTCCTTCCGGCAGCAGCATGTTTTCCCAAGTCCCCGGCACCGTCTGCAAAGAACCGGAACAGGAAATAGATCACCGCGAAAACCGCTTCCATCACGAAGAAATAATAATTGTTCAGCGCGTTGATGAAAACGGCAAATACCATCATTCCCCGGTCCCGGGGGTCCTCCAGCACCCGCTCGATCCCGATCAGGATCAGCGGAAACAGCGCCACCGCGTCATGGAAGTGGTAGTACATCAGGTTGGCCGCCTGGAACCCGGAAAAGGCGTACAGCAGCGCCCCGGCCGCCGCCGCAGGGTCCCGCCGCACAAACCGCCGGATGTAGCAGTACGCCGTCACCCCGGCCACCGTATACTTCAGGAGGAACGTCCATCCCGTAACGATGGGATACCACTCCGCCGGAAACAGCAGGCTCAGCCAGTAAAAGGGGCTTCCCAGGGCATAGAAGGAATAGGCCTGCACCGTGGACATCCCCAGCTCATAGTTCCAGTCCCATCCCCCGATGTTCCCTTCCGCCAGCACGTGGTGCAGGTTGATGCCGAAGGGCAGCTGCTGCCACCCGAAGTCCGACCAGACATGGAACCAGCCCCCGTCCCGGAACAGGAAGGGCGCGAAGCACGCGAAGGCGCACAAAAAACAGAGCAGGCCGCACCGGGCCAGCTCCTGCCTTTTTGTAGGCCTGGAATTGTTCATGATTTGTCTGTTCATTCTCTATACTTTTCCGGAGGATCAGGCGTGATTTGTTTCAGGTCTGTTCTTCATCGTTCTCAACCAGGTAAACGCCGTAATCCCAGTCTTCCCCGTTTTCATAATCGGAGTAGGCCTTGATGTCCTCCTCCTCCTGATTTTTGTCCTCGATCAGGGCCATCGCAAGGCTTCCCTTTTCCGAATTGTCCATGGAAATGCTCAGGGAATACAGCTCATCCTTCCGGAGGATGAAAGAATCCGTATTAACCCTGTTGTAGCTGCAATCGGCAAAATCATCCGTTTCTAAGACGGCCCGGTAAACGGTTTCATCCCCTGCTTCCTTTTTAACGACCACTTCCAGGGTGCCCTTGCAGCCTCCCATATAGTTTGCCGTATACAAGCCCAGCCCGACAATCTCCAGGTCCCGGTCCGGCCGGATAAATTCAGTACAGGATCCTTGCTGGTCAATATTCAGGTACTGGTTGGGAGCGCCGTCATTCAGGTAAATGCTGGTTCCCCTGATTCCCAGCCTGTTCTTCGCTTCCTTCAGGTAGTCATTCCTGATCCAGAGATCTGTTTTCTCATATTGGGTGTAATTGCCGGTGATATAATCAACCAGCTCCTTCCCGTATTCATCATGCTTATATCCCCACGTGTCTCCGCCGGGAAGATAGAAAACCACTTTCGGCCGTTCCGTCCGAAGGCTGTTCAGCTCTTCCTCCCCATACGCTTCATAGGTCCAGGGGGTTGATATGGCGGCACTGTAGTCCAGTGTCCTCTGGGTGTCAATCACATACTGCATCTGGACAATATCGGTTACGTGGATCTGGTCCCCTTCGTCCAGTATCTTGTCCAGAAGCACCTTTTGTCCGCTCTCGCCCGGGAAATGCCGAACTAGTTCCTTTGTGGCAAGCACCTTATCCGGAAGCCCGCTGCCAATAAAGGCGATCCCCACAATGACGGCGATGGCCGGCAGGTATTTCCTGTCCACGAGCATCCTGTGCATGCACCAGGCAAAAATCAGTCCGACGGACAGTGCGCTGACAAAATAATAGGGCATGCTGTGGTATCCGTTGAATCCCCTTATTCCGCACATGATAAACGCTACCGCCCAGGCGATTCCTGCCGCGAAATGTTTTTTGATCAGCAGCGCTGTGCACACAATCAGGTTGGAAATGAGCATAATCAGCAGAAGGATTTCCGCCAGCGAAAGATCCAGGCGGATGCTTTTGCTGAGGATGCCTTTGTAGGTGTTGTACAGTTCCCGGAATGCTCCCGTCGCCGCTCCCACCGGACTGCTCCCGTATCCCCCGAGGTATTTGGAGTATACCTCCGTATTGACGCTGTAGGCGCCCCTGTAGAAATTGCCGATGTTTCCGGTAATCAGGTAGTACAGGGCCAGGAGGCCCATGGGCAGGAGAACAATCCCCACCAGGCGGAAATCCTCCCGCAGGAGCTTTTTCCTGAATTCCGGCCGTTCCGGTTTCCCTTTTTTCGTGCAGTCATAAACCTGAATCGCCGCCACCGCAATCACAACGGGTAAAATGGCATAGGCGGCCATGAACGCGGTTCCGAAGGATAAAAGGATCCCCAGGGAAATCCACACGCAGGTGGCAGCGGTGATCTCTTTTGTTTTCAGGTACCGGAGGAGCTCAAGGAGTATGATGCCGATCCCGATGCCCTCCCAGTGATCTGAGATCATTGACGTTGCCATGTAGAAATAAGGAAGGGATAAAAGATAGAATACAGGGGCCATCACCAGGGCGGCCGGGGGAAAAACCTTTCTGTGCCTGAAATAAAGGCAGACAAAAAGAACGGAAAGGAGTACATAGAATCCGATACGGTAGTGGTACGGATTCATCGGACCAAACAGCGCAATGAGCGCAGCCATGTAATAGGACACGGGCATATGCTGGGAAATAACGGATTTGTACAGCTCTTTCCCCCTGGAGATCAGGAATCCGTTCTGGAAAACCTCCACTTCATCGACAAATACCATGTCCGCCAGCAGTGTCATATACATCGCCATGAAGAGAACAAACAACAGCGCCGCCGTCAGGATATCATGAACCGTCTTCCGCCGGAAAAAGTCCTGGATCTTTTCGCTGCTGCGCTGAATGACTCCGTGTTTTTCCATCCTGTTCTACCTCATCCTTTCTCCGTCGCATTCCCCGGCTGTTTACTCGCTTTTGAACGCCCACATTTTATTGATGATGAAATTCAGCGGTATGCTGATCACCAGGTTAATCAGCGGCGCGATATACCTGGTGATTCCGAGCACATCAATCCAGACCCAGGACAAAATGTTGGTCAGGATGATGCCGGTGAATCCGTAGGCAATATACGTCTTCAGCAGGGCCTTCCAGAGGTTCCTTTTCTGGCCTTCCTTCCGGGTAAACACATATTTGTTGTTCCAGTAAAACGACCAGAGCACGCTGAGGATAAACGCCACCGCGTTCCCGGCCACATAGTCCCAGGGCAGGCGGTACGGCTCCAGCAGCTTCAGGACCAGCACATTGATTCCGTAGCTGATGGCGGTATTGGTTGCCCCAACGATCCCGAATTTCACAAACTGAACCAGGGCTTCCGTTGTCTTTTCATCCGGTTTTTTATGGATCAGCCTGAAAAAAAACAGGACAATCTTCCGGATCCATTCTTCCGCTTTCTGCACCTCAGTGTTCTCCCTGCAGGGCTTCCCGTTTTTCTTCTTCCGCCCCGTCAAAATTGATCCGTTCCTGTTCAACCACCAGCGGCCGGTTCATAATCCGCTGGTTCATGCTCAGGATATATTCCCCGATCACGCCCAGGAAGATCAGCTGCACCGCTCCCAGGAAGAACATGCCGATCAGCAGCGGCGCCTGTCCCGCGTCGAAATTGTTCCAGTTGCACAGCTTCAGGATCAGGTATACCAGCGCCACCAGGAAGCTGAGCGCCGCGATTCCCGCCCCCAGGAAGGTCGCCGCCCGCAGGCCGATCTTGGTATAGGAGGTAAAGCTCAGCATCGCCGCGTCGTACAGCGTGTACCAGTTGTTGTGGGTTTTCCCCGCCCGCCGCTTCGGCTGTTCGTATTCAATGGCCTTCCGCTTTCCGCCAAGCTCCGCCACAATGCCCCGGATAAAGGGCGTCGGATCCTTCAGGTTCCGCATGGTTTCCAGGAAGGATTTGTCATACAGTCCGAATCCGGTAAAGTGTTCAATCTGGTCCACGGAAGAGTATTTCTTGATCAGCTTGTAATACAGGCTCCGCAGCCCATACATGATTTTTCCTTCCTTACTGGAGGTTTTAACTCCGTAAACGATCTGGTATCCTTCTTCCCAGTATTTCAGGAATTCAGGAATCATCTCCACCGGATCCTGGAAATCCGCGCATACGGAAATCGCGCAGTCCCCGGTGCACTGGGTCAGCCCGTAATAGGGGCTGTTGAACTGTCCGAAGTTTTTTACATTCAGGATCGCCTTGATCTTTTTGTTCTTTTCACAAATCTTTCGCAGCAGCGGCCGGGTGTTGTCCGTGGAGCAGTTGTCAATGCAGACCACCTCATAGTCATACTGGGGCAGCGCTTCCATCTGTTTTACAACCGCGTCCGTAATGGCCTCGATGTTTTCTTCCTCGTTGTAGCAGGGAATCATGATGCTGACTTTTTTCATCCTGGTGCAGCTCCCTTCCGGATCTGATGTTTACTCCGCTTCCAGCCGTTTCCTGAAGTCCTCCAGCGTCAGCCGGATGCCCTCCTCGAAGGAAACCGCGGGTTCGAAGCCCGTATCCTCCACAAGCGGCGTAAGGTCCGCCTGCAGGTGCATGACCTGGTTTTCGTTATAGGGCAGCTCGCCGATGCCCAGCGGCAGCTCCGGGTTCACCGCGTCCCTGGCCGCTTCAAAGTATTCCCGTAGCGGACGGACCCTTCCGCTCCCTACGGGATAGATTTTGCCGTCCTTTCCGGAAGCCGCCATCCGGTATAGCGCTTCCGCGACGTCTCCCGAATAGCAGAAGTCCCACAACTGCTCCCCTTTCGTCAGGGCCGGCTTTTCGCCCTTCAGCAGCTTGTCCAGGATCGTCGGAATCACGCTCAGGGGCCCGTCCCCCGGTCCGTAGGCGCTGAGGATCCGCGCCCACACATGCCGGATCCCAAGCTGTGCACATTCCAGCCGGGTCATCTGTCCGGCGCACAGCTTTGCGATTCCGTATCCCGTCACGGGAAAACACGGCGCCTCCGCTGTCACCTTTCCTTCAATCCTTCCGTGCTCCGCCTGGCTGCCGACCCCGACAAAGACTTCGCATCCCAGCTCCGCCGCGGCCTTCGCCGCCTCCAGGGAGCACCGGATGTTCTCCGTCTGGACATAGGGATCATTCCGCCCCGGCCCGATGGTCCCCATCCAGGCCAGGTGGAAAAAGGCGTCCGCCCCGGGGATTTTTTCCTTCAGGGAACGGATTTCCCGCATATCCAGCTCAATGATCCGGGCGCCTGCAGGCAGGAAACGGATCCGCCGGTCCCCCGGATAGCAGACCGCCCATGTTTCGATTCCCTTTTCCACCAGGTTCCTGACCAATGCCATGCCGACGGTGCCCAGCGGCCCGTTGACCACGGCGCTCCGGATTTCCCGTTTCTCCATATCCTTTTATTCCTCCACCATCGGGATAAACATCTGCTTTTCCAGCTCTTCACGCGGCAGGAAGGGCGCCAGGTCCTCCAGGGGCGGGGACACCAGCGTGCCGTCCGGCAGCCGCTTCGTGCTGCTCTTGGGTTCCCATACCTGCTTTGTATCCGTGAAGATCTCGGTGAATACCGGACCTTCCAGTTCCAGCACCTCGTCCACAACCTTCTTCATCTCCGCGTTGCTGCGGGCGCTGTAATACCGGTATCCGAAGGCTTCCGCGATCTTTTTGAATTCCGGGAAGGACACATCCCCGGATTCCGGCCCGATGCCCACCTTTGTATGATGGCCGAACAGGTTGGTCTGGGTAATCCGGATGGAATGGTATCCGTTATTGTTGATCAGGAAAATCTTAATGGGCAGCCGGTTGGTCAGGATGGTCTGCAGCTCCTGCAGGTTCATCATGATGCTTCCGTCCCCCTCCAGGCAGACGGTTTCCCTCCGTCCACCGCCGATGCAGGTCCCGATGGCGGCGGGAAGCCCGTATCCCATGCTGGCCACCGCGCTGTTGTTGGCCATGCGGCTCCCCTTCTGAATCACATACGCCTGGTTTCCCACCACGCAGCAGGCCCCGTTGGATACCGCCGTCAGGCTGTTTTCCGGAAGCCGGGAGGACAAATAGCGGATAAAGGCGTACACATTTGCCGTCTCCCCGTTTTCCTCCCACTGCCTGGGCAGCACCGCGGGATAATCCCGCTTCCACTCCGCGCATTTCCGGATCCAGGCGGTCTCGTTGTTCACCTTCTCCCCTGCCAGGGCGTCCATCCGGGTCAGGAAGTCCTTCGCGTCCGCCCAGATGGGCATCTCCACATGCAGCGTGGGTTTCTTCAGCTCTCCCCGATCCGCGTCCACCATGATCACTTCCGCACCCCGGGCCCAGGTTTTCCAGTTGTAACCCACCTGCCGGATGGAAATCCGGGTGCCCACCGCCAGGATCAGGTCCGCGTTCTGGATCGCCCAGTTTCCGGGCCGGTCGCCCATGTTTCCTGCCCGTCCGCAGTAAAGCGGATGCTCATCCTCAATCAGGTCCACGGCGTTCCAGTAGGTAACCACCGGGATGTTCAGCTTTTCCAGCACGGACCGGAAGGCCTCATATCCCCCGGACAGCCGGATGCCGTATCCGGCGTGGAACACCGGCCGTTTCGCCCTGCGGATCTTCTCCAGCACCTGCCGGACCGTTTCCTCCGAAACCTTCGGGGGCAGCTTCGCGTCATCCTCTGCCGGGTCATATCCTTCCAGCTCTTCCGTCTCAATATATCCGCCCTGGAAGTTCACCGGGATGTCCACCCACACCGGGCCCGGGCGCCCGGTAACAGCCAGGTGCCACGCCCTTTCCAGGTGATACCGGATGGTCTTCGGATCCTCGATCATCACGGCATACTTGGTCATGGGGGCCACGGACCGGACGATGTCGTATTCCTGGTCTCCCATGGCCCGCACCTCCGCGCCGGCCTCCTTCAGGGCAAACCGGGCCGTGGTATCGTACCGCACCTGTCCGGAAAGGATGAACATGGGAATGGAGTCCAGCCATCCGCCTACAACTCCCGTCAGGGCGTTGGTTCCCCCGGGGCCGGTGGTTACGCATACCGCCGCAATCCGATTGTCCAGCCGGGCATAGGCCTCCGCCGCAATGGCGCACGCCTGTTCATGGTGGTTATAGGTCACATGCAGTTTTTCATGATGCCCCAGGGCGTCATTCAGGTGCATTGCGCCGCCGCCCACCACGGAAAACACGTCCGTTACCCCGCGCCCTGCCAGGAAGTCCGCCACATAATCCGCCAGCCGCTGCTTCATGATCCGATCCGCTCCGTTTCTTTCCCGTTTTTTATTCCGAAATAGCTTCCAGGATTGTCTTTGCCATATAATCAATCATGTCATCCGTCATGCCCGGATATACGCCCACCCAGAAGGTGTTGTTCATCACGAAGTCCGTTGTCTCCAGGCTTCCGGCCACCCGGTAAGCGTCCGTTCCCCGGATCTGGTCAAAGCAGGGATGCCGGATCAGGTTTCCGCTGAACAGCAGCCGGGTCTGTACGTTGTGGTCCTCAATATACCGGGTCACCCTGTTCCGCTCAAGGCCGCTTTCCGGCCGGATACTGATCAGGAACCCAAACCAGCTGGGGTCGCTGTTCTCCGCCGCTTCCGGCAGGATCAGCTTTGCCCCCGCGTCTTCCAGCGCTTTCCGCAGCCTTGTCCAATTGTGCTTCCTCCGCTCAATGAAGGAGGGGAACTTCTTCAGCTGCTCGCAGCCGATGGCTGCCTGCAGGTCCGTCACCTTCAGGTTGTATCCGAAGTGGCTGTAAACATATTTGTGGTCGTATCCCTTCGGCAGCTCCCCAAACTGTCCGTCAAACCGGTGGCCGCAGAAATTGTCCCGCCCGGAGGGGCAGATGCAGTCCCGTCCCCAGTCCCGGAAGGAAAGGATCATCCGGTGCAGCAGCGGGTTGTTGGTGTATACCGCTCCGCCCTCTCCCATGGTCATGTGATGGGGCGGATAGAAGGAGGATGTCCCAATGTCCCCCCAGGTGCCGGTGAACCGGGTTTCGCCGTCGATGGTGTAGCGGCTTCCCAGGGCGTCACAGTTGTCCTCCACCAGCCAGAGCCCATGCCTATCGCAGAAGGCCCTGACCTCCTTCAGGTCAAAGGGGTTCCCCAGGGTATGGGCGATCATCACCGCTTTGGTCTTCCCGCTCAGCGCCGCTTCCAGCTTTGTGCAGTCAATGTTGTACTGCGGAACGGTCACATCCACGAATACCGGAACCGCTCCGTAGTTCAGGATGGGCGTGACGGTGGTCGGGAAGCCGCAGGCCACGGTGATCACTTCATCCCCCGGCCGGATCTGCCGCTCTCCCAGCTCCGGCGCCGTCAGCGCCATGAAGGCGATCAGGTTCGCGGATGATCCCGAATTCACCAGGTGCGCATATTTCACGCCGATCCAGGAGGCAAACTCCTTCTCAAACTGATCCGAAAACCGCCCGGTGGTCAGCCAGAAATCCAGCATGGCGTCCGTCAGGCTGCACATTTCCTTCTCGTCAAACACCCGGGATGCATAGGAGATCCGGTCTCCCGGGGTAAAAGGCTCCTTCTTCTCCTTGAAGTCGTGGTAATACTCCGTCACCAGCGCCTTGATCTGTTCCCGTGCTTCCGCTTCATTCTTCCAGTTACTCATGCCATAAACTCCTCAATTTCCTTGTCCATCTCCGCCGGGATATCTCCCCCGGACAGCCAGGTTTTACTGAACCGGCAGGTCATTTCCATGCACTCCCGGATATGCCACCTGGGTTTCCAGCCGAACACGCTTTTGATTTTGCTGCAGTCCAGCTTCAGGAAGCTGGCCTCATGGGGCGCGTTTTCCTCCGCAAGGTTTTCCCACCGGGCTTCCTCTCCCCAGCACCCGCAGAACAGGTCCACCAGCTCCCCGGTGGTCACGCAGTCACACTCCTCCGGGCCCACATTGTAGAACCCGGCGAATTTCCTGTCCCCGTACTGCTTCTGGGCAATCATCAGGTAGGCCGCCAGGGGCTCCAGCACATGCTGGAACGGACGGGTGGAATAAGGGTTCCGGACTCCAATCGCCCTTCCTGCCTCCATCGCACGAATGCAGTCCGGGATAATCCGGTCATTGGCAAAGTCCCCGCCGCCGATCACGTTTCCCGCCCGGGCGGTGGACACCGCGGGGGAATCCGTACCGCCGAAGAAGCTGTTGATATAGCTGTGGGTCACCAGCTCCGAGCAGCTCTTGCTGTTGGAATAGGGATCAAACCCGTCCAGGGGTTCCTCCTCCCGGTATCCCCAGCACCATTCCCGGTTGAGGTACACCTTGTCCGTTGTCACGTTCAGGACGCTCCGGACCGAGGGCGTGCTCCGCACGCACTCCAGCAGGTTTACCGTCCCCATGACATTGGTCTCGTAGGTATACCGGGGATTCTTATAGGAGTCCCGTACAATGGGCTGGGCCGCCAGGTGCAGCACGATTTCCGGCTGCGCCTCGCGGAAAACCTGCATCATGTGATCCAGGTCCCGCACATCGCCGGTCACGCTGTTCATCTTTTTCTCCAGGCCCGCCATCCGAAACAGGTTCGGCTCCGTCGGAGGCTCCAGGCTGTATCCGGTAACCTCCGCCCCGGCGTTCACCAGCATCCGGCACAGCCAGCTCCCTTTGAACCCGGTATGCCCGGTAACCAGCACCTTTTTCTCCCGGTAAAAAGCAGGATCAAAGCTCACGGTATCAGTCCTCCCATTTCTTCCAGGGCGCTTTATCGTTCGCCAGGAGTTTTTCCAGCATCTCCTTCTCCCGCACATTGTCCATGCACTGCCAGAACCCCCGGTGCATATAGGACATCAGCTGTCCTTCATCCGCCAGCCTTTCCAGCGGATCCCGCTCCAGCACCGTGGAATCCCCCTCCAGATAGTCGAAGATCTCCGGCTGGAAAACCATATAGCCCGCGTTGATGGGAGCCCCGTCGCTCTGCTTCTTCTCCCGGAAGGATTTCACCGCGTTATCCCCGCCAATGTCCAGCACGCCCTTGGACTGGTCCTGCAGCACCGCCGTCAGGGTTGCAATCTTCCCATGCTGCCGGTGGAACTCCAGCAGCTTGTTGATGTCCACATCACACACGCCGTCCCCGTAGGTCATGAAGAAGGGTTCGTTTCCTACGTACTTCCGGATCCTTCTGATCCGGCCGCCGGTCATGGTGTTCAGTCCGGTATCCACCACCGTCACCCGCCAGGGCTCCGCATGGCTTTCATGGATCACCATTTCATTTTTCCCGCCGCGGTAGTCAAAGGTCACATCGCTGGAGCGGAGAAAATAATCCGCGAACCATTGCTTGATGTAATGCTGCTTGTATCCGGCGCAGATAATGAAGTCCGTGTGTCCGTACCAGGCGTATTCCTTCATGATATGCCACAGGATCGGCATGTTCCCGATGTCGATCATCGGCTTGGGCTTGAACTGGGATTCTTCCGAAATGCGGGAGCCGAAGCCGCCGGCCAGCAATACTGTCTTCATGAAGACTCCTCCTTTTTTTGTCCGCCGTTCCCTGCCTGCGGGTGCTTTTCCGGGATGATGCCCTGATTATGGCCGGCCCGTTGGCCGGATCCGGTAGTCCGCCGTGTCCAGGGTCAGGTTCGGGTTGTAATACGGATCCGTTTTCCCCGTGATCCCGGGATGCTTCCTTCGGAGCGTTCCGGCATCCTTCGCGTAGCCCGGCGCTTCCGATCCGTAATCGACAGCGTATTTCGCAGGGTTCCCGCCCCTGAATTCCGCAAAGGGGGTATAAACATTCCTGCAGCCTTTTTCCGCCAGCCGCAGGCAGCAATCCACATCGAAGAGGGTTTCCCGATATTGCGGGTCAAAGCCGCCCGCCCTTTCCAGCTTCTCCCTCCGGATCATCATGCATTCGACGGACACGGCGGAAACATCTTCCACAACCGTCAGCTGCCCGAAATATCCGCCGTTTCCGTGATCCACCCGGAAATGGGACCGTCCCGCCAGGCGGCGTTTTCCCAGTCCAAGAATCAGGCCGCCATGGCGCAGGGTGTCATCCTTGAACCAGGCTCTTCCGCCCACAGCGCCGATTTTTTCCTGCTGCGCCAGCATCAGCATTTCTTCCGCCCAGCCCGGGGAAACCGGTTCCAGCTCCATATCCAGGAAAACCAGGTACTCTCCGCCGGTCTGCCGTACCGCCTCGTTCAGCCGTTTGGCCCGGCCCTTTTCCTTCAGGCACAGCACCTTGGTCCGGCCGGACGGATCCGGTCCGGGATCCTGGGTTTCATCCCCTGTAACTACGGTAATTTTCAGGTTCCTCCATCCGGTTCCCCGGATCACCTTGCTGATCTTTTCCCGGATCGCACCCTGGCTGTATCCCGCGGCGTCCAGGATCAGGTTCACCTCCGGGTTTCCCAGGATCGGGTACGTCACATGGTACATGGTGGGGTATTCCTTGGTGCTTTCCACCTTCGCATCCAATCCCCGGAAAGCATGCAGGTAATCCTTCACCGACTTCTGTCCTGCGGTGATGGCGTACGTTTTCGTGCGGATGTCCGAGGCTGTTGACGTTGGATGGCTCCGCCAGAAATACAGGATCTTCGGGATATGCGCCACTTTTTCCGCGCATCCCGTCAGACGAAGAATGATATCGTGGTCCTGGCTGCCGTCATATTCCCTGCGGAACCGTCCTGCCTTTTCCAGCAGCGATGCCCTGAACACGGAAAGATGGCAGATATAGTTGTTGGAAAGCAGGTTTTCCGGCGCATAGTCCGGTTTGAAATGGGTGGCGGTCCAGCATGTCACGTCCGGGGAAATGAACACGGCTTCATCCGAGTAGATGAAATCCGCCTGCTGGCTGTAAATGACCTTTGCGTTTTCAGCCAGGGCAGCCGGATGCAGCAGGTCGTCATGGTCAAACAACGCAATGTAATCCCCGCTTGCCATATCCATGCAGGCATTCGTGTTTTCCGATATTCCGCCGTTGTGCTCCAGCTTTTTGTACAGGATCCTCGGATCCCCTGCCGCGTATTCCCGGCAGATCTCCCCAACCTCCCCGTGTTCTCCGTCGCTTCCGTCCGCCAGGCACAGCTCCCAGTTCCGATAGGTCTGGTCCAGAACGGACTGGATCATCTCCCGGAGAAAGGCTTCCGGCGTATTGTACAGCGGAACCAGCACGCTGAATTTAACTGTATCCGGAATACCCTCCGCACTGGCACCCTTCAGGGCCTCCATCTCCGCCAGCAGGTTCCCGGCAAACTTCGCCTCCGTCCCCTTCGGGTCCATGGATCCCGAAAACGCCTGCCGGATGGCTCTCCGGCCCCGGGCCTGAAGGGAATCCAGTTTCCTGAAACCCCTGAACCACAGCCTGGAGGTATAGGTGCTGAGCTGGTTAATGATTTCAATCCGCTGCCTGGATAACTCAATCTCATTTGCCAGGTCCCCGGACAGCTTCCGGTTGTCTTCCAGTACCTGCTGGAAATCATGCACCGTGTTTTTCCGGGCCCCCGGGATCCTGGCAAAATAGTCCAGCTTATAGACATCCGGAGAGATGTACTCCAGGAATGCAAGCTCCATCTGCCTGTAAACGGCTTCCTTTTCTTCCCCCACCCCCGTTTTCTCCAGCAGGAACCGCTTTCCTTCCTCCGGAAAAGCAGCGAAGGTGGGATCCAGCAGCATAGCCCGGTACAGCAGGTAGCTCAGGGGCAGCGGGAAGGGAAAGACCCATTCGTAGTCGATCAGGATATATCTCCCGTCATCGGAGCAGAAGACATTGTCAAAGTTCAGGTCCGCGTTGGTCACGGCGAGGGATTCCTCCCCCTCCTCCGGCTCCGCGTCCCCGAACACCTTTCGGAATCCTTCTTCCTTTCGGAAGGGCACCGTTCCGAAATCCCGGACCAGGGCGTCCCGGAATTCCTTTACCAGGCGGATATATTCCTCCGGACTTGTCCCTTCCAGCCGCTTCATCAGGGTCGGCTCCGTCAGGAAGGGGAACTCCACGGAACCGTCCGCCAGCTCCCGGCAGGGAATCAGGTCCGTCCGGCCATCTGTCTTCAGTCCCCTTTTCAGGAGCAGGTAATTCTTCAGGTAGTTCTTCAGGTGCGGCTTCGCCTTTTCCCCCACCGGGATCTTCCGCACCGTCCTTTTTTCCCCGTCCGCCAGGATCACCGTCTGCTGCCGGTATTCCGGCTTCCGTTCCACAGAGGCCTTGGAAAAAATGACTCTCTCCATTATTCCTTCGCCTCCTTTTTCATCTCCACCAGGAAGGAATTGGAAAGCTCCGGAAACAGTCCCGCCTGCAGCACGGTGTCGAACACCCTTCTTTCGTCAAAGAGCAGCATCCGGTCCGCGTCAAAGGTCTGCCAGTTCCGGCTCAGCTCCCCGGGATGGGGCAGGTATTCATCCGAAAAGATCTTCACCGGAAGCTTGTAGTCCGGATAGGGATAATAGAAGGTGCAGGAATACCCGCACTCTTCCGCCAGCTCCTTCAGTTCCTTCCGGCTGAAGGTATACGGCCCTTCCCGGTGTGGATATCCTTCCAGGCCCTCAAAATACCTGCCGGTGTGGTCCTCCTTGCATCCGGCAAAATACTTGAGTCCCAGCTTGTTCTCAATGGCCACCCACAGGGAGCCGGTATCCTTCAGGACATTCTTCACCGCATTCAGGATGTAATGAAAGGGTTTTTCCTCCTTCGAAAAAACCGCTGCGTATTCCAGCACCCCGATGAGGGTCACATGGTCATACTTCTCCTCCAGGCGGGGAAGGATCTCTTCGCTGGCCCCCACGTAGATCTCAAGGTCTTCGCAGTCCCGGTGCCGGGTGGCGTTGATCCGGTTCCGCCGCAGGGACAGGTCCAGGCAGGTCACCTTCATTCCTTTTCCCAGGAAGGCACCGGTTACCGCGCCGCATCCGGAGCCCAGCTCCAGCAGGGATTCTCCGGCTTTGAAGGGGACCCAGTTCAGGATATTCTCCCGAACCGGGGAAAGGTGGTACAAAATCGGCCAGGAGCATTCCTCCGTGGTGATTTTCGGAAAATCTTCGGAAGGGTGGCTGCTCACCAGCTCCAGCAGGCGGTTCTCCACTTCGTCCCCGTCGCTGTAGGAATCCTGATCATGGTAGTACTGCTTGTTCAGCGTGACTTTACCGATTTTTTCGATCACCGGTCTGAACCCCTTTCCACATGAACATCGTCATAGCCGACCTTCGATTCCAGGTCAAAGACTCCCACCGTATTGAGATCTGAAAGCACCTGCACATGGCAGACGTCATACAGGCGGTGGTAGGCGTTCAGCTCCCCGTTGATATATCCGGTCAGCCCCAGGGACAGCATGTACTGGCCCCCCTGCAGGGTCATCCGCTGGGTGAAATGGACCACGCCGGTCAGCCCCGCCTCCGCCGTTTCAATGATCTGGTCCTCATACAGCGTGTTCGTTCCGCACAGCTCCGTTCCTTTCAGGTCCCGGATGGTGAAGGCAAAGATCGGGTGGTCGATGGGTTTGTTGATCCTGAACCGGTAAAGCACCGTGAATTCCTCGCCCTTCATCAGCATGCTGCTGATCTCCCCGTGCTCATTCATGATGCCGTAATCGATGATCTCCCCCCGCCGGTCCCCGTATTCCTGGGATTCCGGGTTCTGGAGCATATCCGTTTTCCAGATCCGATCCTGTGGCCAACGCATTTTTCCGGAAACCTTCTTTTCCTGATTTCCGGAAACGTGATTTCCCGGGCTCACGGTTTCTGCCTGCTCCGCCGCGTTTGAATGCTCCACCATGATTTTACGGTACAGATCCACAACTTCCTTGCTGTCCCCTGTGGCAATCTGCTGCCCGCGGTTCAGGAGCATACACCGGTCACAGTATTTGATCACGCTTCCCAGGTCATGGGAAACAAACAGGATGGTTTTCCCCTTCTTCCGGAATTCGTCAAATTTGTGGTAGCACTTGGTCTGGAAAAACACGTCCCCAACGCTCAGGGCCTCATCCACAATCAGGATATCCGGATCCACGTTGATGGCCACCGCAAAGGCCAGCCGCGCAAACATGCCGCTGGAATAATTCTTGACCGGCTGGTGAATGAAATCCCCGATTCCGGCAAACTGCTCGATTTCAGGAATGCGCTGCCGGATCTCCTCATCCGTAAACCCCATAATCCGGCCGTTCAGGTAAATGTTTTCCATCCCCGTATAGTTCCGGTTGAATCCCGCCCCCAGCTCCAGCAGGGAGCTCACATGCCCCTTCAGGCTCACTTCGCCGGAGGTCTGGTTCAGCACCCCGGTGATGATCTTCAGCAGCGTGCTTTTCCCGGATCCGTTGGTCCCGATGATTCCGACGCATTCCCCCGGGTATACCGTCAGGTTCACGTCCTGCAGGGCGACAAACTCCTTGTGGTAGCTCTTCCGGGTGAGGGAAATTGCTTCCCGGAACCGGTCAAATTCCTTTGTATAGGTGTTATATACCTTCCGGATATGCCGGATTTCAATGGCAGCCTTTTTTTCCACTTCTGCCCCTCCTGTCAGATCACATCAGAGAAATGCGTGCTCAGCCTGCGGAACAATCTCCGTCCGAAGAATTCCAGCAGCAGCGTCACGCACCAGAAAGCCGCCATGGACCGGGGCCTCTGCCACATCCAGTAGTCCCCCATGAAGCACGCCCTGTACCCGGAAACCAGGTGGTACATGGGATTGATCTTGAACCAGATCGCATAGGATTCCGGAATCATGCTCAGGTCCCACATGATGGGGCATGCCCAGACGCCCACCAGCAGGATAATCTCTATGGCAACCGCCAGGTCCTTGAAAAACGGCTGGATCGTGCAGACAATTCTTGTAACGGCCAGGGTGAAGATGAAGGTAGCCGCATAGTAATACACAATCTGGATCATGTAGATCTTGATCGGAAGCCCCATCAGCAGGTACAGTGCAAAAACCAGCAGGATAAAGAACGTGTGGATAATGTACGCTGAAACCACCTTGACTCCCGGCAGGATCGAAATATCAAAACGGATATTCTTCACCAGGTAGGAATAATCCGTCAGCGTGGAAACCCCCGTAGACACCGAGTCGGAGAAAACAAACCAGACGATCAGCCCGGGAAGCATCCAGAGCGCATAGGGATAGATGCCGGAAACAGGGGTGGCCCTGGCAATCACCGAGAAAACAACAATGTAAACGCTTGCCATCACGACAGGCTTGAAAAAGGCCCAGAAGATTCCAAGCTGGGAACTGGCATATTTGCTGTGGAAGTCATTCAGTGCCAGCTGCCAGATCAGTCGCAGTTTCTTTTTCATTTCAGTCCGATACGCTCCAAATCTCTTTATTTTCCGCGGAAAAACAACTTCTTCGGGATCCTCATCAAAAGGCCCAGCATCCCATGGCCCCTGAGGGAAGTGGAGAACCTCCGGAACAGGGACACCGCCTTGATCCCGAGCAGGCTCCCGACCCGTCCGCCGTCTGCTCCCCCGCACTTCTCCAGCACGCCCAGGATCGGCTCGGCGCACCTCCGGACATTCAGCTTATCCGCTGCGGTTTCGCTGGCCGCTTTTCGCATCTGCTCCCGAAGCTCCTCCTCTTCCACCAGCCTGCTGATTTCCCGGACCCATTCGTCCGCGTCATTCCGGCACAGGACCGTACAGTCCGGGAATGCCCGCAGCCGGTCATAAGGAGCTACATCGGAGTAGATCCCCGCAACTCCCGCCGCCGCGTATTCCACAAACTTGTTGTAGTGCTTGCAGGCGTGGAAGGGGGTATCCGGCATGGGCGCCAGTCCGATGTCCCAGCGCGCCTCGTTCAGGGTCTTCCGGTAGGAATCATAGGATTGGGTGTATGGAATGCATTTTGCGTCCAGCTCCCGGGCAAAGGAAGGCACCGCCCCGAAAAACTCGAAGGCTACCTTTTTTCCGTATTTCCCTTTGACGGCCGTCAAAGCTCCCTGCAGGATTTCCTCCAGGTCCCCGATCCGGTCTATGGATCCTGCAAAACCGATCTTCACCGGATCCCCCGGGCGGTGGGGGATATAAGGGATCGGATCGATGGCAGGTTCCTCCACCTGCACTGCCGTCTTTCCGCCCCCGGCATATTTTTCAAGCAGCAGGGGGGAGGGGGAGAGGATCGCGTCGCTCATCTCCAGCATTTCCCGGATGCTTTCCCGGATGCTCTCCTGTCTGTAATAGGAGGCACTCGAAGCGCTCTCCGGAATGTTCAGCAGGTCGTCGTCCAGAATGTACAGCAGGTACTTCCCCGCCTTCTTCAGCTTCTTCACAAGCTGCAGCTCATACCAGCTGTCCAGCCGGCCGAGGATCACCGCCTCGGCCCATTCCATGTCCTCCCGGGAAATGCGGAGCCCCGGCACCGCCCGGTATTCCACCTTTCCCTCTTCCGCCAGCACTTCCATCTGGCTGTGGCCGCACAGCCGCACGGAGGGGATCATTTCCCGGTAAATCAGCAGGACCCGGGGAACACGCGTTCCACCGTTCCCGGTTTTCTTCTCCACGGTTTTCCTTCTCTTCCCTTCCGCTCTTTCTTTTTTCCTACCCCAGCAGGGCAAACCCGATTTTCCGTTCCGCCCCGTGGATCAGCCCTCCGTATTTCAGGTAAAAGCCGATCCCGCTTTTCTCTTTCTCAAACCCTTCCAGGAACAGCACGTCCTCCCCGGTCAGCTTGTCCCGGTATACCTCCCGGAAGCAGGCGGCCTGCTCCTTCTTCCGCCGGATGGTCTCCCGGACCTCCTCCAGCTTTCCAAGCCGGTCCCGCCGGTACTCCGCGCTGCCCACATGCTTGGCCCCCACGGCGTTCTCCCCGTGCTGGCGGTAGGTCCCCAGGGGCTCATCCAAATAGACGATCCGGCCGAACCGGGCGGCTGCCGCCGCCATCCACCAGTCATGCATGAGGATCCGGCCCTTTATGTCCTTCCCCGCTCCTTCCAGCGCCAGCCGGGACAGCGGCCGGTTCACCGCCATGGCCCCGCCGGTCACCACGTTCTGCATCAGGATGGACCGGTAATCAAAGGAATTGAAATACTGCTTCTGGTACCGCATCAGGGAAGGCGCCAGGGGCGTCAGGTGCTCATCCGCCGGAGTCTGGTCACAGAAAACCAGCAGCGGGGTTTCCGCCCCGAAGGAGGCTTCCGCCTCCTCCATGGCCCGCCGGAACTTTGCCACCTTCTCCTTCTCCCAGGTATCATCCTGGTCGCAGAACATCCGCCAGTTGGCAGGACACTGCCCGGAGAGGAAGAAGAACTGGTCCCTTGCGTTTCCGAAGCGTTTTCCGGCGGAGATCCGCCGGATCTTCCCCGGATACGCTTCCTCATATTCCCGGAGGATCTCCCCTGTCCCGTCCTCGGATCCGTCGTCCGAAACCGTCAGGTGCCAGCCCCCGTCCGTCTGGCAGAGGATGGAATCCATCTGTTCCCGCAGGAAGGCTTCGCCGTTATAGGTAGCCATCAGGATCTCAATGGTTTCCGTCATCCCGGCGCCTCCTTCCCTGCTCCTGCTTTATGCTTTATTCTTAATTCCTGGTTCTTAGTTCTTTTCTTTGCTTCCCGCTTTGAATCCCGCCCGGTTCCCCAGGATCCGGGCCCCGCAGTTAGCCCAGAAGGCGAACACCTCCGGGATCCTTCCCTGCCGCAGCAGCTGCAGGGTTACCGTCTTCACCATCCGGAGGCCCTCCCCGGAAATGCTTCCGTTTTCGAACCGGTTCCCGTACTTCGCCAGGAATTCCCCGATCTTCCTGTTCCGGTCGTATTCCTGCCGCAGGGTATAGTCGTGGGAATGAAAAAACTCCGCTTTTCCCTGGTAGCAGAGAAGGTATCCCGCCTCCAGGAAGTCCGCGGCAATGAGCATATCCTCATTGGTCATGAGGGGATGGGTGAATCCCCCCACCGCCTCATAGGCGGAAACCCGGTAGGCCGCGCAGACATCTGACAAAAGGAAGGCTTTGACGCCCCTCCGCCGCATGTCTTCCTTTCCCCAAACGTCCGTTTCGTCCGTATAACGGAAAGCCCGCACCGCCTTTTCCCGGGCGCTGGCTGCAGGGTAAGCCACCTGCCGGCCGCACACGGCAGCCACCCGCGGATCCCCGAAGGGCTCCAGCAGCTTTTTCATGCAGTCCTTCCTGCAGGGAAAGGCGTCCTGGGTCATGAACACCACAAAGGGAACCGTGCAGGAGCGAAGCGCCCTGTCCCTGGTTCCCCCGTGGTCAAAATCCTTCCGCGCAACGGTAAGGACCCGGACGGAAGGAAGATCCCGAACCTGGGAAACCGTATCATCCTCCGAGGAGGAATCCACCACCACAATTTCCGCCGGGGGAACCGTCTGCTCCAGCAGGCTTTCCGCCAGGTGCCGGATGGTCTTCCCCGCATTCAGCGTGGGGATGATTACTGCATATGATTTATCCATTTATTTCTTTTCCTGGTTCACCATTCCCCCGAAGAAGGTCCGGAAGAGAATGGCAATGTCCAGTCCAGCGCTCCAGTTCTCAATGTACCACAGGTCCAGTTCAATCCGTTTGGTGATGCTGGTATCCCCCCGGTATCCGTTCACCTGGGCCCAGCCGGTCATTCCCGGCTTCACCTGGTGCTTCACCATGTAGAAGGGTACCGTTTCCCGGAACTGCTCCACAAAGAAGGGAAGCTCCGGCCGGGGCCCCACCAGGCTCATGTCCCCCTTCAGGACGTTGATGAGCTGGGGCAGCTCATCCAGGCTGGTCTTGCGGATGAGGCTCCCAAACTTCGTCCTCCGGTCATCCTTGTCCTTGGTCCAGGCGGTGCTCTCTTCGTTATTGACCTTCATGGAGCGGAATTTCAGCATCCGGAATTCCTTCCGCTCATATCCCACCCGGATCTGCTTGAAAAGGACAGGTCCGGGAGAGGAAAGCTTCACACCGATGGCAATACAAAGCATTAAGGGAGAAAGAACCACCAGCCCCAGTCCGCTGGCCAGGATATCAAATCCCCGCTTCAGCAGGGACCAGCCGATATTGTCCAGCCGGTTGGACCGCATGTTGATGAGCTTGCTCTTCCCAATGGTCTCAATGGTGGGGTTCCCGGGAATGATATCGTTGTAGAAGGGAATAATGGAATACTTGACGCCGTTCCGTTCACAGATGGCAATGATCTCCCGGATCTTCGGATAATCCTCCGGATCCAGGGCAATCACCGCTTCACTGATCTCCGGATCCACCAGCTCCCCGTCCAGGACGCTGAAATCCCCCAGGAGCTTTCCGCCCTCCGGGGCTTCGCCCCGGCCCACAAACCCTTTGATGTTGAATCCCAGGCCCCGCTCGCTCCTGATATCCCGGTCAAACTGCGCTGCCAGCTCCCCGGTCCCGATGACCACCACGTGCTTCAGGTTATACCCCTGGCCCCGGAAGCGGTTCAGGAGGATCCGCATTCCCGCGTATTTCCCAACCAGCAGGAACAGCGTCACCAGGTAGAACACAAGCAGAACGCCACGGGAGAATTCCACCAGCCGGAACAGGAACAGGAAGGTGGAGGCAATCAGGGTGGCCAAGGTAGTCCCCAGCCAGAGGATCCGGACCTTCCAGCGGATCCGCCGGGTCCGGGTTGAATTGTAAAAGCCCAGCAGGGACAGGATAAACAAAAGCACCACAGCGTAGGCCAGGGCCAGCAGCACCGTTTTCCCGCTGACGGCAGCCACGTTGTTCTGCTGCCCGTCAAAGAAATCCAGCCGAATCCAGGAAGCCAGCATATAGGCCAAAACCACCAGCAGCAGATCCATGAGTGCACTGATCCTGTTCAGGAACCGCTGATTTTTCCGGACCATGCCGGCTCACCTCCCCTCAAAAAAGAAAAAGCTCCGCCGGGCAAGGCAAAGCCTTGCCGAAGCGAACCCTCTGTCCCGCGCTCCGGGCCGCCGGCAAACCACCGCGCGCCCCTTCCCGCTGTCTGTGATTCCAAGGTATACGTCCACTAAAGCCCCGGCTGCCGCCGGCACACAGTAAGACATTTTATTGTACCGCAAGAAGGGCGAAACGTCAAATTTTATAAGGCTTTAAGGGCATTTTACCCGTTCCTGTCCCCTGCCGTTCTCAACGCAGCTCCAGGGTCACCGGCGCCTGGGTAAAGTCATAGGTGGTAATGCCCTTTTCCTTACACCAGGCCTTCAGGTCCTTCGCGTCATACTGCTCTCCCGTCATGAGCCATTCCGGGCCGTCCTGGAAGATAACCTTCGGATACAGCTGTTCATAGAAGGAAACCGGCTGTCCCCAGTTCCCGTGGTGGCCCGCCTGGATGTAGTCCGCGTGGACATTCTCCGCCCCCCAGGTGTCGATGATATATTGTCCCAGGGGCACCCCCGCCCGGCTCAGGTCCCCCAGGAAGAGCACCGAGTCCTTTTCCCCGGAGACCTTGAATACCAGGGAACTGTCGTTGGGCCAGTCGGTGGACAGCTCCCGCACATGCTCGTCAAAGGCGCTGAAGACCTTGATCTTCAGGTTGGAAATGGAAAGCTCATCCCCGGTATGCAGGGTGACCACGTTCTTTGCATCCTTTGTCTTCTCCAGGAAGGCGGAAAAAGCTTCCGGAGTATCCCAGTCATGGTAAACAGGTTCAAAGGTCTCCCAGTCCAGGGGATTGACATAAATCGTGTCAATCCTGTCTTTATATTCCGCATACAGTTCATTGAAAGCCCCGATATGGTCCCCGTGGTAATGGGTCAGGAACCAGGCATGCACATGCCCGCCATGGTTGTCAATGACCTGCTTCACCTGCTCCGCATTGGGCGGGTTTCCCCCGTCCACCAGGATCAGGGTTCTGTCCTTCGGCCGATACAGGGAATAGAACATTCCCTGTACTCCGGACTGATCCGGATACTGGGTCAATTGCCAGGTCTCCGACTCCTCCGAAGAGGAACAGCCGGTCAGCAGCAAACACAAACACAGCAGTACAGAAACAAGAAACCGCTTCCCCAAAGTCCCTTTTCCCCTCGCTGCCTGTTGCATGCCGCCGTCTCCCTTTCCTTTTCCCGCTTTCTGTTCCCGGTTACTGTCACTGCCTCAGCAGATAATACCCGATGCCGTAAACCAGCCCCGGGGCCATGCTCAAGAGCCACAGGGGCACCCGCTTCCATCCTTCCTTCTTCCGGACAATGATCCCCCGGACCACCACATATGCCCCGTATATGGCAATCATCAGCAAGCCGATGGCAATCCCCATGCCGGAAAAGAGGCAGGCCGCACAGCCGGAAACTCCCAGCAGGATCCAGTTGGAAACCGTGTCCTCATTTTCCCCCTGGAGCTTAACCGCCAGTGTCAGGAACAGGGGGATCATGACCGCGGCCACCACCGCTTTCCCCTGCCAGATCCTGGTCAGGGTGAAAACGGACTGGGTATACACATTCCCGGCCATGAACAGGTTGATCACCGCCACCATCAGCAGGAAGATCCCCCGCTCACTCTTTCCCTTGAACAGCTGCCTTCCCAGTTCATAGTAAGCGGCATAGCTCAGAAGCAGCAGCACCGGCGGATACACCGTATGGGCAATCACCGCCGCCCGGACCGCCGTCATCCGGCTCATCCAGGAGATATAGAAAGGCCAGGGAGAATATACATCCTTCACCATTTCTCCCACAAAGCGCCCAATGTATTCCCCGGTGGCCGGGTTATGCAGCAGCATCCGGTCCTTCACCAGGGCGTCGTTCGCCTCCGCCAGCCAACGGGCGTCATCCTCGTCCAGGTGCATCCCGAAGATATAGACCCCGCACTGGAAGGCAATCACCAGCAGTGCCGCCACCAGGAAAATACTGATTTCCGGCTTCTCAAAACGGATCTTCAGCCCGCTCCGGATCCCGAAAAACGTAAGCACCGCCGCAATCCCGGTAAAAATCCAGAACAGCAGGGTAAAGCTGGCCCGGAAGTACACGCACGGCACCGCCGCCACCTGGAAGGCCGCCCAGAGCACCAACTGCCCGGACAGATAGGTAAAGGAAATGGATTTATGTTTAAACAAACATCCCACGCAGAAGGGAAGGAACAGCACCAGGGCTGTCAGCAAAACATTCAGCACAATCACGGCAATCTCCCCTGTCCTTTCCGTTTCCTTTTCCGAAATACCCTCCATGGCATCATATAACAGCGAGAAGGCAATTGCAAGACAACCCCGCAGTTTGGGTGGGACTTCCGCAAAAAAAGGCCGCAGCAAGTCCTTGCTGCGGCGCACACTTTCCTGCCTCTTCCCTTATTCCTCCGACCGGAAGAACTTTCTTTGCTTGATATAGAATACCACCCCGATGGCAATCCAGACCACCAGCATGATGTAGCTCTCTTTTCCAAAGTGGACCCCGTTCAGTCCCGGAATCGGAACCAGCTGCAGGATCATGAAGATGGCGGAGAACACCACGCCGGTTGCCGCCATGGCCTTCAGGAACCTTGTTCCGTCCCCGTCCCGCCGGGCGGTGATCAGGGTGCTGGCGCTGGTAAAGAAGTACCCGATACTTGCCCCGATGGCCGACATGTCCACAAACCATCCAAGGGCTTCCCGGCCCAGGATCGGACCGGACAGGGACACCAGGATACAGAAGATCATAGCGTTCCGGGGAGTTCCGTACCGCTTATCCACCTTCCCGAACCACTCCGGCAGGTAGCCGTCCCGGCTCATGGAATACATGAGCCGAGAAGAAGCAAGATAGAATCCCATAATGCCTGAAAGCACGGCGCAGGATACGCCCAGCCCCACCAGCACCTTTCCGAATCCTCCCAGCAGCTCCTCCGCCGCAACAAGCACCACCCATTCTCCGGCCATGACCCGCTCCGGCCAGTTGGCCAGGGCTGCTGCCGCCACGGTGTTGTTGCTGGTATATACAAAGCAGCCGAACACGATGGCAATGATCATGATAAAGGAAACCTTCCGGAAGCTGAAGTTGAACTCCTCCGCCGCCTGGGGAATGGCGTCAAAGCCTACATATGCCCAGGGGGCAATGGCAAAGGTAGCCAGGATGGCGGAGAGCACCCCCGCCGTTCCGGCGTGGGCAAAGCCGCCGCGGGCCCCTTCGGTGTCCGCTCCCGCGGCCATGGCTGCGGCCTTGTCAAAGCCCCAGACAGGTTCCATGTTGATACCCTGTGCCTTGCTGCTCACCAGCGCAGCTACAAAGAGCGTAAACACACAAACTACCAGAAGGATAGACAGGATCGTCTGTACAAAGGCCGCCTTCTGGACTCCGATGATGTTCAGGTATCCGAAGAGGATCAGGATGGCTGAGGCCAGGAGCATTTCACCAAGGTAGATATCAAAGCCGGCAATGGAATAGTGGAAACCGAACTTCAGGATATCCGCCGGGCCGTCCAGTCCGTCCACGATCAGGCCGATGGCCGTGCTGTTCATGGGGACATTTGTCAGGTATGCCACCACCAGGAACCATCCGCACAGGTAGGCCGCGTTCTTTCCGAAGCAGGCCTTGGTGAAGGTGAATTCCCCGCCCGCCTTCGGATGCTTCGGAATCATGTAGGCATAGCTGAAGGCAATGATGATCATCACCAGGGCCCCCAGGACCATGGCAATTGCCGTTCCGGCTACGCCGGAATTGGACAGGAACTTCTTTCCGGGATTGATGAAGCTTCCCCATCCGATGACGCATCCGAAGGCGATAGCCCACACATGCATGGGGTTCAGTTTCCGCTGCAGTTCTTTCTTCTCACTCATGCTCTTTCCCGGGGCACATGCCCGGCTCCCCTCCGCCTGATAATGTTCACAACAGAATAAATGATACAACAGATATGAACACATGTCAACGAATATGCTGCTTTTATATGTGAATGGTTGTTCAATGATGGGCAATCTGACTGTTTTCTGAAAACAATAGGGTGTTCTCTCAGAAACCTGAAAAAAGGCTGTCACGTCATCTATTGGCTGCTGTCGAGTTGACTACTCCCTGAAGTTCTCAGGCTTTGGCATCTTTCCCTGAAACACAGGCAAGAGGTACATCATGGGAACAATGATCATACCTTCGCTTTTGCCATAATCTCTGTTAAATGTGAAAGCAACCGCTTCTTTCCTGTTAAACAGGTTATTCATTACAAATCGGACCGGTATCTCCGCCCAATGATCATCGCCCACTGCCCTCTGCGCCTTCTCCTTCGTCGTGTAAAAGGAATACACTCTGCCGACAGTGCTCTGCATATAGGACATATTGGCATTCATTACTTTGCCGCCTGCGGGCTCCATCTCGCAGCGAACGGCCATGTTAAATCCCTTATCATATCCCTCACGGAGGAGGAAGACCAGGCTCGTCATTACATCCGCTGACTTCTGGTCCCTTATTACGCCTCCCTTCGGACATAGTTTGCTCAGCTGCGCCACAAGCATATCCAGGCGACGATAAAACTCATCATTGCTTTTTACTGTATCCAGCTCATCTCTGATGCCATTCAGATAATCGTCCATTCTTCCTCCCATTCATATGCTTCTGTTATTTTTAACCGCCCTGAAATGACAATAAACTGACGGAGCTTCCTGTCATCCGTTTGCTGTACACGCTCTCAGCACCTGACCACAAAGGTGGTTGTCCCATAGCCATAAATCGACCGGTCCAGCTTCTCGATCCAGGGCAAGCTCGTTTCTTCCACATCATAAGGACTAAACGTCACAACTGTGTTATCCTCCGCATCCCTGAATTCCTGAGCGTGGTCTGTAATCTCATAAATCCTTGCCTTCCTGCAGCGTTCCTCCGCCTCCAGCAATCTGTCACCGTCAATCTCCCTGGGTCTCCGGACCAGAAGCACTTTACCATCTTCTTTTTCTTCGAAGGGAATATTGTAAAGGCGGAAGAAGATCCGCGCCGCTTCCGGATCATTGACCCGTGCCGGAATCATGGTCGTTTCTTCCTGCTCTTCCTCCCGCTCATCTTCCTCAGCATCCCGGGAATAACATGGATGGTCCAGGTGGTCGATGAAGGAACGGATATGCTCCCGCACCTCCGGATCCCTGCGGAGCAGTTCATAGAATGGCGTCAGCTCCATCTTCTCCATATTCCCCTGTCCTGTTAATAGCCAGTGCTTATTGATCCAGAGCTTGGAACATAATTTATCAAGGTTCTCTTCACTTGGCCGGATGCTCCCCCGTTCCATCATCCCTACTGCATTCCTGGACACTCCCAGCTCCAGGCCCAGTTCCTCCTGGGTATAGCCCCGTGCCTTTCGGGCCCTTCTGATCCGTTCCCCGATGGACTCAACAGCCAGTGAACCCTTCCCCTCCTCCAGCCATTCCTGCCGGATACCGAATGTCTCAGAAATCCTGGTGACCAGGGGTAAAGTAGGGGCATCCTTCCCGTTCTCAATCCGGTTCAGATAGCCAGAAGATCGACCGATCAATTCCGCAAACATTTTCTGGTTCAGGCCAATACGATTCCTCAGGAGAACAATCCTTCCGGCTATGTTCATCTGTGATCCCCCTTGTGATTATGATGATAGGTTCAATCTTGTCCTATATTGCTTTGTCCCTGTATGGTTCATGCACTTGAAGCTGCTGCCCTGCCCCATTCACAGCTTCCTCAGCCCCCATTCTATTACTGAAACGATTATATTGCAATAGTTGTTTGTCATAATATTATCTAAAACTTGTCTTTCAGTCGCAACGAAGAGGCCGGATAATAAATCCGGCCGAAAGTCACCTCATACGGTTCGGTTGATTCCATCAATTAAAAAGAAATAATTTCAGCAGATTTCCATTTAATAAGTTCA
>CAMHSI010000023.1 GCA_946187775.1 uncultured Clostridia bacterium
GGCGTGACGGAGCGCCTGAGCGATGTGGCGCAGAACGCGCTGATGAACATCGTGACCCTCTTCCTGGGACTGAGCGTCGGTGCTACCATGGTAGGTTCCCGGTTCCTGGAGATCCGGACGATCTACATTGTGATCCTGGGCCTGGTGGCCTTCAGCTTCAGCACCGTCGGCGGCCTGCTGGTGGGCAAAGTGATGTACCGGCTGAGCGGAGGAAAGATCAATCCGCTGATCGGTTCCGCAGGCGTATCCGCCGTTCCCATGGCCGCGCGTGTATCCCAGAAGGAAGGCCAGAAGGCGAATCCTTCCAACTTCCTGCTGATGCACGCCATGGGCCCGAACGTTGCGGGCGTGATCGGTTCCGCCATTGCGGCCGGTTTCCTGATCAGCATGTTCGGCGGCTGAGCGCAACCCCGTTTTTTACACTCCGTACCTTCGGGTACGGAGGTTTTTCTTTGGGGAGGAATGCCGGAAAACGGGATGCAAAGGGGAGGAAAGATTTCAGCAAAAAACGCTGAAAGTATTGACAAAGCATACGGGCGGTGATAGAGTATGCATGTGGTTAGCACTCACGAGCGTCGAGTGCTAACAACACAGAAAGGAGGAAGGTTTATGGATATGGATGATCGAAAGCTTCGCATTCTGCAGGCCATCATTGATGATTATATTCTGACCGGCGTTCCCGTCGGAAGCAGAACCATCAGCAAGAAGTATGACATGGGCCTTTCCTCTGCCACCATCCGGAATGAAATGAGCGACCTGGAGGAACTCGGATTCCTGGATCAGCCCCATGTTTCCGCCGGAAGGATTCCTTCGGCAAAAGCCTACCGGCTTTATGTGGATACATTGCTGAAGACAGGGAAGATTCCGGATGATTCGCCGGCCAGTATGCGCAGCCTTTTTTCCGGAAGGATTCACCAGATGGAGGACGTCATTGATCATGCGGCCCAGGTGATTTCCAGCCTGACCCACTATACGGCGGTTGTGCTTTCCCCGAAGGGCGAGCAGCCCCGGATCCAGACGGTTCAGCTGGTGCAGGTTTCCAGGGAGACGGCGCTGGTGGTGATTGTGACAGACCAGGGCGTTATCCGGGACAGCGTTATCCGGATCGGCGGACAGATGGACAGCGATACCCTGTACGCCATTTCCCGCACGCTGACGGAAGAGCTGCGGGGGGTGACCCTGCAGGAAGCATGCCAGCGCATGCCGGAAATCTCCGAACGCATCAGCGGAAACAACCGGGTTCTCCAGGAGCTGTACGGTTTACTGTCCGATGGGCAGCGGAGCCCGGGGCGGACCCACATGGCCGTTGGCGGAACCAGCAATATGCTGGCCTATCCGGAATACAGCGACGTGGACAAGGCCCGGAACTTCCTGAGCCTGATGGAGACAAGGGACAAGCTGGCGGATATTATCCGCGGCAACGGGGAGATGTCCTTCACGGTGAGGATCGGACCGGAAACGGGCGTGCCGGAAATGACAGACTGTTCCATCGTTACAGCGGCTTATTCCACCCGGGGCGGCCAGCAGGGGACCATCGGGGTGATCGGTCCGACAAGAATGCAGTATTCCAAGGTGCTGTCCATCCTGAATATCATCGGTCACCAGCTGACGGAGATGTTCAGCGGGGACGGGGAAGACAGGTAGACCCGGCAGAAAGATAAAAGCAACAGAAAGGTGCAGCCATGAGCAAGGAAAACAAGGAAAAGAAGAACATCCGGGAAGAGGATGCGGCGGCGCAGGCCGAAGCAGAACCGGAAACCGAGGAGATCCGGGAGGACGCGCCCGCTGCAGCTCCCGAAGCGGAAGCGAATGAGCAAGAAAGCAATCCGCTGGAAAAGCAGCTGGAGGAAGCCGGGGCGAAAGCCGCGGAGTACCTGGCGATGGCACAGCGGGTGCAGGCGGACTTTGAGAACTACCGGAAAAGGAATGAGTCGGTGCGGGCGGACGCATTCGCGGAAGGCCGCAGGGACGTATCCGCCGCAATGCTTCCGGTGCTGGACAACCTGGAGCGGGCCGTTGACGCCGCTGCCGGCTGCGAAGACGAAGCGCTCAGGAACGGCATCGGGCTGGTTCTCCGGCAGATGACGGAGGTCTACCAGAAGCTGGATGTTTCCGCCATTGACCGCAAAGGGGAGAAGTTTGACCCGAACCTGGAGAACGCGGTTCTGCAGGGAACGGAGGAGGACGGAGAGCCCGGAACCGTATGCCAGGTGCTTCAGAAGGGATACCGGATGGGGGACAAAGTGCTCCGGCACGCCATGGTGAAGGTTGTTCCGGAATAAAGGATGCCTGAATTCAGCCGAAAGGCTTTCGGGAGGGAATCCAAAGGATTCCCGGATAAAATGACAACAATAAATACCACAGATAAACGGAGGAGAAAAAGATGAGCAAGATTATCGGTATTGACCTGGGAACCACAAACAGCTGCGTTGCCGTTATGGAAGGCGGCCAGCCTGTTGTTATCGCAAATGCGGAGGGAAGCCGCACCACGCCTTCCGTGGTGGCGTTCACCAAGGACGGGGAACGGCTGATCGGCCAGGTGGCAAAGCGCCAGGCTGTGACCAATCCGGACCGCACGGTTATTTCCATCAAGCGGGAGATGGGTACTTCCTACAAGGTTGGCATTGACGGAAAACAGTACACCCCGCAGGACATCAGCGCTATGATCCTGTCCAAGATGAAGGAGACTGCCGAGAGCTACCTGGGAGAAAAGGTTACCCAGGCGGTCATCACCGTTCCCGCGTATTTCAACGACAGCCAGCGGCAGGCCACCAAGGACGCCGGCCGGATCGCCGGGCTGGAAGTGCTGCGGATTATCAACGAGCCCACGGCAGCGTCCCTGGCATACGGACTGGACAAGGAAGAGAACCAGAAGATCCTGGTATACGACCTTGGCGGCGGCACCTTCGATGTGAGTATCCTGGATATCGGCGACGGCGTGTTTGAGGTGCTGAGCACCAACGGTAATACGCGCCTGGGCGGCGACGATTTCGACCAGCGGATTATCGACTATGTTGCGGAGCAGTTCAAGAAGGAAAACGGAATTGACCTGAAGCAGGACAAGATTGCCGCGCAGCGGCTGAAGGAAGCTGCGGAGAAGGCGAAGATAGAACTGAGCGGCACCACCACAGCCAATATCAACCTGCCCTTCATCACGGCGGACGCAACCGGCCCGAAGCACCTGGACGTAACCCTGACCAGGGCCAAGTTTGATGAACTGACCAGCGACCTGGTGGACGCCACGGTTGAACCCATGCGGAAAGCCCTGAAGGACGCGGGCCTGAGCGTGGACCAGATCAACAAGGTGATCCTTGTGGGCGGCAGCACCCGGATTCCCGCGGTGCAGGACGCTGTGAAGAAAGTGACCGGGAAAGAGCCCTTCAAGGGGATCAACCCGGATGAGTGCGTTGCCATCGGCGCGGCCATCCAGGGCGGCGTGCTTGGCGGCGAAGTGAAGGACGTGCTGCTGCTGGATGTTACGCCCCTGAGCCTGGGACTGGAGACAGAGGGCCACATCTTTACCAAACTGATTGACCGGAACACCACGATTCCTACCAGCAAGAGCCAGGTGTTCTCCACGGCGGCGGACGGACAGACCACGGTTGAAATCCATGTGCTGCAGGGCGAGCGCCAGATGGCTTACGACAACAAGACGCTGGGCCGCTTCCAGCTGACGGGTATCGCTCCCGCTCCCAGGGGCGTACCGCAGATTGAGGTTACCTTCAGCATTGATAACAACGGCATTGTGAACGTATCCGCGAAGGACAAGGCCACGGGCCATGAGCAGGCGATCACCATTACGGCCAGCACCAACCTCACCGAGGAAGAGATCAACCAGCGGGTGAAGGAAGCCGAGCAGTTTGCGGAACAGGACAAGAAGCGCAGGGAAGAGGTGGAAACCCTGAACCGGGCGGACAGCCTGATTTACGAAACGGAAAAGACCCTGCGGGACAACGGCGACAAGCTGACAGATGAGGACAAGAACACGGTTCAGTCTGAGATCGACGCCTTCAAGAAGGTTCGGGAAGGCAACAACGCGGACGAGATCAAGAACGCAATGGAAGCCTTTACGCAGAAGGTTTACGCCGTATTCGGAAAGCTGTACCAGCAGCAGGCCGGCGCGGAAGGAAACCCCATGGATAACGGCGGAGCGCAGCCCGGTTCCACCAACGCGGACGGCAGCGTGAACGCGGACGGCAGCGTTGAATAATCCGGAGGACAAGACCTGGAGCAAGCCCGTTCCGATCGGGAACGGGCTTGCTTTCAAGAGGAAGTGAGACAGCATGGCAGCGAAACGCGACTATTATGAGGTGCTCGGCGTCAGCAAGAACGCTACAGAGGACGAAATCAAACGGGCATACCGGAAAAAGGCGAAAGAGTGCCATCCGGACCTTCACCCGGACGATAAGAGCGCCGCAGATCGCTTCAAGGAACTGAATGAAGCCAACGAGGTGCTGTCCGATCCGGATAAGCGGGCGAGGTATGACCAGTTCGGCTTTGACGATCCCATGAACGGGATGGGCGGAGGCGGTGGAAATCCCTTCGGCGGCTTTGATTTCGGGGGAATGGGTGACATCTTCGACCAGCTGTTTAACGGCGGCATGGGCGCAAGAAGCGGAAGAAGCCAGGGCCCCATACAGGGAAACGACCTGCGGTATGAGCTTCGGATCACCTTTGAGGAAGCGGCCAAGGGCTGCGAAAAAAGTTTCGAAATCTACAGGAATGAGCTGTGCGATACCTGCAAGGGGTCCGGAGCGAAGCCCGGCACCTCGCCGGTATCCTGCCCGAACTGCAACGGCACAGGCCAGATCCGGCAGAGCGGCGGATGGATGACCACCGTGCGCACCTGCCCCGCCTGCGGCGGCGCCGGGAAAGTGATCCGGGACAAGTGTACAGCCTGCGGCGGAAGCGGAAGAACCCGCCGGAAGCGGACGGTTACGGTGAAGATACCCGCCGGCATCGACAACGGCCAGACGATTATCATGAACGGCCAGGGGGAACCGGGACTGAAGGGCGGACCCAGCGGAGACCTGTATATTGTGGTGGGCGTGAAGCCGCATAAGCTCTTCAAGCGGGACGGATACAACCTGCTGCTGGATTTCCCGGTGAGCTTTGTTACCGCCGCGCTGGGAGGAGACGTGGAAGTGCCGACCCTGAGCGGGCCGATCAAATATCGGATTCCCGAAGGAACACAGCCCGGCACGGAGTTCCGCATTAAGGGCGCTGGCATCCAGATGCTGCGCAGTTCAGGAAAGGGAGACCTGATCCTGAGGACAAAGGTTGAGATTCCCAAACGGCTGAACAACAAGCAGAAGGACCTGCTCCGGCAGTTTGACGAGACGACAACAGACAAGGAATATGACAGCAGGAAGAGCTTTATGGACCGCGTGAAGGAGCTTTTCCAGTAAGCCATGCAAAAAAGCAGGAGATCATTGCATCTCCTGCTTTCGGTATCAAAAAAGAAAGGAACCGGAAAGAAGATGACACAGAGCCGGCTGCAGCAGCCCGCGGCCAGGGCGGTTCTTACGGTGCTTACCGTTGCAGTCATGATCCTTATTTTCGTTTTCTCCACCGAAACGGCGGAGGAATCGGACAAAACCAGCGGTTTCTTTTCGGATGCGGTGATCCGGATCCTGCATCCTGCATATGACAGCTATTCCCGGCAGGAGCAGGAGAAGATTTACCTGGACACCCAGTTTGCCGTAAGAAAAGCCGCCCATTTTACGGAATATATGATTCTCGGCGCGTTGCTGCGGCTGTGCATTGAAAGCTGGACGGGAAAAAGGAAAAACCTCTGGCTGATCAGCTGGGGGGCGGGGGTGCTGTACGCCTGTACGGATGAGCTTCATCAACTGATGACCAGCGGAAGAAGCGGGCAGTGGCAGGATGTGCTGCTGGACGGGATCGGCGTGCTGGGAGGCATCCTGGTGATCCGGCTGCTGCGCAGGAAACGGAAAGGGGAAGAAACATGTCCATGAATATTGTGCTGGTGGAACCGGAGATTCCCCAGAATACCGGGAATATTGCCAGGACCTGCGCCGCAACCGGAACGGTGCTGCACCTGATCGAGCCCCTCGGGTTTTCACTGGCGGACCGGTACCTGAAACGGGCCGGCCTTGATTACTGGAACCTGATGGAGTATCATGTTTACCGGGACCTGGAAAGCTTCCTGCGCCAGCATCCCGGGATCCGGGCCCACTACGCGACCACGAAGGCGCCGCGGGGATACCATGAGGCAGAATACCGGGACGGGGATTACCTCTTTTTCGGACGGGAGACCCGGGGATTGCCGGAGAACCTGCTGGAGAAGGTTTATGACCACTGCATCCGGATTCCCATGCGCAAAGAAGCCAGGAGCCTGAACCTGGCCAACTCCGCGGCGATCGTCCTGTATGAGGCGCTGCGGCAGAACGGATTTCCGGGGATGAGCGCCCAGGGGGAACTGACCGGCAGGGAAGAGCAGGACGGGCCGTGGCTGGATTACGTTTGACGGGGGAAAACAGATGGCATATTTCCGAGAGAACATACCGGAGGAAACACGCCGGCAGCAGGCGCTGATTACGCCTGAGGATGAGGCGGAGGAGGAACGGGACGTCTATATTGAATCCGCGTATGATGACGGGTTTGACGATCCGGAAGAAGAGCCGGAAGAGGAGCTTTCGGACGAGGAGAAAAGCGAAATCCGGAAGCAGCGGTTCCGGCTGGCATCCGGAGCGGGAAACCTGGCGGCGGTTATTGCCGGAGCGGTTGCAATACTGCTGCTGCTTACATTGCTGATGAGTATCATCGGGTTTGTGATCAATGATGTTGAGCGAAACTTCACATTGCTTCAGACCCGTGTGTAGGAAAAAGATGCAGGGTGAAGAATGATGATGGACCGGATCTATCTTGACTACGCGGCCACTGCCCCGGTGCTTCCGGAGGTGCTGGAGGCGATGATTCCCTTTTTTGTTTCCTGCTACGGAAATCCTTCCGGCATACACGGAACGGGACGGGAAGCCAGGAAAGCGGTGGAACAGGCCAGAAGGGAAACGGCGGAAGTGCTCGGCGCGGAAAGCCGGGAGATCCTGTTTACCTCCGGGGGAAGCGAAAGCGACAACCTGGCCATACAGGGAACGGCGCACGCCCTGCGGGAGAAGGGGAAGCACCTGATCACCAGCAGGATTGAGCATCCGGCGGTACTGAATACCTGCAGGAGGCTGGAAGAAGAGGGATTCAGGGTAACTTACCTCGCGCCGGACAGGACGGGCCGCATTTCCCCGGAGAGCGTACGGGAAGCGATGGAGCCGGACACCATCCTGGTGAGCATCATGACCGCCAACAATGAAATCGGAACCATCCAGCCGGCAGCGGAAATCGGTGCGGTTTGCAGGGAGAAGGGAATCCTTTTCCATACGGACGCTGTACAGGCTGTGGGGCTTCTGCCGGTGCGAGCGGACCGGCTGAACGCGGACCTGATCAGCCTGAGCGCGCATAAGTTCCACGGGCCCAAAGGCGTGGGAGCGCTGTATGTGCGCAAAGGGACCCGGCTGGACGCGCTGATCTGCGGCGGTTCCCAGGAACGCGGACTGCGGGCCGGAACTGAAAACGTTCCGGGAATCGTGGGACTGGGAAAAGCAATCCGGATCGCAGAGGCGGAAAGGGAGGAAAACGCCGGGCGGATAAGGGAGCTCCGGGACACGCTGGAGAAAAGGATCCTGCAGGCCGTTCCGGACGCGGCGGTGAACGGGGATCCGGAGCTGCGCCTTCCGAACAACTGCCATTTATCCTTTCCCGGCGTGGAGAGCGAGGCGCTGCTGCTGCGGCTGGACCTGGCGGGAATTGCCGCCTCCGGCGGGAGCGCATGCACCTCCGGAAGCACGGAGCCCAGCCACGTGCTGAAAGCCATCGGCCTGGAGGACGAGTATATCCGGGGAAGCATCCGGCTTACGCTGGGAAGGGAAACCACCCGGGAAGATACAGAAAAAACCGCGCAGGTGCTTCCGGAGATTGTAAGGGATCTGCGGAGCATGCGCGGCCTTTGAAGAAGAATTGATTATTCCGCCTTCAGCAGCAGGACACAGGAAGAGAAGTCTCCCCGGAGGGGAACGGTGATTCCCTGACAGAGAAGCGCCGCACCGAGGAAACGGCGCCCGTCCTCCGCCTGATACCAAAGGTTCGGATCCAGCCCACGCAGGCGAATGCGGAGAGGGGCGGTATTCGGTACGGACAGGACCTGATAGGCACACAGGAGGACCTCACGGCGATCCGGGGAAACAAAGGACCAGGAAGCCGCGTTTCCCTCAAAGGGGGACAGCAGCCGCCAGAAGGTTCCCTCCCGGGTCAGGTTCCTGAGCTGCTTTACCCGGGACACAAGCTTTCCTGCCTCCGCCAGTTCCTCCGGAGTGAACTTTGTCAGATCCAGTTCGAAACCGAAGTTTCCGGAGAGGGCGACATCGCCCCGCATTTTCAGGCAGGTAATCCGTCCGGTCTGGTGATTGGGAACCGCGCTTACGTGAGCGCCCATGGATGAAGCGGGGTAGACGACAGAAGTGCCGTACTGCAGCTTCAGGCGTTCCACCGCATCGGTGTCATCGCTGATCCAGGTCTGGGGCATGTAGTAAAGCATTCCCGGATCAAAGCGGCCGCCGCCGCCGGAGCATGATTCAAACAGGATCTGCGGGAAGGCGGAGGTAATGGACTCCAGCACACGATACAGCCCCAGCATATAGCGATGCTGGGTTTCTTTTTTTCGTTCCGGGGGCAGGACGGAGGAGAAGGCTTCCGTCATGTTGCGGTTCATATCCCATTTGACGTAATCGACCCCGGAGGAGGACAGGATGCCGGAAACGGAGGCAATAATGTAATCCTGCACCTCCGGCCTGGAAAGATCCAGAATCAGCTGCTGGCGGGCCTCCGTCCGCGGACGTCCGTCCACATGCAGACACCAGTCCGGATGAGCGCGGTACAGATCACTGTCCGGAGAGACCATCTCCGGTTCAAACCAAAGTCCAAACTGAAGGCCCAAGGCATGAAGCTTTCCGGAAAGGGAGGACAGGCCGCCGGGAAGCTTATCCCGGTTGACTACCCAGTCTCCGAGGGAACAGTTGTCAGCATTTCTTTTTCCGAACCAGCCGTCGTCCAGCACGAAGAGCTCGATGCCGATTTCTGCCGCCTTTTCGGCAATGGCGACCAGACGGTCTTCAGTGAAGTCGAAATAGGTGCCTTCCCAGTTGTTGATCAGGACGGGACGGGGACGGTCCCGCCAGAAGCCGCGGGCAAGACGGGTACGGTACAGCCGGTGATACTGCTGGGACAACCCGTTGAGGCCTTCGGCGCTGTATACCAGCACGGCCTCGGGCGAGGAAAGGGATTCCCCGGGATCCAGCTGCCAGGAAAATACGTCCGGATTCAACCCGGCAGAAAGGCGGGCGTGGCCGAAATTATCAACCCGGCAGGAGGCGGTGAAGCTTCCGCTGTAAACGAGGCTGATTCCCCAGACGCTGCCGGAAAACTCATCCGCGTTCCTGTCGCACAAAGCAAGGAAAGGATTTTCTTCATGGCCGGAGGCACCCCGGGCCGATTGGATCCGGAACTCGCCCTGGCAGGCGGGGGTGCGGACAATCCGGCGTTCCCTGGCCCACGCGCCGTTCAAATGAAGGATGTCAAAATCTCCCCGCCAGAAGGGTACGGAGGCAGAGAGCAGGGAGGTTACGGTCAGCGGGGCGGAACCGTGGTTTTCCAGGAACAGGCTGCGGGCAACGGCTCCGCTTTCCGCGAAGACGGTAAAACGGGCGGTGACCCGGAGGCCGGTCAGGGAATCCTCCAGCAGGAAGGAGAGGGTTTCGGCCTCCTTTTCCTCCTCGGCATAGGTGGAAGGGAGACCGGGAAGCGCCGGCTTTCCGGGGGAAACTTCCCAGGAGAGGACGCGAAGATCCGTGACGTCGTCCCCGCAGCTGTTCCGGATGCCGACAGCGGGCGTTCCGTGCCACCCGCTGCCGCAGACGGGGACTTCAAAGGGGAGGATGGAAACGGGGAGATCAAAACTGGCAAAGGAGCAATAGTCTTCCGGCTGCCAGGACAGCGCGTTTCCGGGGAGACGGGGCCCCCAGTAAAGATGCAGGAGACGGTTTTCCGGATCCCGATGCAGCACGTAGCTGGCGTTTCCGCCGCTGAGGGTCCAGGTGCAGGCTTGCTGATTATATTCCACGGGCATGGGCAGACCTCCGAACTGACTGGTATTTTTTAACTGTATTATAGATGAACGAAGGAAGGAAAAGCAACGGTTTCTCTTGTCATCCCCCGGGGAAATCGATATAATTAAAAATGGTCAAATATGCCCGGAGAGGAGGGAAAAAAGGGATGTACTGCCGGGTGATTGTGGACATTGTTCATGAGAACGTGGCGAAACCTTTTACCTACCTGATTCCGGAAAATATGGAACTGACTCCCGGGCAGCGCGTGGCTGTTCCCTTCGGCTCCCGGGAAAAGGAAGGCATTGTGATCGGGATTACCGATGAGTGCGACGTGCCTCCCGAAAAACTCAGGACAGTAACGCGCAAGCTGGAGGATTATCCCGCGGTGCCGCCAGAGCTGATGGAGCTTGCGCAGGAAATGGCGGCGAAGGCCCACTGCCCGCAGGCGGAAACGCTTCGGCTGATGCTTCCGGCCCAGATGAGGGGAGGACGGGTGAACGTCCGGACGGTGAGGACAGCCCGGCTGGCAGTTGAACCGGAAGAAGCGGAGAAAGCAATCCGGGAGGACCGAAGGAACGGAAAACGATCCCAACTGCTTCAGCTGCTCCTGTCCGGGGAAAGCATCACTGTTCCCGAGCTGGCCCGGCAGGTCAGGGATCCCGGCGATGCGCTGAAGAAGCTGGAAAAGGACGGGCTGGTCCGCATCCTGCAGGAGGAATCGCTGCGGACGCCGGGAGGCGCCTTCGCGGAGGTTCAGGATCCGGGATATGAGCTGACGGCGGGCCAGCAGGAGGCGCTGGATGAAATCCTTCCCAGCCTGCGGGGAAAAGGAAAAAAGTTCCTGCTCCACGGCGTTACCGGAAGCGGAAAAACGGAAGTATTCATGAACGCGGTACGGGAAACGCTGTCCCTTGGGAAAAGCGCCATCATCCTTGTTCCGGAAATCGCGCTGACACCGCAGATGGTTTCCTGGTTCAGGGGGCGGTTCGGACCGGTTGCGGCAGTGATTCACTCCAGGCTCAGCGCCGGGGAACGCTATGACGAGTGGCGTCGGATCCGGCGGGGAGATGCGCGCGTTGTGATCGGGGCGAGGAGCGCCGTGTTTTCGCCGGTTGCCCGGCTTGGGCTGATCGTTGTGGACGAGGAACACGAGAGCACCTACCTGAATGACAGGCACCCGCGGTACGACACGCGGGAGGTGGCGGGAAGCCGGTGTGACAGGGAGAACGCCACGCTGATTCTTGCCAGCGCCACGCCGAGCATCCTCAGCTTTGCGAAGGCGCGCCGGGGGGATTATGTACTGCTGGAAATGCCTTCCCGGGTAAATGACCGGCCCCTGCCGGAGGTTGAGATTGTGGACATGCGGCAGGAGCTGGAAAACGGCAACCGGACGGTGCTCAGCACCGCGCTGCGGAAGGCGCTGAAGGAATGCATCAGCAAGGGAGAGCAGGCGATCCTTTTGATGAACCGCAGGGGATACAATTCCTTTGTTTCCTGCAGATCCTGCGGATACGTGGTCAAATGCCCGAACTGCGATATCAGCATGACCTACCACCTGGGGGACACGGACGGACGGCTGAGGTGCCACTACTGCGGCACGGAGATGGATCCGCCGCAAAGCTGCCCCGCCTGCGGCGGGCGGTACATCCGCTATTTCGGCGCCGGAACGCAGAAGGTGGAGGAAGAGGTACACAGGATGCTTCCCGGAGTTCCGACGGTCCGGATGGATTATGATACTACGGGGACCAAGGACGGGCACGGAAAACTGCTGGAGGAATTCCGGAGCGGACGCGCCCGGATCCTGATCGGAACCCAGATGATTGCCAAAGGGCTGGATTTTCCGCAGGTAACGCTTGCCGGCGTGGTTGCCGCTGACATGGCGCTGCACCTTCCCGATTACAGAAGCCGGGAAAGGGCTTTCCAGCTTTTTACCCAGGTTGCAGGAAGGGCCGGACGGGGAAAACGAAGCGGACGGGTCATTATCCAGACATACCAGCCCCAGGATCCTGTGATCGGATTTGCCGCCCGGCAGGATTACCGCGCTTTCTTTGAAAGCGAGTTCCGGAGACGGAGAAACGGCCTTTATCCGCCGTTTACGGTGCTGGCGCGGCTGCTTGCGGAAAGCGCCAGGGAGGAAAAGGCCGCAGACGCGGCGGCAGCGCTGGAAGAAAAAGTGCAGGGGATGCTGGACAGCCATCCGGAATGGAAACGAAAAACCCTGATGGTGCTGAAGGATACGCCGCCGGTGAAATTCCTGAAGGGAAAGCATCGGAGGCATATACTGATCAAAGCGCTGGTGAGCAAGGAAACGGACGCTTTCTTCGGGGCGCTGACGGAAATGGCGGCGGAAGGCGCGGAGGACGCGGAAGTCTGGTTTGAAATCAATCCCACAACGATGATGTAAGCATCCGGAAGAGAATCGGACGCAGAGAAGGAAGGAAACCACAGTATGGGTATCAGAAAGATTGTTACAATCGGGGACGAGGCACTGCGGAAAGTGTGCAGGAAACAGGAAAAGTTTGATTTCCGGCTGGCTGTTCTGCTCAAGGATATGGCGGACACGATGTATAAGGCGGAGGGAGTCGGACTTGCGGCCCCGCAGGTTGGAATCCTGCGCCGTATCGCTGTGGTGGATGTGACAGAGGACCACAGCGGACTGCTGGAGCTGGTGAATCCTGAAATCATTGAGCAGGAAGGCAGCCAGACGGGACGGGAAGGGTGCCTGAGCGTGCCCGGACGGCAGGGGGTTGTGACCCGGCCGATGAAGGTGAAGGTTCGGTTCCAGAACCGGAAGGGCGAATGGATGGAGCTGGAAACGGAAGGGTTTGAAGCCCGCGCCATCTGCCATGAAACCGATCACCTGGACGGAAAGCTCTACGTGGATATGATGGACCGTGAGCTGACGGAGGAAGAGATTCAGGGACATATTCCGGAGGATGATGCGCAGTGAGAATCGTTTTTATGGGAACGCCGGAGTTCGCGGTGCCGTCCCTGCGGACGCTGCTGGAGTTTCCGGGAGCGGAAGTGGTGGGCGTTTTCACACAGCCGGACCGTCCCAAAGGACGGGGTAACAAGCTGACGCCCAGCCCGGTAAAGCAGGCGGCGCTGGAGGCCGGGATCCCCGTTTTCCAGCCGGAAAGAATCCGGAAAACCGGGGTGGAGGCACTACGGGAATTGAAACCCAACCTCTGTGTAACCGCGGCCTTCGGACAGATCCTGAGCCGGGAGATCCTGGAGATTCCGGCCCTGGGGAATATCAATGTTCACGCCTCCCTGCTTCCCAGGCACAGGGGAGCCGCCCCCATTGCCTACGCCATCATGGCCGGGGATAAGAAAACCGGCGTTACAACCATGATGATGGATGAAGGAATTGACACGGGGGATATCCTGATGCAGCGGGAAACGGAAATCGGCGAGAGCGAAACCTGCGCGGAGCTGACGGAACGCCTCGGGAAGATCGGGGCGGAGACCCTGCGGGCAACCCTGCAGGCGCTGACGGAAGGAACCCTGAAACAGATTCCGCAGAAGCATGAGAAAATGACCTATGATCCCATGCTGACAAAGGAAATGGGAACGACGGATTTCACGGGGAGCGCGGACAGGGTACGGGGGCTGATAAACGGGCTGAATCCATGGCCGTGCGTCAGCATTCCCTGGGGCGGGGAACGGCTGAAGCTTCTTCGGGCGGCAGGCGCGGAGGGAACAGGCACCCCGGGAGAAATACTGCTTGCTGATCCGAAGGGCGGCCTGGTGGTTGCCTGCGGCGAGGGAGCAGTCAGGATTCTTGAGGTTCAGGCGCCGGGCGGAAAACGCATGCGGGCGGAGGACTATCTTCGGGGACACCCGGCAGACGTCCGTAATCTGAAAATATAAAAAACAGGAAGGCAACACATGAGCGAGACGAAGAAACAGGGGCCCCGGAAGACCATGCGCAAACCGTCCGGGAGACCGGAACACGGCAAAGGATACGGCACACCGGGAGGAAGAGGCGGCAACGGAGGGGCCCGGAAAACGGGCGAGAGACCGGGCCGCTTTACCCGGGAAAAAACGACCGCCGCGCCGCAGGCGGAGGGAATGCCGGCCCGGAGGCTGGCACTGCGGGTTATCCGGCAGGTTACGGAGCAGGACGCTTACGCCTCCCTGATCCTGGACCGGGAACTCGAGCACTGCGGGATGTCCGCGGCGGACCGGAGACTGGCCTCCCGGCTTGTTTACGATACCCTGGATCACCTGATTTACCTGGACTACGTACTCCGGCAGGTGATGGCCCGGGAGGATACGGACATTAAGCTGCGGAACATCCTCCGGCTGGGCGCCTGCCAGCTTTTGCTGGAAGACCGGATTCCGGAAAGCGCGGCAGTCAACACTGCTGTGCAGCTTTGCACGGAAACGGGAATGGAGGGGCTGAAGGGGGTCTGCAACGGAATTCTCCGGAACCTGATCCGGAAGAAGGAGGAACTGGTGTTTCCCGATCCGGAGGAAGAGCCGGATCTTGCGGCATCCATCCGCTGCAGCCTGCCCGTATGGCTCTGGAAGCTGCTGAAGGAGCATTACGGCGCGGAGGACGCGGAGAAGATCGCCACCTTCCGATCCGCCTCCGAAGGCTGGACGCTTCGGCCGAACCTGACCCGGGTGCAGGATGAGGAATTTGAGAAAATACTCGAAAAAAAGGTATGGGAAAAGGAGAAAACAGATCTTCCCCATGTCTGGAAGATCAGGGGAGCAATGAATATTGCCCGGGATGCCGACTTCCTGAACGGATCCTTTTCCATCATGACACCGGGAAGCATGATGGCGTGCCTTGCCATGGACCCGCGCCGGGGGAAACAGATCCTGGACTGCTGCGCGGCGCCGGGCGGGAAAACCTGCTATATGGCGGAACTGATGGGCGGAACAGGCCGGGTGCAGGCATGGGATATCCATGAACACCGTACGGCGCTGATCGAGGCGCAGGCCAGGCGGCTCGGCCTTGAGAATATACGTCCCATGGTCCGGGATGCCGGCAAGAAGCGCGAGGACCTGTACCGCACCATGGACGGAGTTTTGCTGGACGCGCCCTGCACGGGACTCGGCATGCTGGCAGAGAAGCCGGATATCAAGCTGCGTATTACGGAGGAGAGCCTGAAGGAACTGACCGGAATACAGCAGAAGCTCCTGGACACGGTGTGCGAATATGTAAAGCCAGGCGGAACGCTGGTTTATTCCACCTGCTCCGTGCTGCCGGAGGAAAATGAAATGCAGGTGGAACGGTTCCTCTCCGATCATCCGGAATTTGAGGTGTGCGAGCTTCCGGAAACCATTCCGCAGCGCTACAGGGAGCATCGGAAGAAGGGACTTCAGCTGCTGGAATTCCGGGACGGAGTGGAAGGGTTTTACCTGTGCCGGATGAAGAGAAAGGAATGAAGGAATGGTTGAACTGACGGGAATGACCCGGGAAGAGCTTACCGGATGGATCCGTGCCCAGGGTTATCCTGCCTTTCGGGGAAAGCAGATATTTGAATGGATTCACCGCGGAACCGATTTTGACGGGATGACCAATCTGCCGCAGGATATGCGGGAGAAGCTGAAGGCATGCGCTACGGCGCAAAGCGTTTCCATCCGGCTGCACCGGAAAAGCGCGCTGGACGGCACCGTGAAGTTCCTGTATGAAATGAAGGACGGGAACTGCGTGGAAGGCGTCCTGATGCGGTACAAATACGGGATCAGCCTGTGCATTTCCACCCAGGTGGGATGCAGGATGGGCTGCCGGTTCTGCGCATCCACGCTGGATGGAAGAGTGCGCGACCTGACAGCCGGGGAGATGCTGGGGGAGATTCTCGCGGCCAACAGGTACCTGGAGGGAGAAGAACAGAAGGTCAGCCATGTGGTGCTGATGGGAAGCGGAGAGCCCCTGGACAACTATGACCAGGTGATCCGTTTCCTCCACCTGCTGCGGGAGGAGGAAGGCATCCGGATCAGCCTCCGGAACGTGTCCCTTTCCACCTGCGGGATCGTTCCCAGGATGTATGACCTGGCGCGGGAAAAGCTTCCCGTTACCCTGTGCGTGTCCCTTCACGCCCCCAACGATGAGATCCGGCGGAAAACCATGCCGATAGCGGAAAAATGGACCATCAGGGAAATCCTGGAGGCCTGCCGCAATTATATCCGGGAAACCGGGAGAAGGGTTATTTTCGAATACGCGCTGACAGAAGGGGTAAACGCGGGAAAGGCGGAGGCGGAGGAGCTTGCCGGGATCCTGCGCGGCATGCAGTGCCATGTGAACCTGATTCCCCTCAACGAAGTGCGGGAACGCCACCTGAAGGGGGTCAGCGAGGAAACCGTCCGGAATTTCATGCGCGTGCTGGAGGAGCATCGAATTTCGGTTACGCGCCGGCGGGAAATGGGAGACGATATAGAAGGCGCCTGCGGACAGCTGCGCCGGAAGGTGATCAGCGATTCCACCGACGGCACCTGCTGATACAGGGATCCTTTTGCAGAACCACGGAAGGGTAAAAATCAAGGAGACAGACAGATGAGGAAGTTTAACCTGAAGGGAAAAGCAGCCATGCGGATGAAAAACCCCGAACAGGCGGAAAGCAAGCCCCTGGCGCCGGAGACTGTTCCGGAGGCCCCTGTTCCCGGGTTTTCCATTGTCAGCCGGACGGATGTGGGACGGATCCGCAGGAACAACCAGGACGCGCTGATTATCGGGTGCGGACTGGCCGGCGTGGCAGACGGCATGGGGGGACATAACGGCGGGGAAATTGCCTCAGGCGCTACACGCGACGGCCTGCTTCGGGAAATGAAAAACCAGAAGCCGGACCGGGAGACGCTGAAAAAGGCAGTTCAGACAATCAACCTGGAAATCTGGAACCAGCAGGAGAAGGACGCCGCACTGACCGGAATGGGGACAACGCTTACGCTGCTGTGGCCGGCCGAAAACGAGATGCTGGTTGCCCAGGTGGGCGACAGCCGGGCTTACCTGCTGCGGGAAGGTGAGATGCGCCAGGTGACGCAGGACCATTCCCTGGTCGGGGATATGGTGCGCAGGGGCGTGCTGACTGAAGAACAGGCAGCCTGCCATCCCATGCGTAATTACATTACCAGGGCTGTGGGAACGGATGAAACGGTGGAAGTGGATCTCTTCTGTGAAGAAAGAAAAGCAGGAGACCGGTGGCTGGTATGCTCTGACGGACTTTACGGACAGATGAACCGGAACACGCTGAAGGAACTGGCGCTGCTGGACAATCCGGAGGAAGCGGCGGACAGACTGCTGCAGACGGCGCTGGATAACGGCGGAAAAGACAACATTTCACTGATCCTGATGACGGATCTGACAGGCGGAACCTGTTCCGAAAAGGATGCGGAAGCCTCCGATCAGGCGGACAGGGAGGCGGAAGCATGACAGAAAAAATACTGGCAAACCGCTACCGCCTGACCGAGCAGATCGGTATGGGCGGGATGGCGATCGTTTACCGGGCGGTCGACCTGCGAACCGGGCATAATGTCGCGGTGAAAGTCCTGCGGCCGGAGTACAATGAGGACAGGGAGTTCATCAGCCGCTTCCAGCGGGAGGCTGAAGCGGCCAGCAAGATGACCCATCATAATATCGTGAACCTGCTGGATGTGGGCATGGACGGTGAAAACCGTTATCTTGTGATGGAATACGTCCAGGGGAAAACCCTCAAGGCGGTGATCCAGGAACGGGGAAAACTGAACGCGCCCCTGGCCTGCCAGATTACAATCCGGATTCTCAGCGCCCTGGAGCATGCGCACCGGAACGGCATTGTTCACCGCGACATCAAACCCCAGAACATCCTCGTACATGAGGACGGGCACATTAAGGTTGCCGATTTCGGGATCGCCCGGATTGCGGACAGCGCCACGCTGACGCGGGGCGACAACGTGATGGGATCCGTTCACTATTTTTCGCCGGAGCAGGCCAGGGGTGAGGGAGCTACGGCAGCCAGCGATATATACTCCACCGGCGTGGTGCTGTATGAAATGCTGACGGGACGCGTGCCTTACGACGGCGACAATCCGGTAGCCGTAGCCATGCAGCACCTGCATGCGGAGCCCGTGCCGATCCAGACCATCGCGCCGGATGTTCCGCCGGCGGTGGTACGGGTATGCATGAGGGCGATGGAAAAGAACCCTGCCATGCGTTACCAGACCGCCAGGGAAATGGCCGCGGACCTGCGGATGGCGCTGGAAGAGCGGGGAGAGCAGGTTGCCCCGGAACCGGAGCTGGAAGTGCGCCAGCCGAAGCCCCAAATCAGCGGGGAAAAGAATTCCAATACCGGTCCGAGGCGCAGGGCCCGGCCGGCTGACCGGCGGGCGCTTCATGTGGCGCTGAATGTTTTGCTGGGACTGGCTGTGATCGCCGCAATCTTTTTCGGCGGGAGAGCCATTTACGAACAGACGATCTTCACCGTGAAGGTTCCGAAAGTTACGGGAATGAACATTGAGGAAGCGGCCCGGATACTCAAGCAGGCAGGCCTCAAGGAAACGCACAAGGGTATGCCCAACGATGAGGTGGAGCGGAACCTTGTATACGTGCAGAATCCTGAGGAAGGCACCACAATCCGGAAGGGGGACGCGGTGATCCTGGTGATCTCCAGCGGACCGGTACCCTTTGAAATGCCGGATGTGGTCGGAATGACGGCTGAAGAAGCCACGAACCTCCTGACCACAAAAAACATGAAGATTACCCGGGACCGGGCGGCCAGCGCAGATGTGCAGAAGGGCAGCGTCATGAACCAGGTGCCGGCTGCGGGAGAACAGGTTACCCGGGACGATCCTGTTACGCTGATCATCAGCGGCGGAAGCACGGTGGTGCCCTCCCTTGCGAATTGCACGCTGCAGGAAGCGGAGGAGATGCTGACGAAACAAAACCTGACGCTGCAGCCTTCCCTGCGGTATACCGCGACGGAAAACGCAGAGGAACACGGACTTGTGGCGGCATCCTCGCCGGAAGCGGAGAACCGCGTTGCGGAAGATACACCTGTGCAGCTGACGCTGTACAGGTATCCGGAGACGGTTTCCACCGCGTCCCTGTCCGTTACGGTTCCGGAGAGCGACCAGCAGGTGAAGGTGCGCATCAGCATCCGGGCTGAACAGTCCAATGTTGCCATTGATACGCGGACCTACACGCTGGAGCCCGAGGATTCAAGGGTTATTGAGGATACGGTGGAACTGCCGGATGACAGGGTTTATACTTACACGGTGTATGTGGGGGATACCCAGCTGGAGCAGAAGAACCTGGTTCCCGGACTTGCAGGCGGAAAGGAAAACGGAAATGAGTGAACGGCGTGAATCCTTCCTGCAGGGTACGCTGATCCGGGGGATCGGAAGCTTCTATACCGCGAAGACGGAGGACGGCCGGTGCTACACGCTGCGGTGCAAAAAGAAATTCCGCAGGATGGGAATCAGTCCGCTGACCGGGGACGATGTGCTTTTTACGCCCGGAGAGGCGGAGGAACACGGATGGATCGAGGAAATCCTTCCACGGAAAACCGTATGCCTCCGCCCGCCGGCAGCGAATGTGACCCGGCTGGTGATTGTGCTGGCACCGGTTCCGGAAGCGGACCTGCTGCTTGCGGACCGAATGATTTCCAGGGCGACAGCCCAGGGAATGGATGTGCTACTGGCGGTGAACAAAACGGACCTGGACCCGTCCTTTTCCGGGCGGATCGCGGAGGAATACCGGGCAGCAGGAATTCCGGTTTTTCCCGTAAGCGCCAGGGAGAAAACGGGACTGGAGCCGCTGAAGGCGGCAATGAGGGGCGCGCTGTGCTGCCTGACAGGCCAGAGCGGCGCAGGGAAAAGCACGCTGCTGAACGCGCTGCTGGACCTGAATCTTGAGACGGGAGATATCTCCCGGAAGATTGCAAGAGGAAAAAATACCACGCGCCGGACAGAGCTGATTGAACGGGACGGACTGAAGGTCATGGATACCGCCGGGTTCAGCCTGCTTGAGCCGGAGAAGCAGATGGAGCCTGAAAAACTCCGGGAGCGATATCCGGAGTTCCGGGCATATGAGGGAAAATGCCGGTTCAGGGAATGCCTGCATGACCGGGAACCGGGCTGCGCGGTACAGGAGGCATCCGACCGGGGAATGATCCATCCGGACAGACTGGAGAGATACCGCCTGCTGCTGGCGGAAATCAGGGAAGAGTGGAGGGACCGCTATGATTAAGATTGCGCCGAGTATCCTGGCAGCTGATCCGCTTCACCTCGGGGAAGAGGTAAAGCGGGCGGAAAAAGCGGGATGCGACTGGATCCATGTGGATATCATGGACGGACATTTCGTTCCGAACCTCGCTTTTTCACCCGCTGTTGTTGCAGCGATCCGCAGGGAAACCTCCCTCCCGCTGGACGTGCATCTGATGATGGACGATCCGGGAAGCATGCTGGACACGTTTTTAAGCGCCGGCGCGGATTCCGTGACCATTCACGCGGAGATCCGGGGAGACCTGCCGGAGCTGCTGGGAAGGATCCACGCGGCAGGAGCTTCCGCCGGAATTGCAATCAAACCCGCAACGCCCGTGGAGCGCGTGATTCCTTATTTTGAACAGGCGGAAATGATTCTTGCCATGACGGTGGAGCCCGGATTCGGAGGGCAACAGCTGGACGCGAGGGTTCCGGAGAAGATCAGCGCGCTCCGGCAGGCCGGCTATACAGGAGAGATCGAAGCAGACGGCGGAATCCGGGAGGACAACCTGAAGTTCCTGACAGAACACGGACTGACGGTGGCAGTGATGGGAACAGCCCTGTTCCGGAATGAAGACATGGAAGCCGCTGTACGGCGGATGCACGAAATGACCCGAAACTGAAACAGGGAGCCGAAGAAATGAAGCAGGATACCATTGCTGCAATAGCCACCGCTTCCGGACAGGGCGGAATCGGAATCATCAGGATCAGCGGTCCGGATGCGGAGAGAATTCTGACAGAGGTTTTCCGGCCGGCAGGAAGCCGGCGGGAGGAGATGGAGAGCCACCGCCTGACCTATGGAAAAGTTATGGACGGTGAAGAGGAGCTGGACGAGTGCATGGCCGTCCTGATGCGCGCTCCTGCGAGCTACACACGGGAAGACGTTGCGGAGATCCAGATCCACGGCGGCACACAGGTGACGCACAGCGTGCTGGATCTCTGCCTTCGAAAAGGAGCGCGCCTGGCGCAGGCCGGCGAGTTTACCCGGCGGGCATTCCTGAACGGAAGGATTGACCTGAGCCGGGCGGAGGCGGTGATGAGCCTGATCGCGGCCCGGGGAGAGCAGGAACGAAAGGCGGCAGTGCGGCAGATGGCCGGAGGAACGGCCGCGTTTATCCGGAAGGCCTCGGACCAGCTATACAGCCTGCAGGCCGGACTGGCAGCCTGCATTGATTATCCGGAAGAAATTTCAGACGAGGAAGGCGCGGGCGCCCTCCGGGAGGGACTGAAGAAACTGACGGAGGAGCTGCGGCAGGCGGTGGACGAGCGATCCTCCCGCCTGATCCACGACGGCATGCGGGTTACGCTCTTCGGGATTCCAAATGCCGGAAAAAGCAGCCTGCTCAACGCCCTGACAGGACAGGAGAAGGCAATCGTTACAGAGATCCCCGGGACGACCCGGGATAACGTTGAGGGAGAGATCCTTGTGGACGGTATCCGGGTTCTCCTGACAGATACGGCGGGAATGCGCGATACCCGGGATCCTGTGGAAAAAATCGGCGTGGAACGATCCAGGCAGGCCCTTCACAATTCCGACGCTGCCTTGCTGATCCTGGACGGGTCCCGGGAACTGAGCGGCGAGGAGAAAGAATGGCTCGGGAACCTGAGGCGTGAGGACGCGGTGCTGATCAACAAGTCAGACCTGCCGCAGAAGACCACGCAGGATATGATTCACGAACTGAGGCCGGATATCTCCTGCATTACGGTATCCGCGCTGGACAGCGCATCGCTTCAGCCTGTAAGGGAGTATTTCAGGAAACAGGCAGAGGTGACAGACCGGCTCGCCCTGACGCAGCCCAGGCATCTTGAGGCGGTCAAGCGGGCGATTTCACATCTGCAGGACGCGGAGCGGACACTGGACCTGCTTACGCCTGACATGGCGGCAACGGACCTGCAGGCTGCACAGGAGGCCCTGAGCGAAATTACGGGGGACAGAGCGGATGAGAGGCTGCTGGATACCATTTTTTCCGCTTTCTGCGTAGGAAAATAACAGACGGAGGAACAGAGAAGAACCATGAGCGAAGCGCCACAGAAAGTGTTCCGGGGACGGGGAAGCCTCGGGAAGATCCTTCAGATGACAGAAAAGCTCGGGATCACGCGTCCGATGATCATCGGATCGGAGCATCTTACCGGGAAGCTGCTGAAAAAAGCGCCGGTATTCCTGAATGCTCCCGTGTTTGCGGATTATCACCCGAACCCGGATATCCAGGATGCGGTTCCCGCAGCAACCCTTTTCCGGGCACAGGAGTGTGACGGGATTATCTCCGTGGGCGGAGGATCGGCCATGGACACGGCCAAGGCGGTAAAGGCGATCCTTTACGCAGGAGACGCGGAGAGCGCTGAAGCCGGGAAGTATCCGGAGAAAATGGAGATCCCGCATATTGCTGTTCCGGGAACCGCGGGAACAGGCGCGGAAGCGACCCAAAATGCCGTTGTATACCGGGATCAGAAGAAAATATCCCTGAGCCATCCCGCGCTGCGGCCGGACGGGGTGATCCTGGACGCAGACCTGCTGAAGACCCTTCCGCTTTACCATAAGAAAGCCGCAGCGCTGGACGCGCTGAGCCAGGGAATTGAAAGCTACTGGTGCAACGCTTCCACCGAGGACAGCCGCCTGCATGCATTCCTGGCCATTCTGGGGGTGCTGGACAACCTGAAGGCTTATCTGGAAGGAGATGAGCATGCGGCGGAGGAGATGATGGACGCCAGCTACCAGAGCGGAAAAGCCATCCAGATCACCCGAACGACAGCAGCCCACGCAATGTCCTACCAGATTACAAAAACCATGGGATATGCGCATGGGCATGCCTGCATGATGACGCTTCCCGTGCTGTGGGAGATGGCGTATGAAAAGGAAGAGATGAAACCTGTGCTGCAGGACATGAGCAGCAAGATGAGGCTGAGCGACGCGCAAATGGTTCCGAAGCTGCTTCGGGGAATTCTCTATGACCTGGAGATGGAAATACCTCCGATGCCGGCGGAGGACAGACTGAACGAGCTGGCGGCTTCGGTGAACACTGAAAGACTGGGAAATCATCCGGTGCCGATGAATGAATCCGATGTGAGGGAGGCCTACAGGCGCGCCTTTACACCTTTGTGTGCGGCGGAAAAGCAGGCCTGTGCGGATATCTGGAATTATTACGGAGCCTGACGGAAGAAGGGAGACGGAAACATATGGCAGAGCGCAGGGAAAACATCCACGAAGGCCATCGGGAAAAAGTGCGCAAGCGTTTTATCCAGGAGGGCGGGTTTGAGCATTTTGAGGATCATCAGATTCTGGAACTGCTGCTTTTCTATGCGAATGCCCGCAGCGATACAAACCTGACGGCGCATACGCTGCTGGACAGCTTCGGCTCCCTGAAAGGCGTGCTGGAAGCCAGGCCGGAGATGCTTATGAAGGTGCCGGGCGTGGGAGATAAAGCAGCGACCCTGATTTCCATGGTTGTACCCCTCACAAGGGTATGGAGCCGCTGCGCCATGGCGGTTCCGGACCGGATCGGAAACAGCCGGGAAGCGGAAAAATACTGCCTTTCCATCCTGGCAGGCAACCGGACGGAAAAATTCTATGTCATTTCCCTGAATGCCAAATGCGCTGTGCTGGGCAGAAGAAAAATCAGTGACGGATCCCTCAGCGAAGTATCCGCCTATCCGCGCATGGTGCTGGAAACGGCGCTGAATTATAACGCCCACAGCGTGCTGCTGTGCCACAATCATCCGGGAGGAACCTGCGCCCCCTCTCCGGAGGATATTGCTTCCACGCTGCAGCTGCAGCGCCTGCTGAACGGAGTCGGGATCCTGCTGCTGGATCACATCATCGTAGCGAATGACAGCACATACAGTATGATCCAGCACGGAGACATTGATTACAGAATGAAAAACAGCAGGGGATAAAAACAAAGGACGGACGGAAATAAGAATGGCCAAAGGAAAGAAAAAAATGAACCTGATATTGAAAACAATGATCACACTGGCTGCGCTCGGGGTGATTACCTTTGTGCTCCTTCTCGGATATGTGTGGATCCTGGAAAGCCAGGTTCCCGGGGATGTATCCCAGATTTCGGACGATTATGACGCCGTTGTTGTGCTGGGCGCCCAGGTGCACCCGGACGGGGTTCCCAGCGTTCAACTTGCATGGCGGCTGGACATGGCGGTAAAGGTGTGGGAAAAGAAACACGTGCCGGTTGTCGTCTGCGGCGCAAAAGGAAAGGACGAGCCTGAGCCGGAAGCATACGTGATGAAGAGGTATATGGAGGAGAGAGGCGTTGCGCCGGAGATGATCCTTACAGATCCCGATTCGCGAAACACGCAGCAGAATCTTGCAAACGCCGGGAAACTCCTGGAGGAGTATCCTGAAGAAATCCGGAAGATTGTGATTGTTACCAGCGACTATCATGTGCCCCGTTCCCTGGCCCTGGCCGGTGACCTCGGACTGGAAGCGGTCGGGATCGGAAGTCCCTGCCAGCCGATTTACTGGCTGAAAAACAACGGGCGTGAAGCGCTGGCATGGTGCAAATACTGGCTCAACAAATATCTTCATCTGGATCTGTAGGAGCATATATGAATCAGGACAGGATAAGTGAAGCACTGAAACGGAACGGGATTCCATATACGCCAGAGCTTCCGGAGAAGCTGGAGGTATACCTGGACCTGCTCCAGGAATGGAATGCCCGGATGGATCTTACTTCCGTAGCGGAAACGGACGAAGTGATTGACCGGCACTTCATGGACAGCCTTGCTGTGCTGCGAACCGAACTGATTCCGCGGAACGCAGGACTCATTGACGTCGGAACGGGGGCCGGATTCCCCGGCATGGTGCTGGCCATTGCCCGTCCGGATCTGTTCGTAACACTGATGGATTCACAGCAGAAACGCCTGAATTTCCTGGAAACGGTGGCAGGAAAGGCCGGTATCGAAAACGTGACGCTTGTACACGCCAGGGCCGAGGAAGGCGCACGGAAGGGCATCCACCGGGAGCAGTATGACATTGCAGCGGCCCGGGCGCTGGCACCCCTGAATGTGCTGTGTGAATACCTGCTGCCCTATGTACGGGTGGGCGGATACGCGCTGTGCTGGAAAGGGCCGTCCCTTCAGGGGGAACTGGAAGCAGGAAGACGGGCGGCGAGGCTCCTGGGCGGACGGCTGGAGATGCCTGTATGCTGTCCGGTTGAGGGCAGGGAATGGGATCACCGGATCCTTCCGATCCGCAAAACGGAAAAAACCGCCGGGCAATACCCCAGGAAGCCCGGAATCCCAAAGGCAAAACCGCTGGGGGAGCAAAAAGGCGGCTGATGGCATAAAAAAAACCCCCGGAGCCATTGATACAACGTCCCCGGGAGTCATGGAGCTGATAGCCAGATTCGAACTGGCGACCTCATCCTTACCAAGGATGCGCTCTACC
>CAMHSI010000024.1 GCA_946187775.1 uncultured Clostridia bacterium
CGTGGATGGCGTCGTCCCCGGCGTTGATGGTCAGGGTGCCGCCTGCGATATAGATGAATCCCAGGGAATCGTCGTCATCGTTCTCCGCGTGGAGCCCGTCCGTTCCGGCGGTCAGGTCCAGAGTGCCTCCGGCGATGCGGATGGAGTCGTTGGCTTCGAAGGCCTTGGATCCCGCGGTCACCGTGTATGTGCCGCCGGTGACCTTCAGGTCATCCTTGCATACGATGCCGTTGGCTGTGGAGCTCACCGTCAGCGCCGCCATTCCGTTCAGCACCAGGTCGCACTTGGAGAAGATCACGCCGTCGGTTTTCGTGTCCCCGTCCGCCCGGAAGGTGCCTGTCACGGCCAGGGAGCTGTCCGCCGCCGTGGTGACGAACACCTTGTCCGCGGATTTGGCGTAGATCACGGGGAAGTCCGTGTTGGTGATGTTCGCCCCGTCCAGCACGATCTGTACCTTGTCATCCTTCCCCGCCTCAACGTATACCGTCACTCCGGAGGCGCTGCCGCTGAGCACGTAAACCCCGGCTTCGGTAATATGGATGTCCTGTCCGTCCGCCGCGGTATACCGCACGGCTTCCGTAAGGTCCGCTTCCTGCTCCAGGTCCCTGTCCGTAAACATATCGCTGTACTGGTAGGCCTGGGTGGTTGTTTCCGCCGCCGCTCCCGCGCACAGCAGCATCACCAGGGCCGTCAGCAGGGATATAATTCCTGTAATTCTCTTCATAATCTTCTTCATGGGTTTCAACCTCCTTTCCGGTTGCAGGGCCAGTATATCCCCCCAACCTAAAGGAAACTTAAAACCGTGTTTTTTTATTCCCGGTCCGCGTGCTTGAGCAGGTACATCTCCTGGTCCGCCCGCTCAAAAATGTCCTGCACCCCGTTGTCCCGCACGGGATTGTATTCGGAAATCCCGATGGATACGGTAACCGGGATCTCCCGGTCCCTGTCCGCCATCTGCTCCCGGAGGGACTCGATCAGCTCCGCCCGGTGCTCGAAGTCATGCGACTCCAGGAAGGCCGCGAATTCGTCCCCGCCGATGCGGAAAACCGGGCTGTGCTGGAAGGTGGTGCAGATCATGCGGCTGGCTTCCCGGATGTACAGGTCCCCGGTCTTGTGGCCCAGGGTGTCGTTGACCTGCTTCAGCCCGTCCATGTCGAAAACCGCCACGGCGAAATTCCCCAGCTCTCCCTCCCGTATCTGGCGGGTCTTTTCCTCGGCAGCCTCCGTGTAGGCCAGCTTGCTGCGGACGCCGGTCAGCGGGTCGGTGTAGGCCAGCCTTCTTGCGGAGCTCAGGGCCTGTGCCTGTTCCGCCTCCCGCTTCACCGTTTCCTCCATGATGCGCCAGGTCTCCTCCTTCTCCTCCTCGATAACGAAAGCGTGGAGCAGGCAGGTGCCGATCATGAAACCCATGGAGTACATCGGCAGCAGCGGGAAAGCCAGCTGCAGCGCCAGGATCCCCGCCATGGAGAGCCCGAAAAAGCCGATGGTCCGCTGCCGCTTCCCGCGCCCGGACTTTTCCCGGACGCAGACGCTGAAGGCGTGGACCGATGAAAGGATGAACAGCCCGATCTGCAGCGCCAGGGTGACGTACCGCAGCACCAGTGCGTGGTACCGGTTCGCTTCGTCAAACCGGAACATGACGGGCACAAACAGGTTCACCGCAACCGCCGCGGCCTGGAAAACAGTAATCCCCAGGGCGATCCGTCGGAAGGTATGCTCATATGCAACGGAATCCTCCAGGTAGGCCGCGATGTACCGGGACCACAGGAAGATGCTTGCCGCCATGGCGATGAAATAGAGGGAGGTGTCCGCGTGGAGCAGGCTCCCGGCCCGGAGCTCGTCCAGCAGCCCCCAGAGGATATCCGTTATGTAATAGGCCAGTACGGAAAAAAGAAAAGCGCGGTATTCCTTCCGCGCGGGAAGGGAGGGATGGACCCCGTCCTTCCCCGGGAACAGGATATCGTGGTTGATAATCAGCAGAATGGCCGCTGCAATCATGCCGATGGAATAGTAACTCACTGCGAAACCTTCTTCCGGAATGCCGGGTTTTTACAGTGCTTAACTATACGCCCCCGCGGGAGGAAATGCAAGAATCCCCGCCGCGGTTTATGCGGCGGGGACTGTACTTTCGCGGTTTTCTTCCTTATCCGATATGGTTCACAAATTCCGTCATCACTTCGGAAATTTTGATCTGCTGCGGGCAAACCTGTTCGCAGCTCCGGCAGTGCAGGCAGGCGGAAGGCCGCTTGTCCTCCGGCAGTGCCGAAAGGGCCATGGGGGCGATGAAGGCCATGCCGCCCTCGGCCACGGTCAGCATGTGCTCGTTGTACAGGCTGATCAGCCGCGGAATGTCCAGGCCCATGGGGCAGTGGCTCACGCAGTAGTGGCACGCGGTGCAGGGCACGGATTTCCGCCCCTGGATCCGGGCGGAAACGCCCATCAGGGCATCCCATTCCGCCTCACCGAGGGGCTTGTCCTCCGCGAAGGTCTTCAGGTTGTCCTCCAGCTGCTCCATGGAGGACATGCCGGAAAGGACCACCGTAACCTCCGGAAGGGACTGCAGGAACCGGAAGGCCCAGGCCGGGATGCCCTCTTCCGGCCGCAGCGCCTTCAGCGCCGCCTCGGACTGCGCGTCGGCCCTGGCCAGCTTTCCGCCCCGCAGGGGCTCCATGACCCACACCGGAATGCCGTATTCCTTCAGCAGCTCCACCTTTTCCTTCCCGTGCTGGAATTCCCAGTCCACGTAGTTCAGCTGCAGCTGGCAGAATTCCATGTGCTTTCCGTAAGCCTCCAGGAATTTCTTCAGCACCGGCATCTCCCCGTGGCAGGAAAAGCCCAGGTGCCGGATCTTCCCGTTCTTCTTCTGCTCCAGCAGGTATTCCAGGATCCCGTACTTCGGATCCAGGTACTGCTCCACGTTCATTTCGCATACGTTGTGGAAGAGGTAGAAGTCAAAATACCCCGCCCCGGTCTTCCGCAGCTGCTCCGTGAAGATCTCCTTCACCTTCGGCATGTTGGAAAGGTCGTATCCGGGAAACTTGTCCGCCAGGCAGTAGCTGTCCCGGGGATACCGCCCCAGCGCTTCTCCCAGCACCGTTTCCGAGTTTCCATCGTGGTAGCCCCAGGCGGTGTCGTAGTAGTTGACGCCCGCTTCCATGGCCTTTTCCACCATGCGGAAGGTTTCCTCCCGGTCCACGCACTCATCCTTCCCGCCGATCACCGGCAGCCGCATGGCCCCGAAGCCGAGCGCCGACAGTTTCAGTCCCTGAAAATTCCTGTAAATCATGCTTTTTCTCCTGTTTCTTGCCCTGTTTCGCTGTTTTGCCTGCTGGTTCAGAGGGCTTCCCGGATTTTCCGGATCATCTCATCATATTCTTTGTCGCTGAGGAACTTCTCTCCCGGGTTCATGGCGAACACCCCGCCCCATTCAAATCCGTCCCTGTATTTGGGAACCAGGTGCATATGCAGGTGGCATCCCGTGTCCCCGTAGGCGCCGTAGTTCACCTTGTCCGGGTGGAAAACCGCGTGGATCGCCTTCGCCGCCCGGTTCACGTCGGCAAAAAAAGCGTTCCGCTCCTCATCGCTGATGTCAACGATTTCGCTCACATGGTCCCTGTACGCCACGATGCAGCGCCCGGGATGGCTCTGCTCCTTGAAAAGGATCAGCTGGCTCACCTCCAGGTCGCAGATCTTGATTCCGAAGGCCGCCAGCGGCGCGCCTCCCACGCAGTACCCGCAGTTGCTGTCTTTCATTCCGGTATTTCTCCTTTACCTCCGCCGGGTTTGTTCCCGGTCCTTCCTTTATTATCCGTCATTCCGCCCTTTTTCGCAAGGAATAAAACGGGCAAACCCCCTTTGAGTTTGCCGGCAAAACCGGTACGCACTTCATATCCGGTTACTGCGTCCCGATAGATTTCCATGGCACCGATCCTCCCTTTTTATCATAGCCCGCACGTCTCTCCCGCGGGAATCCGCAGAGGCGTTCCGTCGTTCACCGAGATGTAGCAGTCCCTCGCGTTGGGGTTGATGACAAAGCTGTTGTCCGCCGCGAACTGCAGGCGGGAAAAATCGTCCATGGCGTCCATGAACTCGATGTTGGTGCAGTACCAGATATCGTCCTTTCCGCCCATCTTCCGGCAGAATTCCTCCATCAGGTCCCAGTTGTCGTTGTTGTCAAACTCGTAGCTGTGGCCCCAGACATACATCAGGTACAGGTACTGTTTCTTGAAAAGCTCCAGGAACCGATCCCCCAGCTCCAGCAGGTTATGGTTGTGGTGGCAGGTGGCCTGCCAGCGGTAGGGATTCTCCGGCAGGGCAAAGCTGTCCGAGGAGCCTACCACCCGGGAATAGCGGATGCCGCAGGCGGGCAGCAGCGCCTCGATCTCCTTGCTCACCGATCCGTTGGGATAGCTCAGTCCGCGCACCGGATATCCCGTATATTTCTCCAGGAATTTCCGGTCCTCCAGCACCTCGGCCGCTACCTCCGGCAGCGGGCACCTTGCAATGGTGGGATGGGTCACCGTGTGGCAGGCCACTTCGTGGCCCGCGTACAGGTCCCTGATTTCCTCCGGCATCACCCGGTCTCCCCGGTCAAACAGTCCGCTGTTCAGGTGGAAGGTTCCCCGGATGCCGTATTTGTTGAAGATTTCAATCAGGCGGCGGTCCTGGGTCCGGCCGTCGTCGTAGCTCATGGTCAGTGCCTTGTGCTTTCCGCCCGGAAAGCAGCAGTATACCCGGTTCATCATGCAAGCTCCTCCCTACAGGGCGGGCTGCCGCTCTCCACGGCAGCCCCGTTGTTCCTGTTCTGTGATTTTGTTATTCCGCGTGCGCGGCTTTGCAGTAGGTTTCCTCCACGTTGAGGTGCCCCCGGGAGGGATCGTTCCCGTCCGCCCGCTGGAGCATACCCAACACCTTGTCCGCAATCTCCGAATAGCCCATCGCGAATCACTTCGTTCTGTCGTTGATTGTTTATCCTGTTTTGATTGTAACCGCTTACAGTATATTGTCGGCGTACAACTTTGTCAATAAGATGTCAAAAAATAATCTGTTTATTTCTGAAAAATCCATTTTCAGGGACTTTTCCCCGGGTTTTACCGTCTTCCCGGCAAATGCTTGACAAGCGTTCTGAAAGCGCTTACAATACGGCTGTCTGTGCTGAGGATTCAGCAGCTTCTGTGCTTTTATAATCAAAACGTCCGCCGGGGAGGTGGTTGCTTGAGCCGTTCAGGATATACAATCTATGATATTGCCGCGGAAGCCGGCGTTTCCATCGCCACCGTGTCCCGGGTCCTGAAGGGGGACAGCAGCGTTTCCGAAAAAACGCGCCTTAAGGTGCAGGAGGTCATTTCCCGCCGGAATTACCGGCCCAGCTCCATCGCCCGGGGAATGACCAGCAAAACCACCCACACCCTGGGCATCGTCCTTCCCAAGCTCCTGAACCCGAACTATGCCATGATCTTCACCGGCGCCTCCGACGGGGCCTGGGCGGCGGGCTACAGCGTCAGCCTCTTTCCCTGGCGCAGCATCACAGACCAGGAAGGGAACCCGGCCCTGCTGCTGGCGGAGCGCCGGCTGGACGGGGTCATCGTCTGCGTCGAATATCTTCCGCCCCATCAGCAGGAGCTGCTCGGGCGGTCCCTGGGGGAGCTCCGGCAGTATATGCCGGTGGTGCTCATCGGCTGCGTCCCGGCAGACCTGGATTATCCCGCCATTTCCTATAATATGGCGGAGATCACCCAGGGCATCGTGGAGGAGCTGATCCGCCTGGGCCATGAAAGGATCGCCCTCATCGGCGGCATGGAGGAGGACCGGGACGAGCTCCGCCGGGATATCGGATACCGGCAGGGGCTGGAGGCGGCCCACCTGCCCTTTGTGGATTCCTACCGGGTCTGGTGCGGCGGCACCGCGGAAGACGGGGAAGCCGCCATGGACCGGCTGCTTTCCTCCCTCCTTCCCTCCCACTGGCCCACCGCCGTCATCGCCCTCAACGATATGGTGGCCATGGGCTGCATGGCCGCCGCCCGCAGGCGGGGCCTGCAGGTTCCGGAGGACCTGTCCGTCGTGGGCTGCGGCAACCTGTTCTGCGCCCCCTATCTCGTTCCCCCGCTGACGAGCATCGATACCCACCAGCAGCAGCTGGGCCGCCGGGCCGTGGAGCTGCTGCTCAGCGGGGAAAAGCGCCGGGAGGACGCCCGGTGGGAATGGGTCCGCCGGGATTCCTGCGGCCCGGCCCCCCTCCCGAAGGAAAAAACATAAAAAGCAAGGAGGATCTGCTTTATGGAACGTTACGCATGGAAGGGACGCATCCTGCCCGGGATGCAGGAGGAATACAAGCGCCGCCACGATGAAATCTGGCCGGAGATGCTCGCCCTGCTGAAATCCGCCGGCATCTGCAACTACACCATCTGGAGCGACGGCCGGGATGTTTTCGGCTATTATGAATGCGAAAAGGGCATTGCGTTCGCCGAAAAGACGCAGGCGCAAAGCCCCATTGTGGACAAATGGAATGAATATATGAAGGATGTGCTGGACCTGGAGATGGACCCGGAAACCGGCGCCCAGCCCAGGCTCCGCCTGATGTTCAGGATGGATTAAGCCAGCGCTTCGTCAATCTCCCTCAGCTCCTCTTCCGTCAGGGGAGGCGCGCTGAGGATCGCCAGGTTATCCAGGATCTGCTCCGGCCGGCTGGCCCCGATCAGGGCGGAAGTCACCACCTCGTCCCGCAGCACCCACTGCAGGGCCAGGTGATGCAGCTTCTGTCCCCGGGCGTCAGCCGTTTTTTTCAGCTTCCGCAGCTTCCCCAGGGTTTCCTCCGTCAGGCTGTCGGGCTTCAGGAACCGGTTGTCCCTTGCCATCCGGGAATCCTCCGGAATCCCGTCCAGGTATTTACCCGTCAGCAGTCCCCCCGCCAGGGGCTGGAACACGATGCATCCCGTCCCGCTCTGGCGGAGCTCCTCCGTCAGGCCGTTTTCAATGTGCCGGTCCAGCATGGAATACCGGGGCTGGTGGATCAGGCAGGGGGTTCCCAGCCGGTTCAGCTCCCGCACCGCCCGGCGGGTATCCTCCGGCCCGTAGTTGGAGATCCCCGCGTACAGCGCCTTGCCGCTGCGAACGATCTGGTCCAGGGCCCCCATGGTTTCCTCAATGGGGGTTTCCGGGTCCGGCCGGTGGTGGTAAAACACGTCCACATAGTCCACGTGCATCCGCTTCAGGCTCTGGTCAATGCTGGCGATCAGGTATTTCCGGCTGCCGTGGTCCCCATAGGGCCCGTCCCACATGTCGTATCCCGCCTTGGTGCTCAGGAACAGCTCGTCCCGGTGGGGCCGCCAGTCCGCGTCCATGTGCTTTCCGAAATTCCGCTCCGCCTCCCCGTAGGGCGGGCCGTAATTGTTGGCCAGGTCAAAGTGGACAATCCCGTGGTCAAAGGCGGTCCGCAGCATGGCCTGCTGGGTTTCGAAGGGGGTTTTGTCCCCGAAGTTGTGCCAAAGGCCCAGGGATAAAATCGGCAGCTTCACGCCGCTCCGCCCGCATCTCCGGTAGGTCATCTGCTGATATCTTTCCGCGCTGGGTGTATACATCTGTGCATCCTCCTTTTTTATTCCCCGGACCCGCAGAAATGAGTTTAGCATCCGTCCCCCGTCCTTTTCAAGCGGATTATCGGTCACTTTTTCCTCCGTACTGTGCAATTTCGAACATTCGTTCCCCTCCTCGCTCCTGTCATTTATGGTCGTTTTTGCACAGTTTCTTCACAAAATTTGATTGTTTCCCCTCAAGATATCTGCTATAAATAATTCAATTGGTAGCTCCATACAACGAAACACACACAGACGAACAGAGAGAGGATGGGTCCAACTGTGAAAAAGATTCTGAGCATGCTTCTGGCAGTGATACTGCTGCTTTCCCTTCTTCCCGCAGCGGCGGAGTCCGCCGAAACCGGGGAAACGCATACACTGGAAGCGGAATCGTTCCCCCTCCGTTTCGGGATGGGCATCCAGAAGGAACTGGGCAGGATTGAACTGGTCTTTCTCGACGGAGTCAGGGACCTGCCCTATATCGATCTGCTGCACATGACGGAGGTTCTGAACCGGCTGGCGGAGCTCGAAGGAAAGAAGGAGGCGTACACCTCCGTGCCGGATGAGAATGGCGGCACCATTCAGATCAACTATGCTCCGACAGACACCTTCGTTTCCTTCAATTTTGAAGAGGATAAGGTGTTCCTGAGCGATTTTGATCTCTTCAGCGCCTACGGCAAAAGCAATCTGCCCATCATGCAGGGCATGCCGACGAATGAGAACGGGGAACCGAAGCTGTTCCGGGAGGAAAAGCAGAATAAGGGTGATCGGCCCGGAGAATTCCGGATCATCGATATGGCTGAGTATACCATCCCGATGGTGCATCAGGACGGGAAGTTCCTTTTCCCCATGCATACCGCGTTTGATCTGCTCTACGGCCTGCCGCGCGGCGGCGTCGGCAATTACTTCAACGGAAAGATCGTCTGCGTCGGCGATCAGAACGTTGTCATGGAAAAATGGGGCGAGGAACTGCAGGGCGCAGGCCCTGTGAAGCGCAGCGCAGAGCTGGCTGCCTTCGGCGTACACGAGCTGTGCATGGAACTGGATAACTTCTACGGCCTGAAGGATGCGCACAGGATCACGAACTTCGATTCGATTCTGCTTGGCACGGATTATTATAACCGCCTGTCGGATCCGGATCCGGCCGTAGCCGATGACGCCCTGCAGAATTTCATTCAGGCGTATCTGGATGACCAGCACAGCGCATTCAATCAGGTTTCATGGATGCTGGGAAAAAACGGGGAGATCGACATGCCGGAAACGGGAGTGTCCATGTCCCAGTCCAGACAGGTGTTTGAAAACTACAAGGAAGCCCGGGAGACGTATTTTCCGGAAGCGGTTCCCTTCTATCAGGAAGTCGGGGATACCGCTTTCCTCACTTTTGACAGTTTCGACTATCTGGATCAGGATTACTACAGGAAGAACTATGAAACCACGGACGAAGTCTGGGACACGGTGGACATGGTGCTTTATGCCGACCGGCAGATCCGCCGCAAGGACAGTCCGGTCAAAAACGTGGTGATGGATCTGAGCCTCAACTCAGGCGGACGTGCGGATGCCGCGGTGTTCGTGATGTGCTGGTACCTCGGTGCAGCGACAGTGGCCAATGAGGATACCTTCTCCGGCCGGCAGGGAACCTCCATCTACATGGCCGATATTAATCTGGACGGTATATTTGATTTCACGGACGATTCGCTGCCATGGGATCTGAACCTTTACTGCCTGATCGCGCCGAACAGTTTCTCCTGCGGCAATCTCGTTCCGTGGGTATTCCGTACCTCCGGCCGGGTTACGCTTCTGGGCGACACCTCCGGCGGCGGCAGCTGCATCGTGCTTCCGATGACCACAGCCTGGGGCAGCAGCTATCAGATTTCCGGATTCCAGCGCCTGGCCTTCGTTAAGAACGGTTCGTTCTACGATATCGACCGCGGGGTGGATCCGAATTATCCTCTGACAAAATACGCAAGCTTCTATGACCGGCAGCGTTTGACGGAGATCCTCCATCGGATGGACTGATCTTATTTCTCCGGCTCCTCCGCCTCCGACCAGCCCGAGAAGGTCAGCAGCGACGGCCTTGGGGTGTCCGCCGATGTCTTGCGCCAGTTCCTGGGGGAGCACCCCATGGCCCGGATAAAGTGGCGGTTGTAGCTGCTCTGGCTGTTGTATCCGCAAAGCCCCGCGATCTCCGTAATGGTGTACTGGGTGGACCGCAGCAGGGCACAGCTTTTCAGGATCCGGGTCTGGTGCAGGAACTCCAGAGGCGGCGTGCCGATCTGCTCCTTGAAAACCCGGCGGAAATGCGTGGGGCTCATGTGGCACAGCCGGGCCAGCTGCTCCTGGGGAAAGTCCTGCATGTAGTTGGCGTGGATATAGTCCAGCGCCGGCGCGATGGCGAAGAGGGAGGCGTCCCGCACCGTCTCCGCGTTGCCCGCCAGGTAAACCCGCAGCAGGTGCACCAGCAGCGTGGAGCAAAGCCCCCGTACGCTGACCTGGTATCCCGGAAGCCGGTTCACCATCTCGTCAATGATCTGCTCCGCCAGCTGCCTGGCCCAGGGATGTTCCAGGGGATGCAGCAGCAGGTGGCAGTCCGACAGGAAGTTTCCGGCCCCCAGGTTTTCCGCGTTCAGGGCGCTCAGCTGCGTGCCCACCAGCGCTTCCGCGTCCAGGAAAATATAGCTCCAGAGGCTGTTCTCCCCCTCGTCCGACCAGGTGGTGTGGGGCACGTTCCGGGCGATGCAGGTCACGTCTCCCGTGGAGAAGCGGATCTGCTGCTTGTGGAAGATCATATTTCCCCCGGAGGAGTGGCAGATGCCGATCTCCAGGCAGTTGTGAAAATGCAGGTGCTTTCCCCGCACGGAGCTGATCCGCCACCGGTCCCCGGTCAGCACCAGGATCGGGAAATCCGGCTCCAGCTCATAGTTCCGGTATTCCATCACGCTGCTTTGCGGCCTGGCCATTTTTTCGCCCCGATTCCGAACCGGATCCTCCCCGGTTCCGTTCTTTAAGCGATATTATACATGATTTCCCCCCTTCATAACAAGAACCGCTGCCATCCCCCTGCAGGCGGAACAGCGCCTCAAAATCAACAAGTAACCGATCTCTTTTTTATGCGTTTTCCAGCCAGATCCGGGTTTCCTCCGCGTTTTCCGGCACCGTGTCCTCCAGCGTCATGGGCAGCTCCCGTTCCGCCGCCAGCTTCAGCAGCGGCCCGTATTTCATCTGTCCCTTTCCGCAGGGCAGGGTAGCCGGCCGGGGCTTATCCGGCGCGGGAACGAAGTCCTTCATGTGCAGCACGGTAGTCTGCGCCCCCAGCCGCCGGATGCCGTCATCGATCACCTGTTCCGCAACATCTGCGTGGGCGCTGTCGATGAGGTTCACCGCGTCCAGGATAATCCGCAGGCTGTCGCTCTTCAGGTCGTTCAGCATCCGCTCCGCCTTCTCCGGGGTATGGATAATGTGCACGCACACCGGCTCCACCGCCAATATCGTGCCCGTTTCCTCCGCCGTCCGCAGGATGGGCCGGATCCGGTCCAGGAAGAGCCTGTAATCCTCTTCCGTCCGGCAGGCCTCCCCGTCCCCGCTGTCCGCCGAGGGGGTTTCCGTCCCCACGCACCGGGCCCCGATCCAGGAGGCAAAGCGCAGGTGCGCCTCGTAGATCTCCCGGGTTTTCGCCGCTTTTTCCTCGTCCTTCGTGGTCATGGCCAGGTAGCAGCCCAGCACGGCGCATTCCATTTCCGCCCGCCGCAGCTCCTCCTTCACTTTCTCCGCCAGTTCCCGGGTCAGAAGCTTCGGCGCGTCCGCCCTGGCGAATCCGGGCACCGCCTTGCTCATGGCCAGCTGTACGCAGCTGAAGCCCTGCTCCCGGGCGTATCCCAGTCGCTCCCGCAATGTTCCCGGTTTGGTGTCATGCAGCCTGATTCCGATATTCAATGTTGCTTCCCCGTCCTTTCCTCCATCTCTCCCCAGCGCTTCCGGAAATAGTGTGCCGCCATCTTCGGCTGCCGGTCCCGGGAGAACAGTCCCTTCCGGTTTCCTCCCACCCGCAGGGGTCCCTGGCAGGTGGAAAAGTCCGCGAAGTTCCAGGGCATCTCCCCGATGACGAACTCCCGCTCGTCCAGGCAGGCGTTGAAGGTCTCATAGAAGGCCACCTGGAATTCCTCCGTGAACATTTCCGGCGCCGCCCCGTGGAGGCCGGGAATGGTGTCCGCCCCGTATTCCGAAAGGATCAGGGGCTTCCCCAGCTTCTCCCACCAGTCCAGCTCCATCCGCAGGGCGTACCGGGCCGTCTCCAGGTCCCCGGACAGGTTATACCAGCCGTAGTACCGGTTGATCATCACCACGTCCATGGCCGGGATAATCCGGTCCCGTTCATACCGGTTCTGGCAGCCCACCAGCGTCACCGGCCGCCCCTGGGGATCCTCCCGGTGGGCCAGCTCATACAGGGGGTGCCAGTAGTCGTAAGCCTTGTCCGGATAGGTCTCCGTGTCCGGCTCGTTCCCCAGGCTCCACATCACCACGCAGGGGTGGTTCTTGTCCCGGGCGATCATGTCCTTCAGCACTTCCTCGTGGTATGGCTTCAGGTTCCATCCGTAGTTCTCGTCCGCCCACATGCCCACCGCCGGGGTCTCGTCCACGATCACGATTCCCTCCCGGTCGCACAGCCGGTACATTTCCTCCGCGTAGGGGTAATGGCTGGTCCGGAAGCAGTTGGCGTGCATCCAGCGGTACAGGTTGATGTCCATCATGTTCAGGGTCTGGTCCATGCCCCGGCCGTGGAAGGCGCTGTCCTCGTGCTTGCAGGGGCCGTGGAACCGGAAGGGCTTCCCGTTGATCAGGAACCGGGTGCCCTCCACCCGCACCTCCCGGATGCCGAAGGGCTGCTCATAAATGTCCTCCCCGAAGGTGAACCGGGCGGTGTACAGGTAAGGGGTTCCCGGCCGGGGCTCCCACAGCCGGGGCTCCGGGATCCGGGTGCTTCCCTCGCTGCCCGCTCCCGCGGCCACGGTCTTTTCATCCGCGTCCAGGAATTCAACCCGCACTTCCTGGCCTTCCCCGCCGCAGGTCTCCGCGCTCCAGCACACCGTGCCGTCCGTCCGGGCCACAACCGTCACGTCCCGGATATAGGCTTTCGGGGTGGCGATCAGGCGCACCGGCCGCTGCAGCCCCGTGTAGTTGAAGAAGTCAAAGGCCGGCTGGTTGATGCCCTGCTCCAGCTGCCGCTTTTTCCCGGCCTCCACCGCCGTGATCCCCGGGTTGTCAGAGCCCAGGAAGGTGGATCCGTCCTCCGTGCCGATGGGCAGGGTGCTGTGGTTGATCCGGTTGTCCGTTTCCACCGTCAGCCAGGCGCTCTCCCCGGCCTCCAGGATGCCCCCCAGCTCTACCTCAAAGGGCAGGAATCCGCCCCGGTGGCTGCCGATCTCCTTTCCGTCCAGCAGGATCCGGGCGCTGTGGGCCGCCCCGTCAAAGCGCAGGCACACCCGCATTCCCTTCCACAGGGAGGGAACCGTAATCTTCCGCCGGTACTCCGCCTTCCCCACGTGCCTGCGGAACCGGGGATCCGGGCTCTGGTCGTTGTAGGACGCCGGCACGGAAATCCGCTGCCATTCCCTGTCCCCCTCCAGCCGGAAATCCCAGATGCCTCCCAGGTCCACCAGGGTCCTGGCGGCGTTGTTCTGCGGATAAAGTGTTTTCATGCCCAATCCTCCGTTTTTCAGTTCCACAGGTCCGGATCCTTCCCGCACAGCTTCATCAGGCTCTCGGTCAGGAAATAATCTCCGTAGGTAATGTTGGTGTGCCTTCCGGCCCCGTCGTCGTGGTAGCTGGCGGTGCATTTCGTCAGGATGCCGCACCGGTCATTCCCCCAGTCGGCGCAGTGGTCCAGCAGTCCCAGCGTCAGCTTCTCCGCCGCCGCCTTCCAGGAGGGATCCCCCGATGCCTTGGCCAGCTCCTGCATGCCGCAGGCCGCCACCGCCCCGGCGATGTTGTCAATCCGCTCCTCCCCTGCCGGCTGGCAGAAGTCGCAGTCCGTCAGCCCGTCCTCCCGGATATGCTTCCGGAAGTTCCCTGCAATCCGAAGCGCCGCCTCCAGGTACCTCCGGTCCCCGAGGTTTTCATACGCCAGGGTGAATCCGTACAGGCCCCAGGCCTGTCCCCGGCTCCACTGGCTCCCCAGGGTGTATCCCTGTCCCGGATGCTCCTTCACCCGCTTCCCGCTCACCGGGTCCAGCTCGATGATATGGCTCACGGAGCCGTCCTCCCGCAGGAATTCCCGCAGGGTGGTGTCCGCGTGGATCCGCGCCGTCTCCCGGAACCGGGGATCCCCCGTGTCCCGGCTCGCCCGGTACAGAAGCGACAGGTTCATCATGCAGTCAATAATGGCGATGCCAACCTGCTCCGGCGCGTTCCAGGCCCGGATGAATCCCGCCGGGTTGAACCGGCCCATCAGCAGCGACGCCGCGTGCAGCACGTCCGTTTCCGCCTGTTCGCTGCCGGTCAGCTTCGCGTCCGCCCCGGCGGACAGCAGGTACATGAACCCCACGTCGTGGTTCAGGAACCGGAAGGACCGGAACTCCGCCGCCAGCAGGCTTCCCACCCGCCGGGCCTCCTCCCGGAAGAATTCGTCCCCGGTAAGCGTCCACAGCTGCCACATGAGCCCCGGCCAGAATCCGCCGGTCCACCAGCTGTTTCCGTCATAGGGGCTGGTGATCCATTTACCCCCTTCGCTCTTGTAGGGAATAATACCTTCCTTCCGGGCCGCCTCCGCGGTCCTCCGGAATTTCTCCGCAATCCTTCCCAGGCTTTCTTCATAACGATGCTGCAAGGCTCCGCACCTCCTCCGGTATTTCCCTGGTTTCCTTCTCCCCCGCGTCCGTGAATACGGCGCATACCAGCGTATGGGTTCCGGGAGCGATCCGCGCCCGCAGCGTGGGAAGCACGCACCGGGGCGCCATCAGGTTCGTGTTGGGCTCCGTGTGGATCACCTCGCCCCCCTCGTATCCTTCCAGGGCGAAGATCGCGCTGGTGCCCTTTTCCCCCCAGGCCGCGGCAAAGCCTTCGCCGCTCCCTGTCCGGGAGGAAACCCGGTCGCAGGGCCGTTTCCCGGCCCAGTCCTTGGGCACGGAGAAGGCGCCCTCCGCCGCCTCCAGCGGCACCTCCGTCCGGATCACGTGCTTCCGCACATGCCACATGCCCGAAGGCGCGATCACCGTGTCGATCACAACCCCCTCCATGGGGCTCCAGGTGAAGGAGACCCGGTCCTCCCGCAGCTCGTATTTTTCGCATCCGCTCCGGGCGTGCCACAGGTCCTTCCCTTCCCGCTTCACCGCCAGCATGGAGTCGTAGGCCCCCCGGTTCAGGGCGCTTGCTTCCTTGGTCACCGAGAAGGCAAACTGGGTGGAGTAGGCAAACTTCTCGTATTTCTCGTCCTCGTGCATATGCTCCCAGGCGTGGTTTCCCGCCGTGTAGGCCACCACCTGCCGGTTCTCCGGGTTCCGGGTCAGCAGCAGGCGCACCTGCCCGTCCAGGAACCTTTCCGGCGGCGTGTATTCCTCCTCCTCCGCCTGCCAGAAGGGATGCTCCTCCGGCAGCGCCAGGATCCAGAAGGTCTTCAGCCCCCAGTAGGGGGATCCCTGGGCGTTGTAGCCCTCCGCCGCGCACAGGTTCGGATATCCGTAGCCCACCGTCAGCGCCCCGCCCCGGTCGAAGATCGGCATCCCTAGCCAGAACCGCAGGTTTCCCAGCACCAGGTGCTTCATCTGCCCGAGGCTCATCTCCGGGCATTCCACCCCGGCAAAGGCCGCCGCGCTCCAGAAGGAGCTTTGGCAGAACCGGTAGGTCAGGCTCCGGCCGTAGGGCAGCGCCCTGCCTTCCCGGTCAAACCAGCAGGCGAACCGCGGGGCGATCAGCGCCGCCCGCTCCCGGATCCGCGCCGCCCGCTCCGGTTCCTTCTCCTCCATCACCGCCGCGTACAGCAGGCTGTAGAAATGGAACCCCCACAGGGTGTAGTAATCCCGCTTCGTCGGATAGTCGAAGTACCATCCGTCCGCGGTGTAGTGGCTTTCCATCATGTCCATGTCTTCCCGCATCCGGCCTTCGTCCACCGGCCATCCGTTTTTCAGGAAGCCGATGTTCACCAGGATCCGGAAGAACCGCCAGTTGTTCTTCGGCATGTCGTGAAGGTTGATCTGGTTCAGCCAGCGGAAAAGGTTCCCCTGCTCCTTTTCCGACAGCGATTCCCGGAAGGCTTCCGGCACGAAGCACAGTCCGCACCCCATCACCGCCATCTCCACCATCCGCTGGTCGAAGGGGCCGATGTCCCCCCAGTATTCCTCGTGCTCCGGGTCCGTTCCGTGGATCAGGCCTTCCCGCCACAGCTGCCAGTATTCCTCCGCCTCCGGGCATTTGCCCATCATCATGGGAACCAGCGCCCACAGCACCCGGGACCAGCCCTCCATGCCGGCCACGTCCTCCGGGTAATGGGCGGATCCGTTTCCGACGTACATCCGGGCCTTTCCCGGGGTCAGGCAGTCCTTCAGCGGCCGCAGGATTTCCACTGCCGCCCGCACCGCGTCCTGCCGTGTTTTCAAAGGATTATGCTCCATGCTTTCCTTCCTCTTCCGGCGCTGCCGCCCGGAGGGTAAATTCTCCCCTGAATGTTTTTGTCTTCGGGCACCGGATCTTCAGCCGCCAGAGGCTTCCCGGCCAGTTCCGCGCCATCCTTGTGTCCTCCACCCGGATTTCCTCCGCTTCCGCGTCGCAGCCCTCCGGGTATTCCAGCACGAACCGGCCTGCCGCGGCCTTTCCGCGGCCGATGCAGGGCTGCTCCCGCAGCATGAAAATCCAGGTGATTTCCTTTTCCGCCTCCAGCTCTCCCGCGTCCGTAACCGCAAGGCCCTCCCGGGTCAGCCGCAGGCTCCTGCGGAAGGAGCGCACCCCGGCGTCTTCGCCGTAGGCCGCCGCCAGGTCCATCTCCATCCCCTCCGGGGTGCAGCGCACCTCCCGGGCCCGATGCTCCGGCCCTTCCTTCTCCTCCGCGCCGCCGAACATCGGCAGGTTGTGGTAAGCGCCGCGCACGTTCCACAGGGTGTACCGCTCCTCCGAGAAGGTTTTCGCCGTATACACCATGTTTCCCGCGTCCACGATCACCGGCTCCCCGTCCCCGAAGAGGATGAAGCTGCCGGCGTCATTGTGGTTGTGGCTTTCGGCGTTGTGCCCGCCCTTGCAGGCCAGGGTCCATCTTCCCTTTTCCAATATCCGCACCTGCAGGTCCGGCAGGTACTCGTCCTTCGGCGTTCCCTCTTTTTCCTCCCGGGCTGCAAGCGGCGGGTGGAAAATCAGGTCCAGCGCCCGGGTCAGGTGGGGCACGTCCTTCAGCTGGTCCTCAATCGTTCCCCGCATCCGCGTACCGAGGGCCGCAAGCCCAGGGTCCCCGAACATCTCCCCGGCCCGCTCCATCCGCTCCCCGCTGATGAAGGGCCGGGCGTCGCAGTCCGCGAAGTTCACAAACCATCCCCCGCCCAGCTCCGCCTTCCGGGGGAAGGCCATAATGTTCCGGATCTTTTGATCCTCCCGGAAGCTCATTGCGCCTCCGGTTATTCTTTCCATCAGGCACAGGCAGTCCAGCAGGGCTCCCCCTGCCATGTTCCAGTATCCGGCCCCCTCGTCGCAGCCGCCGTCCTCCGGCAGCACGTCCAGGTACCGGTCCAGCATTCCGCAGGCCCGCTCCAGCACCCCCGCCAGCTCCTTCCCCGGCATGGGGTCCAGGCAGGCGCACACCAGGATGTTGGAAAGGATCCAGGGGGTCCAGTTGTTCAGGTCCTTCCGCTTGAAGCCCATCCACCAGAAATCGTCCGTCTCCATAAAGGGCGTAAGGATCCTGCGGCGGATTTCGTCCCGGATCCGCCGGCGGATCACCGGGGACGCCTCGTCCAGCTTTTCCCCCGCCAGGGCCCCGCACAGGGCCAGGATCATTCCCGTCTGGGCGCTGAACAGGTCCACGTAGGGCTTCTCCGGGTCCGGCAGCGGATATTCCTTCGGCGCGGGCGCCCCGGGAATCGGGTTCACGTTGTGGGCGCTGATCACCCAGGAGGTCTCCTCGCAGATCATCCACACCCCGTCGATCAGGTCCCCCGCGTCCGCCCCCGGAAAGGCGCACTGCTCCAGCAGCGCCGCGCACAGCTTCCGCCGCCGGGTGAAGTAGGGTTTCTCGTCCGCCTGCCTGCTGCCGCCCCGGGAGAACTCCAGGAAGCCTCCCGCCGTCCGCGCCGGCCAGGGGATGCCCCGGTATTTCTCCGCCAGCTCCCGGATCTCCGGCAGCCAGGCTTCCGCAGCCGCGTCCCAGGCCTCCCGGTCGGAGGCCGGGGGATACAGCCTCCGGCCTTCCTCCCGCAGCAGCTTTTCCGCGGGGTGGTTTTGCAGGTATTCTGTAAACATGCTTTTTTATCCCTTCAGTCCCGATGTGGCGATTCCCTCAATGAAGTACCGCTGCAGGCACAGGAACACGATGGAAACCGGCAGCAGCGAGCACAGGGACGCCGCCATAATCAGGTGGTAGTCGCTGGAATTCTCCTGGATAAAATGGTCAAGGCCGATGATCCCTCCGCTTTCCCGGCCCTTACCGAGTGGGAGGTCATCGGCCGCGACCCCGTCTGATTATTCGGTTATACAATCACCTTGTTCCTTCCGCTCTCCTTGCCGATATACAGCTTCGCGTCCGCCGCGTCCAGCAGCGCTTCCAGGGGGGATGCGAAATCGCATTCCTCCACCCCGATGGTAATGGTAATGGCGAACGGCTTCCCTTCGTATTCCAGCTTCATCCTTTCCACGGCGAAGCACAGGTCGTTCATCAGCGTCCCCGCTTCGTCCAGGTTCCTGCCCGGAATGAAGAAGCAGAATTCCTCGCCGCCCCACCGGCATACCCGGTAGCGTCCCGCGGCGTGCTTCACAAACAGCTCCGTCAGCTTCACCAGCGTGTAGTCCCCGCAGTTGTGGCCGTAGGTGTCGTTCACCTTCTTGAAAAAGTCGATATCCGCGATGGCCACCGAGAAGATCTGCCCCGGATGCTCCTGGCGGAACCTGTCGATGGTCTCGATCATGTCCCGCCGGTTGGGCAGCCCCGTCAGCGCGTCCGTGCCGGCTTCCTTGTACAGCGCCTGGTTCCGGAGCCGCAGCTGCCGCTCCGTGTCCTGCACGCCGTTGCTGAAGATAACGCACAGCACCGCCAGGATCAGGAAAAAGCCGACAGTGTTGATGGACTGGTAGGCGGTGCCGGCCCCGGCGTTCAGCTCGTACACCCCGGGGTTGGACTGGCTCCAGGCAAACAGCCCCACCCGGAAGGCCAGGACCCCGGCAAACCAGCCGATCTTCACCCAGGGCTTTTCGTATACGTTGAAGAACACCAGCACCAGCATCAGCGTCAGCAGGTGCTGGGTTCCGCTGCTCCATCCGAAGCCGTATACGTTCCACCACACCCATCCGACGCACAGCAGGAAGAAGGCCAGCATGTTGGCCCGGATTCCCGCGTGGCCCGTCAGCCAGAGGGCAGCCCCGCAGAAAATGGCGCAGAAAAGGGGCGCCCGGTGCCAGCCGGCATGGAACAGCGGGAAGGCGAAAAAGCATACAACCAGGTAGGCCATCAGCATGAATTCGCTGATGGTCAGCGCCCTTTTGTAATACAGGGGGATCTCCTTCCCCGCCTTCGGAACCTCCTGGTGCAGGAAATCCTTGAAAAACTGAATCAAGCCTCTGTCCGCCTTTTATGGTTTTTTGACTTGTTTATCTAATTATGTACCATTTTCTTCCGCATTTCAAGTGCTGTTTTTCCCGGCCTGCGGTTTTTTTCCGGGCGGCGGCCGGGGATTCCCGGCCGCCCTCCTTCTTTACCACACCCGGAGGGTAATGGAAGCCCCCTCCAGGCCCTCGCCCGTCACCGTCAGTTTGACCTCCCCGGGCTCATATCCCGCCCGCAGCACCGCCAGGGCGCTTCCCTGCCAGCTGGTGAACTGTCCCCGGGTGTAGTTTTCCGCCGTAATGGGATTGCCGGATCCGAAGGCGGCCAGCGCTGCCGCGCCTTCCGCCCCCGCGGTCAGCAGCCGGTCCCCGTCGGGGACCCGGTTTCCTTCCGCGTCCGTCACCTCCGCCCGGATGTAGCACAGGGATTCCCCGTCCGCCTTCAGCCCGTCCGTTTCCACCGTCAGCCGGATGTGCCTGGCTTCCCCGGTGGTTTTCAGGCACGTCCGGGATACCTCCCTGCCGCCCTCGAGGCTCACTGCTTCCACCGTGCCGCTCCGGTATTCCGCCCGGAAAAGGAAGGTCATGGGCATGCCCTGCACCGGGGCTTCCCCGGCCTTTTTGCGCCCGACGCTTTCCCCGTTGATGAAAAGCTCCACCTCTTCCGCCGCGCTGAACACGGCGATGTCAACGTCCTTTCCTTCCATGCCCTTCCAGTTCCAGCAGGCATACACTCCCGGGAATCCCCAGTTGGAAAGGGTCTCCGTCTTCCCGAACACCGCCGGGTCATAGGAGAACACCGCCGTCTCCCCGCTGCCCCAAACGATGCGCCGGTAGGCCCCCTGGGGCCGGATCTCTCCCGTAATGTCGAAGTCCGCGTCGTTGGCCGTCCGCCAGGGGAAGAAGGAGGGCGCTCCCCAGGGGTCCCCGATCCGGGGATCCCCCGGCTCGCAGAAGAAGGCCTTCCCGATGCCCGCCTCCCCGATGTAGTCCCACGCCGTCCAGGTGAACTCCCCGATCACCCAGGGGGTCTTTTCAATCATGGGCCAGTGGATGCCAATCTCCTTCGGGAAGTTCTCGCTTCCCAGGATCACCCGCTCCGGGAACATCCGGTGATCCTGTTCATACTTGTCCTCCAGGTAGTTGTATCCCGCCACATCCAGCCCGTTCATGTAGCCTTCCGTGTATTCCTCCCAGAGCAGGTCCACCGCCCCGCCGCCGCTGGCGTTCTGGCCTCCCCTGTTCTGCCACCGGCGCAGCTGCTCCGCCTGCATCCTGTCGTCCAGGCCGTTCCAGAAGGAGCATACCCCGTTGGAAACCGGCCGGCTGGGATCCAGCTCCCGGATCTTCGCCGCCAGGGCGTCCGCCCGGACGTAGCCCTCTCCCAGGCCGCCCCGCTCGGTGATTTCGTTTCCCGTGGACCAGAGGATCACCGAGGGATGGCACCGGTCCCGCTTCACAAAGGCGGTCAGGTCCTTTTCCCAGTCGGTTTCAAAAAACTGGTTGTAGTCCCCGGGCTGCTTTCCCATGGACCAGGCGTCAAAGGCCTCGTCAAACACATACATTCCCAGCCGGTCGCAGGCCTCAATCAGCGCCGCGCTGGGCGGGTTGTGGGTGGTGCGGATGGCGTTGAACCCGGATTCCTTCATCCTGCGGATCTTCCGCGCCTCCGCGTCGTATACCGTCACCGCCCCCAGGGGCCCGTTGTCGTGGTGCAGGCATCCGCCCTTCAGCTTCACCGTCTTCCCGTTGATCCGCAGCCCGTGCTTCACATCCGCCTCCACCGTGCGGATGCCGAAGAGCACGCTTTCCTCGTCCTTTTCCGGATGCTCCAAGGGAACAAGGCGGGTTTTGAAGGTTCCCGCCTCCCCCGCCCGCACCCGCAGCAGGTACAGGTTCGGTTCCTCCGGGCTCCAGAGCCGGGGTCCTTCCGCCGTCAGCGTCATCCGGGCGGTACCGCAGCCCATGGGTGGCACCTGGATCCGGGTCTTCCGGCTCATCACCGTCTCCCCCGTGTCCTCCCGCACCAGGTCAAACCACACGTCCGCCACCCGGTTTTCGTCCCGCTCGTTCCGGATCTCCGCGGAAGCCTGGATATAAGCGGTTTCCGCCTCCCCCGCCGGGGTGTACTCAATCTTCCGGGTGTATGCGGAAATCCCCCCGAAGGCGATATGGGTCTTCGGCATATGGGCAATCTCCACCCCCCGGAACAGCCCCGCCCCGGAATACCAGCGGGAATTGGGCTGCATGCTGGGGTTTAAGATGATGACGATGCTGTTCTTCTCCCCCGGGTAAACCAGCCGGGTAATGTCCGCCTCGAAGGGGGCGTAGCCGTAGTGCTGCAGCGCCGCCCTGTCCCCGTTCACCTCAACGGTGGCGTTCATCATGGCGCCGTCCAGCCGCAGGGCAATCCGTTCCCCTTCCCATTCCGCCGGAATGTCCAGCACCTTGGCGTAGTAAGCCGCCCCGGCGCTGTAATATCCGCCGGAGGCCCCGGGCACCGCGTCCTCCTTCACGTCCCCTTCAATCATATAGTCATGGGGCAGGTTCACCTTCCGCTCCCCGTAGTCTCCCCGCTGCCGTTTTGCCAGGTCCGGAATTCCCATGCCGAAAAACCAGCCCCGGTTGATTTTCATGCTTCTCATTCCCGTGTCCTCCGTATAGGATTTTTCCCTTGTTTTTTCATTATACCCGATCCGCTTCCCCGTGAAAAGGATCCGGGCGCGAAAAAAAGCGCTGCCCTAAGCAGCGCCCCTGCCGGATCTCCGGCGGTATCCCGTATAATTTCGCGGGTTATTTGCCCATATGCTCTTCCAGCCGGCCCATGATCTCCTGGTAGGCGTCCTCAACCCCGCCCAGGTCCCGGCGGAACCGGTCCTTGTCCAGCTTCTTTCCCGTTGCGCTGTCCCACAGGCGGCAGGTGTCCGGGCTGATCTCGTCCGCCAGCACGATGGTGCCGTCCGCCAGCCGGCCGAACTCCAGCTTGAAGTCCACCAGCGTCACGCCGCAGGAAAGCCAGAACTCCTTCAGCGCCTCGTTGATCCGGAAGGAATAGTCCTTGATGGTGTCAATCTCCTCCGGCGTGGCCAGCTTCAGGGCCAGGGCGTGGTAATCGTTCAGCAGCGGATCGCCCAGCTCGTCGTTCTTGTAGGAGAACTCAATGGTGGGCTTGTCGAAGACGATGCCCTCCTCCACGCCGTAATGCTTGGCGAAGGAACCGGCGGAAATATTCCGGATGATCACTTCCAGCGGAACGATCTGCACCTTTTTCACGAGCGTGTCCCGCTCGCTGAGCTCCTCCACAAAGTGGGTCGGAATCCCCTTCGATGCCAGCAGCCGCATCAGCGCGTTGCTCATCCGGTTGTTGATTACGCCCTTCCCCTGGATGGTGCCCTTCTTCAGCCCGTTGAAGGCGGTGGCGTCGTCCTTGTAGGATACAATCAGCAGCTCCGGATTCTCCGTCTCAAAAACCTTCTTGGCCTTACCCTCGTAAAGCAGCTTTCCCTTCTCCATCGCGGATCATCTCCATTCTCATTTCTGCTCTGCCGGAAAGCCGCTTTCCCCTGGGGTCTCTCCCTCCGGCCGCGTCGTCTATTTTACCATTCAATCCCCCTTCAAGGCAATCGCTTTCTGCCCCCGGCGCGTATTTTTTTGACCCGCGCAAAATTTCTCCGCCCGAAAGCATACAACTGAGCTTTACAACCCCCTCCGGTTCTGATAAAGTTAAACGGAAGCGATTCTTTTTAATTCAGGTGATGGATCATGAAAACATATCTGGCGGTGGATATCGGTGCCTCCAGCGGCCGTCACATTGCGGGCTGGATGGAAAACGGCGAACTTTGTACCCGGGAGGTGTACCGCTTCCCCAACGGCGTCAGCCAAAAGGACGGGCACCTGGCCTGGGACCTGGAGGCCCTGGAGTTCCATGTGCGCGCCGGCATCGACGAGGCCCTGAAGCAGTTCCCGGGGATCGAGAGCCTTTCCGTGGACACCTGGGGGGTGGACTATGTCCTCCTGGACGGCACCCGCCCCATCCTCCCCTGCTATGCCTACCGGGACAGCAGGACCGAGGCGGTGATTCCGCAGGTTCACGCGAAAATGCCCTTTGAAGAGCTGTACCGCCGCACCGGCATCCAGTTCCAGCCCTTCAACACCGTATACCAGCTGTATGCGGACCTTGCGGCCGGCCGGCTGGAGAAGGCCTCCTCCTTCCTCATGGTCCCGGAATACCTCATGTACCGCCTCTGCGGGGCGGAAAGCCATGAGTATACCAACGCCACCACCGGCGGCATGGTCAGCGCCCGCACCGGGGAGTACGATCCGGAAATCATCGAGGCCCTGGGCCTGCCCGGGAGGCTGTTCAGGCCCCTGCAGCAGCCCGGCACCGTCATCGGGGAATACAAGGGGATCCGGGTGGTCCTCTGCGCCACCCACGATACCGGCAGCGCCGTGGAGGGCATCCCCATGGAGGACGGCGCCCTCTATATCTCCTCCGGCACCTGGAGCCTCCTGGGCGCCCGGGTGGCAAAACCCATTACCGACGAAGGAAGCCGCGCCGCCAACTATTCCAACGAGGGCGGCGTAGGCTACACCCGCTACCAGAAAAACATCATGGGCATGTGGCTGGTGAACCGGCTGCGCTCCGAGCTCTGTCCGGACAAGCCCTGGGATGAAATCACCGCCGAGGCGCAGCAGAAGCATTTCGATCACCTGGTGGACGTGAACGATCCCGTCTTCCTGGCCCCGGAAAGCATGAAGGCCGCCTTTGATTCCCGGCTCCCCCATCCCCCCGCCTGCACCGCCGGGTATTTCCGCTGCGCTTACCGCTCCCTGGCCCAAGGGTACCGCCAGGCCATCGATGAAATCGAAAAGAACACCGGAAAGACCTATGCAAAACTGTATATCGTGGGCGGCGGAGCGAAGAACGGCTTCCTGAACCGGCTTACGGAAGAAGCCACGGGAAAGCAGGTCATCGCCCTGCCCATTGAGGCCACCGCCATCGGAAACCTGAAAATACAAATCCAAACCGCGAAGGAGGAATAACCCATGCTCGTTGAAACCAAAGCCCGTGTCGGCGTATTCGCCATCGCCCTGGGGGCCTACCTGCCCCAGTTCCCTTCCCTGGTTCCGGAGTTTGAGGGCCAGTATAAGGAATTCAAAAAGCTGATCCCCTCCTCCGTGGAGCTGGTGGACGGCGGCATCGTCACCACCAAGGAAAAGGCCATGGAAGCCGGGGACAAATTCCGTGCCGCCGATGTGGACCTGGTGATCCTGCAGCTGTTGACCTACGCCACCAGCTATAACATGCTCCCCGCCGTCCGTGACCTGGATGTGCCCGTGGTCCTGGTGAACGTGCAGAAAATGAAGGCCCCGGATTACGCCAACACCGATACCCCCACCTGGCTGGGCACCCTGTATGCCTGCGGCGCCGTGGGCGAAATGGTGGCGGACCTGGAGCGGGCCGGCAAGCGCCACGCGGTCATCACCGGCGTCATGGAGGGCGGCGATCCCCATGTGGAGGCCGAAATTGCCGACTGGTGCCGCGCGGCCCAGGTGCGCCGCCGCTTCCGGGATACCAACATCGCCCAGATCGG
>CAMHSI010000025.1 GCA_946187775.1 uncultured Clostridia bacterium
AATCAATGGCACCTAAGCAAAAGCTGAAGAAGGCTACGCGTAAACGCCGTGAGCGCAAAGTCGTTGAACGTGGCGCAGCGCATATCCGTTCTTCTTTCAACAATACCATCGTGACCATCACCGACACCCAGGGCAATGCGCTTTCCTGGGCCAGCGCTGGTGGTCTGGGCTTCCGCGGCAGCAAGAAATCCACTCCTTTTGCCGCGCAGATGGCCGCTGAAACAGCCGCCAAGGCCGCTATGGAATACGGCCTGCGTACGGTCGAGGTTTATGTCAAGGGCCCCGGTTCCGGCCGTGAGGCTGCGATCCGTTCCCTGCAGGCCGCCGGTCTGGATGTGAACATGATTAAGGACGTGACGCCCATTCCCCACAATGGCTGCCGTCCGCCCAAGCGCCGTCGCGTGTAATGTAAGGAGGACAGACAGAAATGGCAGTAAATAAACAGCCGATCGCCAAGAAGTGCCGGAGCTTCGATATTTCCCCGGCCGTCATGGGCTATGGCAATAAAAAGTCCAACCGCAATCCCGGCGGTAACCGCCGCCGCAAGGTCTCCGAATACGGCGCACAGCTGCAGGAAAAGCAGAAGGTTAAGTTCGTATACGGCGTCCTGGAAAAGCAGTTCCATAAGTACTATCTGAAGGCCGCCAACATGAAGGGCATCACCGGTGACAACCTGCTCCAACTGCTGGAGCTCCGTCTGGACAACGTGGTGTTCCGTCTCGGCCTGGCCAAGACCCGCCGGATGGCCCGCCAGATCGTGACTCACGGCCACATCCGCGTCAATGACATGAAGGTGGACATTCCTTCCTATCAGGTCAAGGTAGGCGACAAGATCACCCTGCGCAAGCGCAGCGAAGAAATGGAAATGTTCAAGTCCCTGCGTGAGGGAACCAGCACCCTGACTCCCAAGTGGCTGAGCTTCGACGCCCAGAACCTGGCCGGCACCGTTGCCGCCCTGCCCACCCGTGAGGATATCGACCTGCAGGTGCAGGAGAACATGATCGTCGAATACTACTCCCGTTAATGATGAACGGACGACCCGATTGAGGAGGGCAAACCGAAATGATCGTCGAAATCGAAAAAGCCCGCATCGAATGCGTCGAAGTTGGTCAGAACGGTTGCTACGGCCGTTTTGTAGTCGAGCCGCTGGAGCGCGGTTTCGGCCACACTCTGGGCAACTCCATGCGCCGCGTGCTTCTTTCCTCCCTCCCCGGTGTGGCAGTCTCGTCCGTGCACATCGAAGGTGTGCAGCATGAGTTCACCACGATCCCGGGAGTCAAGGAAGATGTCACGGAGATCATCCTGAACCTGAAATCCATCGCCTGCAAAATGTTTGCGGACGGCCCCAAGCAGCTGAATATCGATGTGAAGGGTCCCTTCGAACTGAAGGCCGGGGATATCAAAACGGATGATGAAGTGGAAATCGTAAACCCGGATCTGCATATCGCCACCCTGAACGAGGACGCGCATCTCCAGATGCAGCTGGTCATCGAGCGGGGCCGCGGCTATGTCAGTGCCGACAAGAACAAGACCCCCAGCATGCCCATCGGCGTGATCCCGATTGACTCCATCTTCACCCCTGTGAAGAAGGTCAACTACATGGTGGAAGACACCCGTGTAGGCCAGATCACCGACTATGACAAGCTGACCCTTGAAATCTGGACCAACGGTACGCTGAAGCCTGAAGAGGCCATTTCCAGCGCCGCCAAGATCCTGAACGAACACCTGAATCTGTTCGTCAGCCTGACCGACCAGGTCATGCCTGTCAGCATGATTCAGCAGGAGGACGACAAGAAGGACAAGGTTCTGGAGATGACCATCGAGGAACTGGATCTTTCCGTCCGCGCCTATAACTGCCTGAAGCGTGCCGGCATCAACAGCGTTGCTGAGCTGGTGCAGAAGAATCAGGATGACATGATGAAGGTTCGCAACCTCGGCCGCAAGAGCCTGGAGGAAGTTGAGCAGAAGCTCAGTGCCCTCGGTCTCGGCCTGCGACCCAACGAAGACTAAGAGTAACAGGAGGAATCCCCAATGGCTAACCAACGCAAGCTGGGTCGCACGGCTGATCAGCGCAAAGCGCTGCTTCGCAATCAGGTGACCAATCTGATCTGGTATGGCCGTATTGAGACGACCATCTCCAAGGCCAAGGAAGTCCGTCGGATTGCCGACAAGATGATCACCCTGGCCGTGCGCGAATGCGACAACACGGTTTCCACCACCAAGGAAACCCATAATGACAAGGGGCAGCTGATCACGCTGGATGTCGTCAACGACGCGCCTTCCAAGCTGCATGCCCGCCGCATCATGATGGCCTACCTGTACGACCTGAAGGAGTCCAAGAAGGACGACGAGAACAAGGCCGAATACAAGGAGCGCACCAAGGACAACAAGCACCCCGTCGTGGAGAAGCTCTTCCGGGAGCTCGGGCCCAAGTACAAAGCCCGCAACGCCGAAAAGAACTGCTCCGGCGGCTACACCCGCATCTATAAGCTCGGACCGCGCCGCGGCGATGCCGCCGAGATGGTCATCCTCGAGCTGATCTGATTCTGTTTTCACCGTACACATCAAGCAAGCAAGAGCGCCCTCCCGTGCACAAGGAGGGCGCTTTTTCGGAGGAACGCTTATGCAGAGTATTTACACGGAGGAGTATGCCGGAAACGTCAGCCGCCAGGCGAAGCGCAGGCTGCGGATCCTTTTCGCGGTGGTGATTCCGCTGCTGGGAATATTCATCTGGGCCATGATCGCCCGGATCGAGTGGCTGGCCATGGTTTCCGCCTGCCTGGCGGGATGCGCGGCCATTTTCATCGGGGACCTGTTCTGCGCCCCCGTGTACCGCTACCGCAGCCTCATCCGCTCTACTGCCTCAAACCGGAGCCACACCCGCTCCCTTGAGTTTTCCCGCCTGGAGCCGGATATCTCCGTGGTGGATGGAGTCCCCCGGCGCAGTCTCATTTTCCTCGGGGATCCGGATAAGCACGGCTCCCGGGATATGCTGCTCTACTGGGACAATGCCTTCCCCCTGCCGGAGCTCTCCCCCGGTTCCTTCTATGACGTGACCTTCACCGGAAAGACCGTTATTGATCTTCGCCCGGGAGATCCGTCATCCCGCCCCTGATGAGATAGAACAGGGTGGACCCGTCCACCGTCACGGCGTCATGCACGCCGTCCCAGTCCCCCAGGGTCACTGTATGCGTTCCGCCGCTCAGCGTGCGGAACGTATATTTTTTATAGGCTTCCTTCCATTCCGCCCCTTCCGGAAGCGTTCCGCTGAAGGTCACCGTCAGCAGCCGGTCGTAGGCCGCCTCAAAGCCTTCCCAGGGGATTTCCTCCCCGTTCAGCAGCACCTGCCGCCCCGGGTTTTCCCCTTCCCCGGTCTTTTCCCTGTCCCGCAGGGTATATTCCAGCTTTCGCCCGTTTTCCTCAATCGTTATCCCCTCCAGGGACGCCAGCGGCGTCAGCACCGGATACCGGGCCGCCGTGGCCATGGGATCCGGATCCGCGAAGGCCGCCAGGGTGAAATGGCTCACCGTGAAGATTTCATCCCCGTACTGCACATAATCCGCCAGCCCGTCCGGGGAATCCCCGATCCGCAGCTCCACCGTCCGCTCCCTGTGGTCCTGCACGTCATAAACGCCGCTGTCCCCCACCGTGCCGGTGCTGCCTTCCGCCATGTGGAACTCAACGATCCGCCGCGGCGTCTCCAGCCCGTATTTGCTTTTTTCCGCCGCTCCTGCGTCCGCCGTATAGGTTCCCAGCCGCAGGTCCTCGGCGCTCTTTTTTAAATTGCTGATGGCTTCCTCGTCCGCCGGGCAGGTGAAGGGCGCGGTCACCGCCCAGTTGCTGGCAGCGTCCCGGTCCGTAATCTCTCCCCGGAGCTCCCACCGGGCAATCACATTCCCCGCGCCGTCGCTTACGGTAATCCGGTCCAGCAGCGCCCCGTAGATTTCCGGCCGCACTACCGGGTGCAGCAGGGCGTATTCCACGTCCAGCTGGTCCGCGATGCCGGAGGACACGGCGTACAGCCGCCCGTCCCCTTCCGCGGTCATGTAGCTCCAGCCTTCCTCCAGCCCCGTATCGTTGCCGATATGCACCGTCAGGCTGCTCCCGTCCGCGTACCGGGCTGTCACCGTAACCCGGGGGTTCTCCAGCCCGAAGTCCGCCGGGCTCTCCGAATACACCTCCGGATCCTCCGTCAGGATCTCCTCATACCGCAGCTGCGCCATGGCTTCCTGCAGCAGCGCCGCCGTCTGGGTGTCCGCCGTCCAGTCCCCTCCGTCCTCCGGCCGCAGGTTTCCCTCCGCGTCCCGGATCAGGGTCCAGCTTTCCCCGTCCCGGCGCTCCACCGTCACGGAAACCACTTCCTCCGTCTTTCGGTCGGAAATCAGCCCGCTGTGGTCCTCCGCCGCCGTCGGCTTCTCCTCCGGCTGGTTCAGCAGCACCGCCGCCGCAATGCCCCCGGCCAGCAGCAAAACCGCCGCCGCGAGCCACAGGCTCCGGCGGTGTTTGTTTTCCCGGTGTGTTCTTCTCTCAACCTTCTGCATGGTTACTCCCGTGTCCCTTTTTACAGCCGCCGCTTCCGCAGCACCAGCAGCGCCGCCAGCAGCACCGCCGCCGGCATGGCCGCCGTCAGGATGGATCCCGCCTGTATGCTCCCGACTCCCAGCGCCGGCCGGATGGCTTCCTTGGCCAGGATGTCCAGGTCCGAAGCGTCCAGGTCCATCAGGAACTCCGCCATCCGGATAATCAGCTGCTGGCAGTCCGTCATGGCATAAATCTGCTCGTTCACCAGCGCTCCGGAGCAGCCGAAAACGATTGCCCGGGACACATATCCTTCCGTCGTCACCCGCCGGGCCTGCAGCGCCAGGGCGAAGGGCCCCTGGGGGTCCCCCTCCTCCCGGTCCAGGGTGGAGCTGGTGGAGGTCAGCTGCTTCAGGTAGCTGGTGTCCCCGCTCTTCAGCAGCGTGCTCACCGTCAGGTTCCGGTCCGTCTCCTCCGGCTCGGTGAAGGCGCGGCTTCCCGGCAGCAGCAGCGTGCCGGCCCCGGAGTTCAGAAGGTCCAGCGTCAGGTCCGTGGAGCACATCTCCGGAATCAGGTACATCCGGTTTCCGTTGTAGTACGTGCCCGCCGCGTTTTTGTCCGCCATCACAACGCCGCTCAGGGGGCTGAAGCCGTAGCTCCGCAGCAGCGCCGCGTACCGAGGCATCCGGTCCGTGGGATCCGTGTAGTCGCAGGTAAACAGGAAGCTGCCGCCCTTTTCGGCAAAGGCAAGGATCTTCGCCTGTTCCTCCTCGTTCAGGTCCGTCTGCGGGCTGAAGAAAACCAGCATGTCCGCCGGGTCCGGGGTCCAGGACGCGTCCCGGGGATCCGCGTAGGCCACCTCAAACCGGTTGGCCTCCAGCAGTCCCTCAAAGTGCTGCACCGTCTCCCCGTCCAGCTCCCCGTGGCCCTGGAGGATCACCGCCTTCGGCACCGTCTCCCGGGTCACGTAGGCAATGGCGTTGGTGATGCTCCGCTCATAGGTCCATCCGCCGTAGGCATATTCCCCGGTTTCCGTGTCCATGCTCAGGCTCACATAGTCCCCGGGCCCCAGGATCCGCCATCTCCCCGTTTCCTCGCAGGCAACGATCAGGGAGTTCTCCCCCGGCGTCTCCGAATCCGTGGAATAGCGGGCGATCAGCGCCGGGTTCAGGCTCGGGTCCGCCATCTCCCAGGTCACCTTATCGCTTGCCACCGCGTACCGGTCCAGCAGCTCCGTCAGCGGCGCGTCCTCGTCCCCCTTGCGGAACAGGGCGTACATGTGCACCGGCTTGTCCAGCTTCGCCAGCGTGTCCCGTGTCTGTGCGCTGTGGGTGGAAATGCTGTTGAAGGAGAAATCCAGCCGCCATCCGTTTTTCTTCTCCAGCTGTGTCGTCCCGATGTTCAGGGCGATCAGCGCCGCCGCCATCACCGCCGTCAGCACCGCCGCAAACCGCCGGTATTTTCCCTTCTCCGTCCGTTTCCGGTCCAGCCGGAAAACCGTCAGCACCAGGAAAACCGCAATCACCGAAAAGTCAAACAGGATCCCCGCGAAGCTCAGCTGCCCCATGAGGAACGGCTCGTTCCGGGCGTACAGGGAGCAGAACCGCAGCACGGAGGAAATCCATTCCGCCTGCACCGCGTTCTCCAGCAGGTCCAATATCCACAGCAGGAAGTTGGCCCCGAAGGCCATCACCGCCGCCGTCACCGGCGTCGCGGCGCACCCGCTCAGGAACAGGTCCAGGGCAACGAAGGCGCATCCCTGCAGCACGAAGCCGAGATAGTTCACCGCCAGCTCCGCCGGGTAAACCCTTCCGTATATCGCCACAACCAGCACGTATACAAGGGTCAGCCCCGCCGCGGCCAGCAGCACCGTCACCGCCGCCAGGTATTTCCCCAGCACGATCCGCGGCAGGGAAACGGGGCTGGTCAGCAGCAGCTGGTCCGTCTTTTTCTGCTTTTCCTCCGCCAGCAGCCGCATGGTCAGCACCGGGCTCAGCAGCATCCAGAGATAGCTCATCTCCCCGATGAAGGTGGGCAGGTCCCCGCTCCGCTGGCTCAGGATCTCCAGGTAAAAAAGCACGGAGGAAACCGCAAGGAACACGCCCAGGAACACGTATCCGGCAGCGGTAAAGAAATACCCCTGCATCTCCCGTTTCCAGATCGCCTTCATTCCGTTTCCTCCAAACATTCTTCAGGATTCCCCGCGGGCATAAATCTCACTGCCCGCTGATCACCCGCAGGAAGACTTCCTCCAGTCCTTCCTTTTCCTCCGTCATCATCCGCACCGGCAGCCCGCTGGCCGCCAGCGTCCGGAAGGCCCGGTCCAGGGCGGCCCCGCTGTCCGTCCCCCGCTCAAGGGAGGTCCGGAACTCCGTTTCCCCCTTCTCCTCCGCCGTCACTTCGGTGTCCCCGAAGCCGTCCAGGTGCCTGAGCCGGTTCAGCGCCTCTTCCTTTTTCCCGCCGATCCGGATCCGCAGCTGCATTTTTCCGCTCTCCGGCCGCCGGGCGTCATAGTCCAGTGCCATCCGTCCCTCGTCCAGGATAATCACCCGGCTGCAGATCTGCTGTACCTCTCCCAGGATGTGGCTGGAGAAGATCACCGTGTGCTCCGCGCTCAGCCGCTGGATCAGCTCCCGGATCTCCACCGTCTGCTTCGGATCCAGCCCCACCGTGGGCTCGTCAAAAATCAGGATCTCCGGCGCTCCGCAGAGGGCCTGGGCAATCCCCGCCCGCTGGCGGTAGCCCTTGCTCAGCTGCCCCAGCACCCGTTTGCGGACCTCCTGCAGCCCGCACAGCGTCAGGATCTCCTCCACATGGTCCCGGATCCCCTGCTTTTTCACTTCCCGCAGCTCGCACACAAACCGGAGGTAGCTCTCCGTTGTCATCTCGTCGTACAGCGGCGGCTTCTCCGGCAGGTATCCGATCATCCGCTTGCAGGCTGCCGGATCCTCCGCCATCTCCGTTCCGTTGTACCGGATCTTTCCGGCCGTAGGCGGAAAATACCCGGTCATCAGGTTCAGCAGCGTCGATTTTCCCGCGCCGTTGCGGCCCAGCAGCCCTACGGTCTCCCGTTCCGTCACCCGGAAGGAGATGTCCTGCAGCGCCGTCAGGCTTCCGTATTTTTTTGTGATCTGCTCCAGCTCAATCACTTCTGGCTCTCCTTCAGCACCACGTTCTCCGTCCCCAGCGCCTCCCGCAGCCTCCGGAGGCAGCTTTCCCCGCCGTTGGCCCAGTTGGCCCGGGGACACAGCAGCGTAATCTTCTCCGAGGGTATATGCAGGTACACGGGAATGTCCCCCGCCTCCAGGGCCAGCAGGGCGCTTGCCCGGTCCATGTCCTTCCGCTCCAGCCGCAGGAACAGCTTCTTCTCCGCCCTGGCCGCCAGCTGGGCGTCCGTCAGCTTCTCCTCCGCCTTCTCCCGGGGCAGGGTTTCCCCGGCGGTCAGCCGGCCCCATTCCTCCATCCGGGTAACCCGCTCCGCCAGCAGCTTCGGGGCTTCCTCTTCCCGTACGCTGATCTTTCCGCTGATCACCACCGCCGCGTCCTCCTGCAGCAGGGGCTGGTATTTCTCGTAGATCCGGGGGAACACCAGGCACTCAATCTGCCCCGCCATGTCCTCCAGCGTAACGAAGGCCATGTAGTCCCCCTTCCGGGTGGCCTTTCCCTTGACCTCCGTCAGGATTCCGCCCATGTCCACAAACCTGCCGTCCAGGTCCCGGGCTTCCTCCCCGTCCTCTTCCCCGGTTTCCAGCTTTGCCGTGCTGAAGGTCATCCGGCCCAGGATCTCCCGGTATTCGTCCAGCGGGTGCCCGCTCATGTAGACCCCCGCCGCTTCCTTTTCCATCTGCAGCTTCACCCGGCCCGGGCAGTCCGGCACCTCCGGCAGGGACATCTGCGTCTCAAACAGGGGCTCCTCGCCGCCTCCGAACATGTCAAACAGGCTCACCTGCCCGTCCACGTTCTTTTTCCGGGAGCTCTGGTTGGCGTCCATGGCCTGCTCGTAAACCAGCAGCATCTGCGGCCGGTTGGCTCCCGTCCGGTCAAAGGCCCCCGCCTTGATCAGGCTTTCCACCACCCGCTTGTTGCATTCCGCCGTGTCCACCCGCCGGCAGAAATCAAAGATATCCTTGTAGGGGCCCCGGGCTTCCCGCTCCCGCCGGATGGCGTTCACCGCGTTCTCCCCGACGCTCTTCACCGCCCCCAGGCCGAAGAGGATGGCGGGCTTTCCGTCCGTGTCCGTGTCCACCGTAAATTTCCAGCGGCTCCGGTTCACGTCCGGGGGAAGCACCGCGATCCCCCGTCCCCGGCAGTACTGGATGTATCCGGCGATCTTGCCCGTGTTGCCGTATACGCTGTTGAGCATGGCCGCCATGAACTGCACCGGGTAATACCGCTTCAGCCAGGCCGTCTGCATAGCCACCACCCCGTAGGCGGCGGCGTGGGATTTGTTGAAGGCGTAGCTGGCGAAGGAGATCATCTCGTCGTAGATCTCGTTGGCCACGTTCTCCGGCACCCCATTGCGCACGCATCCGGGCACCGTCACCTTTCCGTTTTCGTCCGTCAGGCCGTGAACGAAGATCTCCCGTTCCTCATTCATCACCTTGTGCTTCTTTTTCGCCATGGCCCGGCGCACCAGGTCGCTGCGGCCGTAGCTGTATCCCGCCAGGTCCCGAACGATCTGCATCACCTGCTCCTGGTACACCATGCATCCGTAGGTCACGTCCAGGATCGGGCGCAGCTTCTCCGTCTTGTACTGCACGCTGGCCGGGTTCATCTTTCCCGCGATATACCGGGGAATGGAGTCCATGGGTCCCGGCCGGTACAGGGAAATGGCGGCGATGATGTCCTCAAAGCAGGAGGGCTTCATGCTCGTCAGGAAGCCGGTCATCCCGGCGCCTTCCATCTGGAACACGCCCTCCGTGTCTCCCCTGCTGATCATCTCGTATACGCTGTCGTCATCCAGGGGGATATCCTCGGGCTTCATATCCCTTCCGATTTCCCGCATCATGTCCAGGGTGTCCCGGATCACCGTCAGCGTCCTCAGCCCCAGGAAGTCCATTTTCAGCAGCCCCAGACGCTCAATGGTTCCCATGGGATACTGGGTGGTAATCACCTCGTCGTTCCGCTGCAGCGGCACGTATTCCATCACCGGCTTGCCCGTAATCAGCACTCCCGCCGCGTGGGTGGAGGCGTGCCTCGGCATCCCCTCCAGGGTCATCGCCGTATCGATGAGTTCCTTCACCCGGGGCTGCTCGTCATACATCTGCCGCAGGGTCGGGGAAAGGTTCAGCGCCTTTTCCAGCGTGATCCCCAGGTCCATGGGAACCGCCTTGGCCACCGCGTCCGTCTCCTGGTAGCTCATCCCAAGCACCCGGCCCACGTCCCGCACAACGCCCCGGGCCGCCATGGTGCCGAAGGTGATGATCTGGCTCACATGGTCCGCGCCGTATTTCCGCGCCACATAGTCGATCACCTCCTGCCGCCGCTCATAGCAGAAGTCCACGTCGATATCCGGCATGGAAACCCGCTCCGGGTTCAGGAAGCGCTCAAACAGCAGCTGGTACCGCAGCGGGTCCAGCATCGTAATCCCCAGGGTGTATGCAACAATGGATCCGGCGCCGCTGCCGCGGCCCGGGCCCACCATGATTCCGTTGGATTTTGCGTAGTGAATGAAATCCCACACGATCAGGAAATAGTCCACATAGCCCATCTGCTCGATGGTGCTCAGCTCGTATTCCAGCCGGGTGTAGGGCTCGTCCCCTTCCTTTGCCTCCGGATAAAGCCTCCGCATGCCTTCGCCGCAGAGCCTCCGCAGCATCGACCGGGCGGTTTCCCCCTCCGGAACCGGGTAATGGGGCAGCCGGGTCACGCCGAATTCAAAGGTCACGTTGCACCGCTCGGCGATCTCCTGCGTCCGGTCCACCGCGTCCGGCACCTGCCGGAACAGCGCCCGCATTTCCTCTTCGCTCTTGACATACAGCTCTCCGGTTTCCATGTGCATCCGCTGCTCGTCCGCCAGGGTTTTCCCTGTCTGGATGCACATCAGCACTTCCTGGGCGTGGGAGTCCTTTTTCTCCAGGTAATGGCAGTCGTTGGTGGCAACCAGCGGCACGTCCATTTCCCGGGCAATGGAAATCAGGCGGGGGAGAACCGTCTTCTCCTCCCGCAGGTTGTGGTCCATGATTTCCACGTAGAAATTGTTTTTTCCAAAGATGTCCTGCATCTCCCGGATGTATGCGTGGGCGCTTTCGTCCTGGCCGTTCAGCAGCATTTTCGGAAGGTCGCCGCTCAGGCAGGCGCTCAGGCAGATCAGCCCCTCATGGTACTCCCGGATCAGGTTGTAGTCGATTCTCGGCTTGTAGTAGTACCCCGTCAGGAATCCCTCGCTGATCAGGCGCATCAGGTTTTTGTATCCCGTGTTGTTTTCACACAGCAGGATCAGGTGGCTGTTTTCCCGGCCCGTGGCGGATTTGTCCGTCCGGTCCCGGCACACATACGCCTCGCATCCGATGATGGGCTTGATCCCTGCCTCCGTCATCGCCGTGTAAAAGTCGATGACGCCGTAGAGTACCCCGTGGTCCGTAATGGCGCAGGAATCCATGCCGAGCTCCTTCAGCCGTTTCACCAGCGAGGAAATCCGGCAGGCTCCGTCCAGCAGGCTGTACTCCGTATGCAGATGCAGGTGTGTAAAGCTCATGTTTCCTTAGTCCTTGTCCGTAATGGTTGCGATAATCTCCGCGCTCCGGTCCGCGGCCGCCTGGTTGGCATACCAGAAGACGATCTCCTGGAACTTGCCCTCCTCAGGAATCACGTAGCCGACGCACTTCATGCCCTTCTCCGGCGGGCTCTCCGGATCCGCCACCCGGTAAACGATCATCTCAATGCCGCTGATCACGTAGATGGCAACATCCTCGTAGTTTTTCCGCAGCTGCTCCGCCAGGGCCTTCAGCTCCGTTCCTGCCGGCCTGTCGTAGCAGAAGAAGTGCACGTCCAGCCCCAGGTCCTTCGAAACGTAGGCGAAGCGGGCGTCGTCGCCGGGTACGGTTCCCTCCGCCGGCCCGTCATACTGCATTTCGTCCGGCATTGTAAGGCTGTACCGGCTCTCCGGCAGCTCCACCTTCTGTTCGGCCAGCGCGCCGCCCATTCCCACCAGCATCAAAACCGCGGCGGCCAGTAAACAAACGATTCTCTTCACGACGACCTTCACCCTTCCTTTCAAAAACACCCAGGCATCCGTCTCCGTATATTAAACGCAGTAATACCGGTTTACATTCCGCATCAGCAGCGCGTATGCCCCGGCGCTCAGTCCCAGCAGCACCGCCAGCAGCACCCCGAACACGGGCAGGATGGTCCATCCGCTCGACAGCATGAAGTATCCCAGGATCGCCAGGGCCGCCAGCACTGCCCAGGAAACCAGCATGGAAACCAGCACGCCGAAGTTCTGCTTCACCGCTTCCTGTTCCGTCACCCAGTCCAGCCGTGGCTTCTTCACGTCCCGGCTCAGGGCCAGGAAGGCGCACCCGATGCAGAATACCAGGCACAGGATGGTGGCCAGCACGGCCTCCAGCGCGAATCCCGGCAGCATGATCAGCAGTGCGATGCATGCCCCGATCACGCCCAGGGCCGCCAGTCCGCAGCCGACAGTCAGCTTGGCGTAAATCAGCGTCCTGGGGGAAACCGGCAGCGCCTTCAGGAATTCGTGTCCCTTGCCCTCCCGGGTCACCGCCGTGCTCAGGGCCGGGTTCATGCCGCTCATGTAGCTCATCACCGCCGCCAGGATGCACATGACGATGGCCGGATTCAGCTGGCCCAGCATATCCTGGAGCCCGGCGCCTTTCTCCCCGGCGGTCCGGCCGATCATAACGCCCATCATAATCGTCATCAGCAGGGGCATGAAGGCGATTGGCAGGATGTTGGTCGCGTAGGAGGGCACCCGCAGGATCTGCTTGAGCTCCCGCATAACGTTGGCCTTGTAGGCGCTTCCCTCCCGGATGGATCCCTTCAGGATTCCCTTCTTTCCGGAATAGCTGGCCGGCGCTTCACTCTGCAAAAGGCTCAGCTTCCGGTAGAAAATGCCCAGCACCGCAATCAGCGCGGCCGCGACGGCAACGCTGACTGCTGTGAAAAGCGCCAGCTGGCCCCAGTCTCCCTGCAGGCCCTTTGCCGCCCACCTGGCCGGCGGGAAAATGCTCGTCATGCCGTTGATCCGTTCCACGTTGTCCGTCAGGAACTTCTGGATCATCTCCCCGCCGTCGGCGCTGTCCCCGGTGATCCCGCCCACGTTCATCATCACGAACATGTAGACCACAAACAGCAGCACGCCGCTGACGGTCATGATCATTTCCCGGTGCTTCCACAGGGCGGAAAGCCGGATCAGGAAGGCGGAAAATACCGCCGCGATGCAGATCGGCAGCACCGCCACCAGCAGCCACACCACGATCATCCGGAAATAGAATCCCGCGTCCACGGGAACCCGCGTGCCGTACAGGATGCAGGCCGGCAGGATGATCACCGCGTCAATCAGGGTTTCCGAAATCCATACCTGGCAAAGCTTCGCTCCCAGCAGCGTCCGGGGCTTGATGGGCAGCGAGGCCAGGTAGGCCGCGTCCCGTCCCAGGTACAGGGTGCTCATGATGAAGAAGAAGGCCATCACCAGCGTGCCCACGGTGCTCAGCATGACCACCACGTCCAGCAGCAGGTCCGGCATTCCGCCGTCGGGACCCATCTTCACCAGGATGTCCAGGGCTTTGGTTTCAACGATGTACAGGATCACGCCCAGGTAGATCACCAGGAAGGCCACGGCGAGGAACATTCCGATGGTCCGTCCCCGCTTCTCCTTCAGCGCGCTTTTCAGGTTCTTCGGCTTCAGGTCCGCGTAGCGGCTCAGCAGCTGAAGCTTCAGCAGTGCGAAAAATGAAGTCATTCCTCTTCGCCTCCGTTATCCGTCAGCTCCAGGAACAGATCCTCCAGGCTGGCGCCGGTTTCTCCGGAGCGGAGTTCGTCCAGGGTACCCACAGCCTTCAGGCTGCCTTCCGCGATCACGCCGATGCGCGTACACAGCTTTTCCGCCACCTCCAGCACGTGGGTGGAGAAGAACACCGTGTTTCCTTCCTTGCAGTGCCGGATCATTTCCTCCTTCAGCAGGTGGGCCGCCCGGGGATCCAGTCCTCCCAGGGGTTCGTCCAGGATCCATACCGGCGGGTTGTGGATCAGCGCGCCGATCACCACCAGCTTCTGCTTCATGCCCTTGCTGTAGGAGCGCACCTGGTTATTGATGGCATCCTCCAGGGAGAAGATGTCCAGGTATTTTTCAATGTGGGCCTTGCGCTTCGCCTGGTCCACCCCGTAAATGTCCGCCATGAAGTTCAGGTATTCCATGCCCGTCAGCCGGTCGTACAGGTCGTTTCCGTCCGGCACAAAACCGATCATCCGCTGCGCTTCCAGCCGCTCGCTGTCCATCCGGTGGCCCGCCATGGTAATGGTGCCCTCATCCGGCTGCAGCACGCCGGTCATCATCTTGATGGTCGTGGTTTTGCCCGCGCCGTTCGGTCCGATGAATCCGAAGAGCTCCCCGCCCTCCACCTTCAGCGTCAGGTCGTCCACAGCCTTCTTGCTGTTTTTCGCGTACGTCTTGGTTACATGCTGTAAGTCGATCATGTGAATCCTCCCTGCCGAATCCCGGCATCTGTCGTTTTCTTACATACCGGATTTTACCATATTTGACAGCACCTGAAAACATCGAAGCCTGAAAATTATACGTACATATTTTGCTTTTTCTGTTTTAAACGGGAAAAAGCGCGACCCCGCCGCGCTTTTCCGCTTTCTCAGTTGTGCACCTTGTAGATCCGTATGGACAGCGCGCCGTCGCCGCTGGAGGTGGCGTCAATCCGGATCGGATAGTCATACATGTTGGTGAAAATGAAGTTCTGGGTGTCCGTGCCCACCGCCGCGTCGCAGTGGATCGGCAGGTACGTGGCGCCGCTGAGCCCGTGGGCCCGCCGGTGGTCCACCCGCAGTCCCGGCAGCTGCCGCACGCAGTTGTACAGCGTGCTGGAAACCTGGCAGGTGCCTCCGCCGTAGCCCAACACGTCCTTCCCGTCCTTCATGACGATGGCCGGCTCGTATCCCCGCTTGGGGCCGTAGGGGCCCATCACGTCGTTCCCGTTAAAGGTCTGCCCGGGCTCCAGGATCATGGAAATCAGCCCGCAGCCGATCCCGATGTTCTTGATCCGGCTGATGTTGTTCTTCGTCTGCACCATCTTGTAATAGCTGGTGTAGGCCGCGATGGGGCATCCTTCGTACATTTCCTCGTCCGTGGGGGAAACGGGCTGCAGGTCCGCCAGCTCGTTGGGATCGATGTAGCCGTATTCCCGCATGTAGTTCACAACGGCCCAGCCCTTGTAGAACTTCCATACCGTCAGCTTCGTCCCGGGATTCAGGATCACGTAGTTGTTTCCGTCATCCTCCGCCCCCATGTTGTAGGTCATGTTCTTCCGCACATGGCAGGCCTTGGCCGCCACCGCCGTATAGCTGTGCTTCTGCACGTTGAAGGGAGCCGTGCCCGCCGGGTCCACCGCCTTGATGGATCCGAATTCCACCCATTCCCGCACAACGTATCCGATCTGGTTGTCGACCCGCACGATGAACCACCGCAGGCCCACATACAGGATCTCCGCCTCCATGGAGGAGGATCTTCCCCGGATCAGCACGTTCTTGTTGGCGTAGGTCCGGTCCATCACCTTGAACACCGAGCGGTTGGGCGCGATTTTGCAGGTGTAGAGCGCCGGGGAATTCAGGTCGAAATCCTCCGCCGTCGGCGTGGGATAAACCTCGCCGGTCTGCAGCTCCGGATTCACGGGGGTCTCCTCGATCTCCTCCAGCTCCTCGTCAATCAGCTCGTCGATCAGGCCCGGATCCTCTTCCTCCTCCTCCGCCGCCGCGAAGGCCATCCCCCCGCACAGCAGGCAAAGGCACAGGATTCCGCATAAAAAGCGCTTCATGCGCATCTCTCCCTTCATAACCCCATAATTATCCCCGTTTTCCCCGGCCGTGTCAATACTTTCGTCCCCGGTTCAGGCCCTCTTTCTCCCACAAAATATAGTGTTCCCCTTTTCTTTTGTCCCCCTCCCATGGTATAATAGATTGGTTACCATATTTGATTCACCGAAGGAGTACCTATGACACCGCAAACCTATAACGCCGGGAATATTCAGGTGCTGGAAGGCCTGGAAGCCGTCCGCATGCGTCCCGGCATGTACATCGGCACAACTTCCTCCCGCGGCCTGCATCACCTGCTCTGGGAAATCGTGGATAACGCCATCGATGAGGCCGCCAACGGCTTTGCCGACGAGGTCACCGTCACCCTCCATAAGGACGGGTCCGCCAGCGTGTGGGACAACGGGCGCGGCATGCCCGTGGATACGCATCCCACCATGGGCATCCCCGGGGTCGAGGTGATCTTCACCGTGCTCCACGCCGGGGGCAAGTTCAATAACGACAATTACAATTATTCCGGCGGCCTTCACGGCGTGGGCGCCAGCGTTGTCAACGCCCTCAGCCGCTGGCTCACCGTGGATGTCTACCTCAACTGGACCCATTACCGCATGTCCTTCACCTCCGATATCGATCCGGCAACGAAGAAGATCGCCGCCGGCAAGCCCTCCGGCCCCCTGGAAACCCTGGGGAGCACCCGCAAGAAGGGCACCCTCGTCCGTTTCCTGCCGGACGACCGGATTTTTGAGGATGTGAAATTCAACACGGAAACCGTTTCCCGCCGCCTGCAGGAGCTGGCGTACCTGAACCGCGGTGTCCGCATCACCTTCACCGATGAGCGCCTTTCCGATCCGGAAGCCCGCACCCGGGTCTTCTGCTATGAAGGCGGCATTTCCGATTATGTTCTCTACCTCAACGCCGGGAAAACCGCCCTGCAGGAGGATGTCATCTACCTGGAAGGCCGGCGGGATACGGTCATCTGCCGCGCCGCCATCCAGTATACCGACGGGTTCACCGAGAGCCTTTTCTCTTATGTCAACAATATCACCACCCCCGAGGGCGGCACCCATGAAACCGGCTTCAAGGCCGCCTTCACCAAGTGCTTCAACGATTATGCCCGCCGGGTCGGCCTCCTGAAGGAGAAGGACAACAACCTCTCCGGCGAGGATTTCCGCGAGGGCCTTACCTGCGTCCTCACCACCATGGTCAAGAATCCCCAGTTCGAGGGGCAGACCAAGGGCCGCCTGGGCAACAGCGAGGTCCGTCCCGCGGTGGAGGCCATCATCTCCCAGCAACTCACCGACTGGCTCGATAACCTCAAAAACCAGGAGGTTGCCTCCGCCATCGTGTCCAAGGCCATCCGCGCCGCCCAGGCCCGGGAGGCCGCCCGCAAAACCCGTGACAATATCCGCAAGGCCAGCCAGCTGGAGGCCGCTCCCCTGGTGGGCAAGCTCTCCTCCTGCACCGGCCGGAAATGGGAGGATAACGAGCTCTTCATCGTGGAGGGCGATTCCGCAGGCGGCAGCGCCAAGCAGGGCCGCGACCGCCGCTTCCAGGCCATCCTCCCCCTCCGGGGCAAGCCCCTGAACGTGGAAAAGAAGCATCTCGACCAGGTCCTGGCCAATGAGGAATTCCGTTCCCTCATCACCGCCCTGGGAACCGGCATTGACGAGGGCTTCTCCCTGGATAACCTGAAATACGGCAAGGTCATCATCCTTTCCGATGCCGACCAGGACGGGGCCCATATCCGGGCCATCCTCCTGACCTTCTTCTTCCGCTATATGAAGGACCTGATTACCAACGGCCATGTGTATATCGGCATGCCGCCCCTCTATAAGGTCCAGAAGGGGCAGAACGTGATCTACGCCTATGATGACAAGGAGCTGTCCAAGGCCACCCGCGCCGCCGGCAAGGGCTACGTCCTCCAGCGGTACAAGGGCCTCGGTGAAATGAATCCCGAGCAGCTCTGGGAAACCACCATGGATCCCTCAAAGCGCAAGCTCATGCGCGTCTCCATTGAGGATGCCGCCCTGGTGGACCGGCTCACCACCGTCCTCATGGGGGACAAGGTGGAGCCCCGCCGGGACTATATCAGCGAGCACGCTGATTTCAACAAGGAAGATACCTTCGACGAAAAGCTGGAACAGAGCTCCGCGTCCCGCGCCGATTCCGCGGCCGCCGCTGCCTTCGACCGGAGCCTGGCTGAAAGGGGGATGTGATCCGTGGCAAAGCGCAGGGAACCGGAAAAACCCATTGCGAAGGATGATCCCTCCCGCATCCTGGATGTCAGCATGGAGGATGTCATGCACAACAGCATGATGCCCTATGCCGAGCACGTCATCCTCGAGCGCGCCCTTCCCCGGGTGGAGGACGGGCTCAAGCCCGTCCAGCGGCGTATCCTCTATACCATGATGGAGCTGGGCACCACTCCCGACAAGCCCCACCGCAAGTGCGCCCGTATCGTCGGCGACTGCCTCGGTAAATACCATCCCCACGGGGATTCCTCCGTCTACGGCGCCCTGGTCCATATGGCGCAGGATTTTGCCATGCGCGCCCCCATGGTGGACGGCCACGGCAACTTCGGCTCCATCGACGGGGACGGCGCCGCCGCCATGCGTTATACCGAGGCCAGGATGACCCCCCTGGCCATGGAGATGCTCCGGGACATTGAAAAGGATACCGTCCCCTTCCGCCTGAATTTTGACGATACCCTCAAGGAGCCGGATATGCTTCCGGCCCGCTTCCCGAACCTCCTGGTCAACGGGGCCAACGGCATCGCCGTCGGCCTGGCCACCAATATCCCCACCCATAACCTGGGGGAATCCATCCGCGCCGTCCTGGCCCAGATGGACAATCCCGATATCACCCTCGATGAGCTCATGCGCATCCTCCCCGGTCCGGATTTCCCCACCGGGGGCGTCCTCCTCAACAACGATGAAATCCGCAAGGGATATGAAACCGGCCGCAGCCGGCTCACCCTCCGGGCCCGGGTCCATGTGGAGGACGGAACCAACGGCCGTAAGCTGCTGGTCATCACCGAGGTTCCCTACCAGGTGAACAAGGCCGCCATGCTGGAGAAGATCCAGAAGCTCACCGAGGAAAAGAAGGCGGCCCTGGGCGGAATCTGCGACATCCGGGACGAGAGCGACCGCACCGGTATGCGCGCCGTCATCGAGCTCCGCCGGGATACCGATCCGGCCAAGGTCCTGGCCTATCTTTACAAGTATTCCGATCTCCAGGTCACCTTCGGCGTCAACATGGTGGCCATCGCCGGCGGCAAGCCGGTGCTCCTGACCCTGAAGGAGCTCATCGCCGGATATATTGATTACCAGAAGCGGGTCGTCACCCGCCGCACCGAGTATGAGCTCCGCCAGGCCAAGGCCCGGGCCCATATCCTGGAAGGCCTCATGATCGCCCTGGATAACCTGGACGAAGTCATCGCCCTCATCCGGGCCAGCCGGAGCCCGAAGGAAGCCCGTACCGCCCTCATGGAGCGCTTCTCCCTCACCGAGGTCCAGGCCCAGGCCATCCTGGATATGCGCCTCCAGCGCCTCACCAACCTGGAGGTGGAAGCCCTCCGGAAGGAATACGCGGATATCCTGAAGCTCATCAGCCGCCTCGAGGGCATCCTGAAGAGCGAGCGCAAGCTTCGGGAGGTTATCCGTAAGGAAATGGAAGCCCTGGGAGAGCAGTACGCGGACGAGCGCCGCACAACCCTGGAATCCCCCGAGGAGGTTCCCGTGGAGCTGCCGGACAATACCCCCGTGCCCGAGGACGCTGTGGTCGTCTTCACCCAGGGAGGCTACCTCAAGCGGGTCTGGCCGGCCCAGCTGAAGCGTACCCCCCTGCCCGCGCCGGAGGAGAGCTTCGAGGAATCCGCCCGGTTCTTCCTCCCCTGCACCACCGCCGAAACCCTGTATATCTTCACCGACCACGGCAACTGCTATCCCGTCGGTGTGGGCAAGCTCGCCGAAAGCAAGCCCCGGGACCGGGGCCAGCAGCTGGCCGGCGTCCTTGCCGGGCTGGAGGACGGGGAACAGGCCCTCTACATGCTCACCGCCGATTCCGCGAAGCTGAAGGCCATGCCCGATTTCCTCTTTGTCACAAAGCACGGCATGATCAAGCGCACCGCCGCCGCGGATTACGATGTCCGCTCCCGGAAGTACCCCGCCCTCTCCCTGAAGAAGGACGACGGGCTCCTGGATGTACGTCCCGCCGCCGGCGACAGCGATCTGCTCCTCATCTCCCGGGACGGCATGAGCATCCGCTTCCCCCTCTCCGGCGTTCCCGCCCAGGGCCGCACCGCTTCCGGTGTCCGGGCCATGTCCGTGGATGCCGGGGATGAGGTCTGCAGCTTCTCCCAGCTCACTTCCGGCGATGAGGTGATCCTCTTCTCCGAGCGCGGCTGGGCCAAGCGCATCCCCCAAGTGGACTTTGAGCCCCAGAACCGCGGCGGCAAGGGTGTCCGCTGCTTCGCCTTCAACAAGAACGGGTCCAACGGCCGCTGTATCGCCGGCGTCTTCGTCCTCCGGGAGGATGCCCCCTGCACTCTCCTGGTTTCCCAGCTCCGTTCCCCCGTCACGAAAATCACCAGTTCGGAGATCCTGCTCCAGAACCGTTCCGGCAAGGGAATGCCCTACGTCATGGCCATCCTGGACGATGTGGTAACCTCCCTCGCCGCCCTTCCCCCCGTTTCCCCGGAAGGCCCGGCTCCCGGCTCTGCCTGAGCCCCCTTCCCGCAATAGAATCCGTAAAGAGAATTGAAAGGAGAATCCCAACCATGGCAAGACAGAACTTCGGAGGCTTCGGAGGCGGAGCCAACATGCAGCAGCTCATGCGCCAGGCCCAGAAAATGCAGCAGCAGATGCAGGAAGCCCAGGAGCAGCTCGACGCGGCGGAATATGAAGCCACTGCCGGCGGCGGAATGGTTTCCGTCAAGGTCTCCGGCAAGCGCGAGCTCACCTCCATCACCATCGATCCCCAGGTCGTCGATCCCGATGATATCGAGATGCTGCAGGACCTGGTCATGGCTGCGGTGAATGAGGCCCTCCGCAAGGGCGAGGAAGCCCGCGAAACCACCATGAGCCGCATGGCTCCCGGAATGGGCGGTCTCTTCTGATATGAGCGGACAGATCGAACCCATTGAAACCATGGCGGCGGAGCTGCACCGGCTTCCCGGCGTCGGACCGAAAACGGCCCTGCGCTTTGCGTACTATATTGCCTCCATGCCCATGGAGGATGTCCGCAGCCTGTCCGTCGCCCTCTGGGAAGGCCGCAAGGCCATCCGTTTCTGCAAGGTCTGCGGCAATTACGCCGCCGGTGACCTCTGTTCCGTCTGCGCGGATCCCGAGCGCCACAACGGCCAGATCTGCGTCGTCCGGGATCCCCGGGATGTGGCGGCCCTGGAGCGGACCCACGAGTACGCCGGGCTTTACCACGTGCTCCACGGAACCCTTTCCCCCATGGAGGGCATTGGCCCGGATGATATCCATATCCGGGAGCTCCTGTCCCGCCTTGGCTCCGAAAAGGTCACCGAGGTCATCCTGGCCACCAATCCGGATGTGGAGGGCGAGGCTACCGCTTCCTATATCGCCCGCCTCCTGCATCCCATGAACATCCGCTGTACCCGTATCGCCCATGGCGTCCCCGTCGGCGGCGACCTGGAATACACCGATGAAGTCACCCTCCTGAAGGCCCTCGAGGGCCGCCGGGAAATCTGATTTTCCTCCCGCCGAAGCGGCCGGGACCTGGAATCAACTGTCATGACATACGAATTCTATCTTCTTCTCGCCTGCCTGGTGCTCCTGGTCATCCTGGTAGTCCGGCAGGCCTCCCTGGTCCACCGCCAGGAAAGCTCCCGCCTCCGGCAGGAAAACAGCCTTGTATCCCTGGGCAACCAGCTGCTCGATGAGCTGGATGCCCAGCGGGATGAATCCGTTTCCTCCCTCCAGGCGGCCAATCAGAATCTCCTCACCACCATGTCCCAGGTGGGCCAGAACCAGTCCTCCCTCCTGGAGAGCATGCAGCGCCAGGTGCTGCTCTCCACCCGCAACCAGGAGGAGAAGATCAACGCCCTCCGCCTGGAGAATGAGCGCCAGCTGGCGGAAATGCGGAAAACCGTGGACCAGCGCCTTTCGGAAAGCCTGGATAAAAAGCTGGACGCCAGCTTCGCCCAGGTCAGCGAGCGGCTGGAATCCGTCTATAAGGGACTGGGGGAAATGCATACCCTCGCCGCCGGCGTGGGAGACCTGAAAAAGGTCCTCACCAATGTAAAGACCCGCGGAATCTGGGGCGAAATGCAGCTGGGCGGCCTCATCCGCCAAACCCTGGCCCCCGGCCAGTATGAGGAAAATGTCGCGGTGGTTCCCGGCTCCCCGGAGCGGGTGGAGTTTGCCATCCGCCTTCCGGACCGCAGCGGCGGAACCGTCTTCCTGGCCGTGGACAGCAAATTCCCCCAGGAGGATTATATCCGCCTCTCCGAGGCCTCCCAGGCCGGCGATGCCGCCGCCGCGGAAGCCGCCCGGAAAGCCCTGGTCCAGCGCCTGAAGGCCGAGGCGAAGAAGATCTCCTCCAAGTATATCTCCCCGCCCCATACCGCCGATTTCGCGGTCATGTTTCTGCCGGTGGAAGGCCTCTATGCCGAGGCCATCCAGTATCCGGACCTGGTGGAAACCCTCCAGCGGGAGGAGCGGGTGGTCATCGCCGGTCCCGGCACCTTTTCCGCCATGCTCAACGCCCTGCAGATGGGCTTCCGCACCATGGCCATCGAAAAGCGCAGCAACGAGGTCTGGCAGCTCCTGGGGGAAATCAAAACCGATTTTGCCCGCTTTGCCGAAACCCTCGAGGCTACCCGGCACCGGCTGGAGCAGGCCGGGGAATCCATCGATTCCGCGGTCTCCCGCACGAAGACCATCCGGAGGAAGCTCTCCGGCCTCGAGGAGCTTCCCGCCGGCGATTCCGGAGAAAAGGAATAGCTTTTATGCAAAGCAAAAGGCCTGCGTCCTGCAGGTCTTTTGCTTTATTTCCTTTGGTTTTTACTCATCTGCGCGGAAGGCGTAGATGGTGGTGGTGTCATATTTCTCCCCGGGCCGCAGCACCGTGGTCCCCGGGAAATTCGGGTGGTTCGGATCGTCCGGGCAGTGCTGGGTTTCCAGGCAGAATCCGGAATAATGCCCGTAATGCATGCCTTCCTTGCCGCCCTCCATGTCCGTGGTGCAGGCGGTGTACAGCTGGATGGCCGGCTGGTCCGTCAGCACCTCCATGTAGCGTCCGCTTTCCTCGTGCCACACGCTGGCGGCGGCACCCATGGCCGATCCCTTCCGCAGCACAAAGTTGTGGTCATATCCGCCCGCCGGAATCATCTGGGGGCAGGAATCCATAACCTCAAGTCCTTCTTCAATCAGCAGCCCGTCCCGCAGGTCCAGGGGCGTATCCGCAACGGCCATATAGTCTCCCGTGGGAATCAGCCCGTCGTCCACCTTCGTAATCACGTCCGCGTCGATGGAAACCACATGGTCCTTGACCGTTCCGTGCTTATGCCCGGCCAGGTTGAAGTAGGTGTGGTTCGTCAGGTTGCACAGCGTGGGCTTGTCCGTCGTCGCCTCGTACCGGATCGACAGGTCGCACATGTCATTCCAGGTGTAGGTCACCGTCACGTCCAGGTTGCCCGGGTAGTTTTCCTCGCCGTCCGGGGAGATCCGGTGGAAGGAAACGGAATCCTCAAACTTCCCTTCCTTCGGCGTTCCGGTCCAGAAGTGGGAGGAGAACCCGACGTTTCCGCCGTGCAGGTGGTTCACCCCGTGGTCGTTCAGGGCCACCTGGTATTCCTTGCCGTCGATGCAGAATTTCCCTTTGCCGATCCGGTTGCCATACCGGCCCACCGTGTCGCCGAAACAGCCGTGGGGCGCAATGTATCGGTCCAGGGAATCAAAGCCCAGGGCAACGTCATCCATGTTGCCCCCCGCGTCCGGAACGATGATGGAGGTGCAGATCGCGCCCCATTCGATCACGGATACGGAAGCCCCCATGGCGTTCGTCATCGTAAACTTATGGACATCCTTGCCCTTCGGGGATTTTCCCCATACTTCACATTTGATGCTCATTCCCGTTTCCCCCTCACATTTTCTCGTCCACCAGTTTCTGCAGTTCGTTCATGAACGCGCCAACGTCCGTGAACTTCCTGTAAACCGCAGCGAACCGGACGTACGCAACGTCATTCAGGTCCTTCAGTTCCGCCATCACCATGTCGCCGATCTTCTCCGAAGGAATCTCTCCGTCCATGCCGGAGTAGGCTTTCTGCTCCACCCGGGTAACGATCTCGTCAATCTGCTGCATGCTCACCGGCAGCTTGTCGCAGGCGTGAAGGATGCCGGCCTTGATCTTCTGGCTGTCAAATCCTTCCCGTCTTCCGTCCCGCTTCACCACAAACAGCGGGCTCAGTTCAACCTTCTCGTAGGTGGTAAACCGCCGGCCGCAGTTGATGCATTCCCTTCTCCGGCGGATGCTGTTTCCGTCATCCGTGGGCCTTGAATCAATTACCTTGCTGTCCATGCAGCTGCAAAACTGGCATTTCATTCGCGAATCTCCTCTCAGATCTTCCCAAGGTCTTTGAACAGTTCCTTGTTCGCGGTGTACAGCTTTTTGTAAACCTCATACACCTTCGCGTACTTCGGAATGTTCTCTTCAATGGGATCCTGCGCCGGATTCACGTGGATCATCGCCCGGCAGGCTTCCTGCACGCTGCCGTACAGTCCGGCGCCAACGCCGGCCAGGATGGCCACGCCCAGGGCCGGCCCTTCCGTGTTCACCGTGGTCGCCACGGGGCACTTCATCACGTCCGCCAGCATCT
>CAMHSI010000026.1 GCA_946187775.1 uncultured Clostridia bacterium
AAGGCCGGGACGGAGGAAGCCCCGGAGGTGAACGCGGCGGAAGCCTTCTGCCTGGAGGGAATGGCGGAGATGGACTTCTGGGTTCCCCGGGAGTCGTATTCAAAGGTCCTGGTGAAGGTTGACGGAAGCGCCGCGATCCGGGAAATCCGCACGGAGGACGCGGAGGGGGAGAAGATCCTGATTCCCGGATCCATGCTGAAGGGACGCATTGTCCGGGTGGCGGCGCTGATCTTTTTGATTTCCATGCTCCTGTGGGCGGTACACGGATGGACAAGGATTGTGAACTGCTTCCGGGCGGCAAAGCGGGGCATCCTGGAGGACCCCCGGAAGACGGCGATCAACGCCCTGATCTTCCTTTGCGCCGGAGGGATCACCTGGGTGGGGCTGCGGCTGTACCTGCCGTACCTGCTGGGAAGACCCTTCAATTTTGTGCTGAACGCCTTCAGCCTGCTCGCGGCCGCGGCAGTTGGGTGCCTGCTTTGCTTCCGGAAGACGCTGGGAAAAAAGCCGGAGGTCTTCTTCCTGGTTTTCTGCCTGCTGATGGGGAGCGTCCTGACCTTTTTCCTTCCGGCAAGCCTGGTGAGCTGGGACGAGGAAACCCACGCGGCCAACGCGCTTCGGTTTTCTTACCTTGGAAACGCCAGGTACACATGGCAGGATGAGTTCACCATGACGCCGGGCAACAGCTATGACCTGACGCTGTCCTATTTTGACGGGACGATCAAAGAGCAGGACCGGCTGAACCAGTCGGGGATTGCCAAATGGCGGAGCGGAATGCCGGGACTTCGGCATTTCTGGTACGCCTTCACCGGAGCGGGGCTGTTCCTCGGGCGGGCGCTGGGGCTGCCCTATCACTGGATCTGGTCTATGGGGCGTTTCTTCGGCCTGCTGAGTTACGCCACTGTGGGGTATTTCGCGATCCGGCGGCTGAAGAGCGGGAAGATGATCCTTTCCGCGGTGCTGCTGATTCCGTTGAATTTCTTCCTGGCCTCCACCTTCAGCTATGACGCGGGAGTGACCTCCTTCCTGGCGCTGGGGATGAGTTACCTGGTCCGGGAATGGCAGGAGCCGGAAAAGAAGCTGCAATGGAAAAATATCCTGATTATGCTGGGGGCCCTGCTGGCGGGATGCGCGCCGAAGGAGATCTATTTCCCGATCCTGCTGCTTCCGCTGTTTATGCGCAGGGAGAAGTTCACCGGCAAAGCCCAGCGGCGGTGCTATACAGGCCTTACGTTCCTGGCGATGGCCACCCTGGTGCTGTCCTTTATGATTCCCTTCCTGACTACGGCTGAATATGGCGACTCCCGGGGCGGGACGACGGTCAGCTCCGGGGGACAGGTGGGGGCGATCCTGTCGGATCCGCTGCGGTATGCGGAAATCCTGTTCCGGTTCCTGCGGGATTACCTCAATCCCGACGGTTTCTCCCTGTTTGCCACCTTCTTTGCCTACCTGGGCACCGCTCCGTATTCTAACCTTTATCTGGTCCTGCTGGCGGCCCTGGCCTTTACGGACCGGGACGGAAGGGACCTGGACATTCCGGGAAAGGGATGGAGCCGGGGGGCCATGCTGCTGATCCTGTTCGGAACGGCAGCGCTGGTTGCGACCTCCATGTACATTGCCTTTACCCCGGTGGGGCTGGACACCATCAACGGATGCCAGCCCAGGTACCTGCTGCCGCTGTTCTTCCCGGCCATTATGCTGCTCTTTTCCGGGAGGGTCCGGAACGAAGTGAACCGGGCGGTATACAACGGGGCGTTCTTCGCGGGCATCGGGTTTGTCGGGTTTTCCGCGGTACTGATGAAATGCGCGGCCCTTTATGTATAAAATAGCGTCCGAAGCGGAAAGGAGCCTTTTGTGAAGCTGTTGATCATTGTTCCGGCCTACAACGAGTCGGAGAATATTGTGCGGGTCATTGAGGAGCTGCGGGAGACGGTTCCCGGGTATGACTACGTGGTGGTGAATGACGGATCCGTGGACGCCACCGCGCAGCTCTGCCGGGAGCACGGATACCCGCTGATCGACCTGCGGGTGAACCTGGGACTGACCGGAGCCCTCCAGACCGGGATGCGCTACGCCTGGGAGGAAGGGTACGACGCGGCCATCCAGATTGACGCGGACGGGCAGCACGATCCGAAATATATTCCGGAAATGGCGGAAAAAATGGAAAAGAACCGGGATGACATCGTGATCGGAAGCCGGTTCCTGGAGGGAAAGCGGCAGCTGACCCCGCGGACCGCCGGGAACGCCCTGCTGGACTGGGCCATCCGGCTCACCACGGGGAAGAAGGTGACGGATTCCACCTCCGGGATGCGGATGTACGGCAAGAACCTGCTGCGGGTGATGGGATTCAACATCAACTCCAGCCCGGAGCCGGACACCCTGGCCTACCTGCTTCGCTGCGGGGCGCGGGTGGAGGAAAGCCCGGTGGTGATGCGGGAAAGGACAGCGGGGGAAAGCTACCTGAATCCCTGGCGGAGCGTTCGATACATGGCCCATATGCTGTCCAGTATTCTGATTTTCCAGTGGTTCCGGAGAAAGGGGGATGCAAATGTCCATAACGGTTAGGGTCCTGCTGCTGATCGGGGCGCTGTCCTCCTTTGTATATGTTTTCCTGAACATCCGCAAATCGAAGATGAAGGCGGAGGAAGCCTTCTTCTGGATCGGGACGGCGGGGCTGCTGGTGGTCCTGTCCGTCTTTCCCGGCTTCGCAACCTGGCTTTCCTGGGTGATCGGGATTGAAAGCCCGGCCAACCTTGTGTTCCTGGTGGTGATTTTCCTGCTGGTGATGAAGATTTTCCTGCTGGACAGGAAGCTGGCGGCCATGCGCCACCAGATGACGGAGCTGATTCAGAACACCGCGATCCGGGAGACGCGGGAAAAACAGGGAAAGCCGGAACAAAAATGAAACAAAGCATGCATTACACCGCCGCGGACCACACATGGGTGATCTGCGCCTACGGGGAAAGCCCCTTCCTGGAGGAGTGCATCCGCTCCCTGATGGCGCAGCGCGTCCGGAGCGAAATCCGGATGGTGACCTCCACCCCCGGGGAATACATTTCCTCCCTGGCGGGGAAATACGGGATTCCGCTTTCCGTGAACCGCGGAAAGGCGGGGATCGCCGGGGACTGGAATTTCGCCCTGGAGGAAGGCGGGACAGGGCTGACCACCATCGCCCACCAGGATGACATCTATGAGCCCGGATACTGCGAAAGCATGCTGGAGCGGATCAACCGGGCGGACAGGCCGGTGCTCTATTTCACGAATTACGGGGAGCTGCGGAACGGGGAAAAGGTTCCGGAGAACCGCCTGCTCCGGACGAAGAGGCTGCTGCTTTTACCCATCCGGCTTTTTCCGGATTGGATCTTCGCCAGGAGGCTGTCCCTGCGCTTCGGAAACGCCATCTGCTGCCCCTCCGTGACCTATATTCGCCCGGTCCTGGGGGACCGGCGCTTTGACGATCATTTCCGGAGCAACCTGGACTGGGAAATGTCGGAGAAGCTGAGCCGCGAAAAAGGCCGGTTCGTATACGAACCGACCGTTCAGATGTATCACAGGATCCACGGGGAATCCACCACCTCCGGGATCATCGGGGAGAACCTGAGATCCCGGGAGGATTACGAGATGTTCCGGCGCTTCTGGCCGGAGGCGATTGCCCGGAGGCTGGAGAAAGCCTACTCCCGGGCCGAGGACAGCAACCGGCTATGATATTTGTACCCCCTGCCCGGCAGCGATGCCGGGTATTTTTTTACGGTTTTTTCGGCTCCTCCGACTCCGTCCGGTATTTTTTCGCGTCCTTCAGGAAGCCCCAGATCATGAGGATCATGATGATCCCGATGGGGAAGGCACTGATGATGCTGACGGATTGGATATTGTTCATGCTGCTTTCGGAGAAGACCAGGGCGATGGGCAGGACGATCAGCAGCAGGCACCAGAGCAGGGTCACCAGCGTGTGGGGTTTTTCGTTTTCCCCGAGCTTTTTATAGCTGTAGCGGGCGGCGGTGTAGGCGATGGAATCAAAGCTGGTCGCGTAGAAGAAGATCATGCACAGCATGGTCAGGACCAGGATGAAGGTGCTGCCCGGCATAGATTTGATGATATTGATGATCAGCTCATACAGGTCGCCGCTCTGCTCATACATGGCGATAAAATCCGCTTTGCCACCCACCTGCATCCCGAGACTGTGGTTACCGAGAATGATGAAGGAGCTGATGGTGCTTCCAACGCCGAAGACATAACCGCCCAGGATCGTCTGGCGGATGGTCCGGCCCCGGGAAATATTCCCGATGAAGAAGGGCGCTGCGATGCACCAGACCATCCAGTAAGCCCAGTAGTAAATGGTCCAGTCCTGCGGGAAATTGCTGGTCCGGCCGGGATCGGCGAAGGTGCTCAGACCGATGAATTCCTGCACCATCTTTCCGAGACTCTGGATGCCGTTCTCGATGATAAACCGCCCCTGGCCGCCGACCAGCAGGACGATGATCTGCAGGCCGAAGAACAGATAGATGCAGAGCTTTGCCAGAAAGCTGATTCCCCGGAAGCCGTGGAGCACGGCGTAGGTATACACCCCGCAGGTGATCAGCAGGATAATGATGGTCACTGCGGTCCGGCTGAGATGGATTCCAAAGAGGGTCACGATAATCTCCGCCATCAGGGGCGTTGCCACGGAGAAGGTGGTTGCGGTTCCGGCCAGCAGGGCAAAGAGGGCAAACAGGTCAATGATCCGGCCCGCCAGACCGTGGGCATGCTTTTCCCCGATGACCGGCAGGCAGGCCTCGGAAAACCGCTCCCTGTCCCGCTTCCGGCAGTGCATCATAAAGCCGAAGGCAACGGCCAGCACGAGATAGAACGCCCAGGGGATAAAGCTCCAGTGGAACAGGGGGAAGACCCCCGCCCATTCCGTGATGCTGCCGCCCATTTCCGCCAGGTGCGGATTGGAGGCATACATGACCCATTCCGAGAAGGAATAGAAGAGGATGTCCGCCGCCAGGCCGCAGGTGAACATCATGCTGCCCCAGGTGAAGAAGGAGTACTTCGGCTTCTCATTCTTTCCACCCAGGACGATGTCCCCGTATTTGGAAAAACTCAGGAACAGGGAAATCACCAGCACGCCCAGGCCCATGAGCAGATAATAGGAACCCAGGGTGTCCCCGAAGAAGAAGCGTACCTGCGAGATGATTCCGTTGCTTTGCTCCGGAAACAGGAACAGGAGCAGGGCAACGCCCAGGATCAGGGCAAAGGGCACGAGCGTAATCATCCAGTCGATCTGTTTTTTGTTCGCGGTCTTCAGTTCCATGGCACAAGCCTCCTTGTATACCCCCTGCCCGGCAGCGATGCCGGGCCTTTTTTTACGCTTTTTTCGGCGCTTCCGCCGCTTCCGCCGCGGCCAGATCCTCCGGGCTGTCGATTTCCGTCACGTCCCCGGGCGCCATTTCACGGATACCCAGCTCGTATTCCGGGAAATGGCAGAACATGGGCACATCGTCCCAGTAAATCTGCCGGTTTCGCTTCCGCTCAAACTCCTCCTCGAGGTGGCGCCGCAGTTTCCGTCCGTCCTCTGCGGTCCACCGGGAAACGGAATACAGCTGCCATCCGTGCTTTCCGCCGCTGCGGGAGCATCCCGTGACCCGGCCGCCTTCCGCCTGCATCAGCCATTCCTTCGTTTCTCCTTCACACCAGACAGCATTGTAGCCGGAGCGGGTGAATTCCGGGGAGAGAACCGCCGGATTCCGGATCACCTGATCCCCGTCGAGGATAATGGCGTTCTCCAGGTGTTCCCGGGCGCAGTACAGGGAGGAAATATTGTTGCAGGTGTCATACCAGGGGTTTTCGATGAGCCGGAGTCCCGGGTATTCTTCCGGGAGGGAGGCAAACTGCTCCTTCAGCCAGCCCACTACCACGTAGATCTCCGTGATTCCGTTTTCCCGCAGGCCCCGGATCACCGTATCGATCATCCTCGTTCCGTTGACCCGGATCAGGGGCTTGGGCGTAGAAAGAGTCAGGGGCCGCATCCGCGTTCCCGTTCCCGCGGCCAGGATCACGGCCTGCCGCACCCGGGAGACCGGCGGGGACTCCTGGGTGAAAAGGGCGACGGCATGCTTCCGGAACTCCTTCGCGTAGCGGTACTGCAGGAGGGAGTACTCCCCGAAGTCCACCCCCAGGCTCCGCTTGTATTCGCACCAGTTGGACCAGAGCAGGCCGGCAACGGCCATGTAGGCATAGATCCTGGCCCGGATCCGGGGGGCGGGAGGCTCCCCGAAATACAGGTCCGCCAGGTGGTCCGCCTGCGCCTTGTCATAACCGCTGTAAATGGAGAACATGGCCAGGTCCACCAGGGGATCCTGCATGCCGGCGTATTCCCAGTCCGTCAGCTGCAGCTGCTCCTGCCCCGTTTCATCCCGGTAAAAAAGGAAGTTGTCCGGCACCGCGTCAATATGGGTCAGGCACCAGTCCTTCGGTTCCTTCTCCAGGATTTCCCGGAGGGCCAGGACGTTCGCCTTCGTTTCGGAATAATCCCGATAGGCGCTGGGCGCGCCCTGCCAAAGGCTCTCATAGAACTCAATCTGGCCGAAGAGATCGAAGGTGTGCCCCACCTGCAGCTTCATGCCGTGGAACTGCCGCAGCAGCGCCATGCAGCGCCGCAGATCATCCTCCGAATCCGAGCCGCAGACCCGGACCCCCGGCAGGTAGGCGGTGATTTTATATCCGTTCTCCGGGTTCAGGTAGACCGGATCGTCGCACAGGCCCTTTCCGGAGAGAATCCGGAAAACTTCCGCCTCCTGCCGCCGGTTGATGAGGCGGTCCGTCCCCTCTCCGGGGATCCGCATGATATACTGCTTCCCTTTTGCTGTAAAAAGAAAGGAACGGTTGGTCATGCCTTTTTTCAGCACGGTGATCCCGGAGACCTCTTCGGCCGAAACGCCGAAGACCCGGCCGATGACATCCAGAGCTTCGGACTTCAAGTGGCCGCTTTCCCCGTCCAGGTCCCGCAGCTGCTCATAGGTGTTGATTTCCACCACCGATTCCCTGGAGACCAGCCGCGCCGGCAGGATCATCCGATCCCCGTCCAGGACGGTGCTTTCCCAGAAGTCGCCGGCGTGCCGGGGATCGGCAGAGAACTTCTCCAGGCTTTGGCGGAGCCGTTCCGCCGCCGCCCCGTTGACATAGGCGATGCCGATCATCCGGTTCCCCGGCGTGCTCCGGGAAACGGAAACCAGCTCGTTTTTTCGGTTGATCCTTACATCCGATTCCGCGGTCATCTCATCGCTGACCATGTACCAGGGACTGATGTCCAGGGGGCTGAAGGGGTTTTCAGCGCACCAGATATCAGAGGGAATGATATAGGTATTGGAGATCCGGCCCGCGGCCAGGGCGAGGGAGACCAGGTTGTTCTTTTCGGCGTACTCCGGATTCACCAAGAGCTTCACGCCGTACCGGTCGATCAGGTATTCAAAACGCTCCTTCATGAAGCCGACCACCAGGGTGATATCCTCCACGCCGGCTTCCTTGAGCTGACGGATCTGCCGCTCCGCCAGGGGCTCTCCCCGGACCTCCAGCAGCCCCTTGGGGGAGACCAGGTTGATGGGTACCATCCGCATGCCGAAGCCGGCGGCCAGGATGATGGCGTTCCGGGGCCTGCGGGCTTCAATTTCCGCCTTTCCCAGGTCCGTAAGCCCTGCCTCCCGGGAGACCAGCCCCATCCCGGCCAGCTGCCGCAGGGCCTGATTGGTAACCCCCAGGGAAAGCCCGGACCGCTCCGCCAACTGCCGCTGGTTGGCAAATCCCCCTGCCGCCACCGTTCTGAGAATCCTGGATTCCTGACTGTTCACGAACAATACCTCCACAACATGTTCACGAACAGTTATACTACGGTTCCGGAGTCCTGTCAATAGCGGAACCAAAAAAGACCGGAACAGACCCGGTCATTCCTTTTCAAATTCCAGCACAACAGGACAATGGTCGTGCCGCTCCTCCGGCGGCGGGATTTGCATATAGTCTCCATAATAATTGCGCAGACAGGCGTCCGTATCCTTCGGGATCCGGACCGTGATGTCTTCAAAGGGTACCTCCCGGGTGGGGAAGAGCCAGGCGGACGGTACATACTCCGTAGCGAACTCCGAGAAGTAAGCCATCAGCACATACACCTCCGGGTCCCCTTCCGGCTCATACCGGGTGGCCTCCCGGTAAAAGACCCGGTTCAGCCGCGCCGCGTTCCATCCGGTGAGCCGGAGGCAGCCGTGGACCAGGGCGCAGCCGGCCCGGACCGCGGCGGCCAGGAGGGGATTCATGCCCGGGGGCAGCTTCCCGTGGCTGTATTCGGAGAGCACCATGCACCGGCCCAGGAGCAGGCACCGGCGCCGGTGCTTTTTCCGCAGCTTTTCCGTGGGGGCGGCGGCGTCCATGGGGAAAATATCCACAAAGATCCCGGAGCGGTACCGCTTATCCGCGTCGGATTCCTCCACAAAGACCGTGTTCCGGTTGACAATTTTCACCATGGGCATGACAAACCCTTCGGTATAGCCGATGCTTTCAATGCCCATTTTTGCGGGCAGCTCCTTTTCGGCAACCTCCAGGAAGGCATCGTAATCCTTCCGGGGCATGCAGACGTCCATATCGTCGTCCCAGGGGATAAAGCCCCGGTGACGCACGGCGCCGATGGCCGTGCCGTAAGCGGCGTAATACCGCAGGCCATGGCGCTCACAGATGGCGGCAATGGCCTGGTAGATTTCCATTTCCGTTTTCCAGACCCGGCGGAGATCCTCCGGACGATAGGTTGACATACGCTTTTTCAACTCCCGAACTGCCGTTTTACGGCTTTTGCCAGGGCCGCGCCCTGGATCAGCAGCGTTACGCCCATGGAACAGTAAAGGACATCATTGACCCCCTGGGCTCCGTACGCCCGGACGAGGGGATTGGACAGAACCAGGGTAACGACCGTGGCGGCGATATTGGAGACGAGGATGGCAGACAGCTTCCTCGCCACGGTCAGCAGGGCGGAAAGATAGTATTCCGCGGCGATCAGGACGGTGGTGACCAGCGTCGGCAGCAGCAGGGAGCTGTATCGGGCGATTTCCTCCCCGAAGAGGAGCCCCAGCCCCCACCGGCCCAGCAGCGCGGCGCCGGCAAGCACCAGGACGGCGGCGCCGCCCATCAGGGAGAGCATCTGCCGGTTCAGCCGGAGGAAGGCGTCCTTCCGCTTTTCATTGTAATGCGCCGAGAACCGGGTCATCGACGGCATGTACAGCCACAGGACCGCGCTCTGGACGATGGCCGCCGGAGCGGCCACGGAGCCGTAGATCCCCATCAGGTAATGCCCGTGAACCGCGTCCAGGGTGCTCCTCGGAATGGTGACGCAGAAGGCCATCAGGAAGGAATTGGTCATCAGCGGAATGTTCTCCGCCAGGAGCTTTGCGGTCCGGCCGGGATTGAAGCGCCAGGAGAACCGGTCCAGCCTCCTGCATACCGGCAGCTCAAAGAACAGCACCACGCAGCCCGTGGACGCCGCCATGGCTGCAAAGGCGGCCAGCAGGTCCCGGAAGAGGACCAGGGCCGCGGAGAAGGTGCCCACCAGCAGCAGCCCCCGAAGGACAAAGGACCAGAAGATGTAGTCCATCCTCTCGCCGACCTGCTGGATGGCCTGGTGCTCGTCGGACAGGGCTTCCCCGACACGGAAGAGCATATAGACCAGCACGCAGGCGGCCTCGTAGCGGGAGAAGCCGGAAAAAAACGCGCAGTAGACCAGGGTGATCCCCAGCGCTGAGGCGCAGAGGAAAACCCGGGTGGTCACATATTCCCCCGTGGTATACTTCCGGCTGTAATCGCTGACCTGGTAGGAGCGGATGCCGAAGGTGCACAGGGTGAACAGTACGTTTGTCACCGACATGGCCAATGTCAGGATCCCGCCGAACTCCACGGATCCCAGCCGGATCACCAGCACGGTGACCAGCCACTGGCAGACCAGGTAGAAGCAGCTGCCGACGGTGTTGTACACCGTATTCTGTGCAATGGATAGTTTTTTTGTCATTTCCGGGTCCGCTGCCTTTTCCTGTATTTCATGACCGCCGGAATCAGGCGGTCCACGATCCTGTACTGAAGCATGGGGAAGGGCTTCAGCAGCGTCCGGAAGGCCCGGTAGCAAAAAAGAGGCAGCTCCCAGCCCTTTTCCTTCGGCAGGTCCTTCCAGGGGGTCAGGGAAAGATAATGCTCAAACTCCCGGAGATACCGGTGCCGGCTTCCCCGGCGCCAGGGCCTGTCTTCCCCCAGGTAATGGATGATCCGCGGATCGCGGCAGGAGTCTTCAAAAACCGGGGCGGAAAAATATTCCGCCGGCTGCTGGAGGCGCCGGAGGGTCCGGTAAGGATAATACCAGTAGATATTGCAGAAATTGTATTTCGGCTCCAGGGGGATGATTTCCCCCTTCAGGGCGCCGTTGAGGGCATCCTGGTCCGGGGCGAACAGCCGGCCGCCCTTCTGCCGGTAATATTCCAGGACCCGCCGGCCGCAGTCCCCTTTTCGCCACCGGGCCAGGTCGAACAGCAGCACGCCGCTGTTGAAATAGGGCAGGCTTTCCAGCCCCAGCTGATTCCGCCGTTCCCGGTTGGCGGTGGGCTCCATGGAGGCGGCGAGGACGCAGCCTTTCATATCCATGTTCCACAGCCCGGACAGGCTGCCGGTGACGACGGTGTCCCCGTCGAGATACAGCACCCTTTCCACATCCTGCGGCAGCAGGCGGCTGATCAGCAGGCGGGCCAGGATGACTTCATTCCAGCCCAGGGTATCAAAGTCAAACCCGATGCTTTCCCGCAGGCCGTCGAGGGGGATAAAGCGAACGGTTCTTCCGTACCGCCCGGCCAGGGCGGACAGCTGCTGCTGCCGCTCTTCCCCGACGCCCAGCACGCCGAGGTAAAAGCAGATTTCCGGGGCCTCCCGGTTGTTTTCGCATACGGAGCAGAGGGACGCGCCGACCTGCGGAACAAAAGCTTCGTTGAAGGTATAAAACAGGTTCATCCCCGCGGCTCCTCCCTTCCAGGACCATCGGTTCGTTCTTCACTTCCAGGAAACAGTATATAGTTTTTCCCCCACGCCGTCAAACGGTCGGGGAAACGAAAAGCCCCCTCGGGAAGAGGGGGCTGAAAGGACGATGGAATCGGATTTACTCGACCCAGGCGCCGGAACCGTTGAAGGTGTAGAATACGCCATCAATGTTCCGGGTAGTGTTAGCTGCCATCGAGCCGTCAGCGTACAGATAGTACCAGGTGCCTCCGTCCTTGAGCCAGCCGGTCGCCATGGCGCCGCTGCTCAGGAAATAATACCAGTCGCCGTCGAGGTACCGCCAGCCGGTGGCCATGGCGCCGGAAGAGAGCATGTAGTAAACATATCCGCCGTCATAGACCCAGTCGTTGGCAACCATTACACCGTACTCATCCATGTAATACCAGGAGGATCCGCTCTTGACCCAGCCGGTGACCATGGCGCCGCTGCCGTCGAAGAAATACCAGGTGCTGCCGAACTGCTTCCAGCCGGTCACCATGGCGCCGGAGGGAGCCAGGTAGTAGTAGTGTCCGGCATCGTAGATAAATTCGTCGGCTACCATCTTGTAGGTGGTTTTATCCATATAGTACCAGGAATTCCCGCTCTTGACCCAGCCGGAGTACAGCGCTCCGTTCACATAGAAGTACCAGTCATTTCCCTCTTTCTTCCAGCCGACAGTGGAGCCGCCGCCCGGGATCCAGGCGCCCTTCTTGTCAAAGGTGTACTGCTTTCCGTCGATGGTGTAGGTGCCGTCGGCATACATGGCGCCGGTGGTCTTGTCAAAGTAGAACCAAGTATTGTTCAGCTCCAGCCAGCCGGTGGTCATGGCGCCGCTTGCGGACAGGTAATACCAGGTATTGTTTGCCTTGTCTTCCAGCCAGCCGGTCTGCATGACGCCGTCGGCGTTCAGGTAATACCAGGAACCGTTGACGCTGACCCAGCCGGTCTGCATGATGCCGAGATCATTGAAATAATACCATTTTCCGTTTTCGCTGTACCAGCCGGTAGAGTAGGAGCTGCCGGTGCAGTGATAAGTATTGCCGTCTTCCCGCTTCTGGAAGCCCTTGGTGGCGTCCAGCACCACCACAGGAACGGAAACGGTCACTTCATTGATATCCTTGCTGGCCACGACAACCTTGCAGACGCCCACGCCGGTGGCGGTTACCGCGCCGGCGGAGCTGACCTTGGCCACGGCAACGTTGTTGGAGGACCAGGCCAGTTCATTTGTGGCGGCGATTTCCGGATCAATGGTCAGGGGAATCGTGACGGATCCGGCGGCGGTGGAGGAATAAGTCAGGACATACTGGGCCGCGCCGGCCTTGATGGAATAGATAATGGGATCGATGGAGTTATATTTGATGTTGTTGTTGATCGCATAGGTTTCCACGGCGGAACCCTTGAAGCAGTCCACAACCACCTTCGGGCATCCGTCGAAGACGCCGGTTCCCATGGAGGTCACATTGGCGGAAACCGGGTAATAGATGGTGACCCCCTTCAGGGCCTGCTGCTTGCCCTGGACAATGATCAGGTTCGCACAGCCCTTGAAGGCGCTGTCCGGAAGCTCCTTGAGCTTGTCGGACAGGGTTACGTATTTCAGGCTGGTGCAGTATTCAAAGGCGTTATTGCCGATGGACGTCACCGTATCCGGAATCACGATGTTGGTGACGGTGGTATTCTGGCTGAAGGCCTGGGCATTGATGGCGGTGACGCTCGACGGGATGACCGGAGCGGTGTCCGTGCCGTTATACTTGATCAGCACGCCGTCCTTAATCTCAAAATCTTCCGCCAGGGCGGAACCTGCGAGCAGGGTGCTGAAGGCCATCACCAGCACCAGTGTCAGGCAGAGCCATCTTCTTTGAACTGTCATGAAAAAGAACCTCCCTTTCTGCCGATGCTTATAAAAACAACGGTTTTCTGTCCCATTATAGCCCCATATGGGAATGTTTTTCAATCATATTTTACAAAAAGTTAACGATTATTTTTCGAAATTAGCGCATGTGCTTAACGAAATATACAATATCTGGTATACAGCAAAAAGGACGCAAAAAAAGAGGGCGGATTGCTCCGCCCCCGGGAAAACCGGAAAGAATTACTTGATCCATGCGCCGCTGGCGTCGAAGGTGTATTCCTTGCCGTCGATGGGATAGGTTCCATCCTTCAGCATGGTATACTCAACATAATACCAGGTATCTCCGTCCTTGATCCAGGAATTTGTTACCCAAACACCGTTGGCATCGAAGTAATACCATTCGTCATCGATCTTCTTCCAGCCGGTGGCCATGGCGCCGCTCTCATCGACGTAGTAGTAGATTTTTCCTTCTTCATCGCCGGAGATAAATTCGTCCGCCCGCATCCAACCATACTTATCGAAGTAGTACCAGGTGCCGTTAATCTTCTTCCAGCCGGTAGCCAGGGATCCGTCCTTATTGGCGTAGACCCAGTCCGTATAAGTGGTGCCGTCATCATAGGTCCAGGTCTTGGAATACCAGCTGTCCTCCACCATGGCGCCGGAACCACGGAACGCGTAATGGTTATCGCCGATCTTAATGTTCACAATGTCATTGTACATATAGCCCCATTTGTTGAAATAATACCAGACTCCGTCAATCTTCTTCCAGCCGGTGGCCAGGGCACCGTTGGGCTGCGCATAATACCAATACGTGTAAGTGGTTCCATCATAAGAATCGGTCCAGGTTTCCTTCTGCCAGCCGTTGGAACCCATCTTTCCGTTCTTATCAAAGTAGTAGGGAACATCGTTGATCATATAGGAGCCGCCCCAGTAGAAATTTCCCCAGTCGTATTCTTCATCGGCCTCGAGATAGTACCAATCGCTGCCGTTCTTCACCCAGCCGGGCGTTTTCGCGGACAAACCGGTCCAGGCGCCGTCCTCACCGAAGAAATAGTAAGTGTCCTTATCCTTTTCGGTATACTTTGCCATCACGACACCGGGGAAATAATACCACTTGCCGCCCAGCTCCAGCCATTCGTTGTTGGCCAGGGCACCGTCCTCTTTGGCGTAAATCCAGATGTCGTCCGTGTAGCCGTCATCGTAGGTAATGACGTATTTTTTCCAGCCGCCCTTGAAGGTGGACCCGTCGGACTCGATGAAATAAACCTTGTCCCCTTCGTAGTTCAGGTGAGCATCAAAATCCTCCCACGTATCCGCGGAAGCCGCCAGTGTGATCCCGGTCAGCAGGAGCACCAGCGTCAGAAAACCAGCAAGAAACCGCTTCATGAATGCATTCCTCCCAATTTTAAAAAAATATGGTTCGGGACATGTTTGCCCCGTGTTGTTTGCTTATTTTAGCACATATTCCCGGAAATATTGTTAAGAATATGTAACTGTTCCGTGAAGATAGCATATACTTTTTCCATCGTAGTGCCCAGCCCAAAGTGTACCCGCTATATCCTGTATGCCGGGTTATGGAGCGGGAAGCAGCTCCGGCAGGGAGAACAGATCCCGGCCCGGGAGGGTTTCCAGAACCTTCCGCCTGGTTTCGCTGTTCAGCGTTCCCAGCTGCAGGACGGTGGGAAGCACATCCCGGGGCTGGACGGGCTCGGCAACAGAGGCGCCTTCCGGCCAGTCGGGGTGGAAAACCAGGAGGGGAAGGGCGACACCCGCAGCTTCCGAAGCGTCCCCCACCACCGCGCAGATGACCACCGTGCGGCGGAGCAGATCCTGCTGCTCCAGCTCCCGGATCAGGGCGGCGGCGGAGACATCCTCCCCTGCGGAGGCTTCGGAAGCATCCGTCTTCCGATCGACACACAGGAAGAAGGGAATTGCGCTGCTGTTCGGATCCGCACCTTCCGTCCGCAGCCATTGGGCGGCATCTTCGGGGGTAAGCGCCAGGGATTCCGAATCCTGCGCGGATAAGACGGGAGAACCGCCGGGGCCCTCGGTGCCGGCCTGTCCGGGAGAACGGACGGGACCCGTGGGTCCGGCCTGGCCGGATGAACGGGCCGCGCCGGTGCTGCCTGCCGGGTTTCCGGGGCCTTCCTTCGGTCCGGCGGACATGGCGGATTCTTTGGAATTTCCGGATCCCGGGGAGCTTTTTGAAGCTCCGGAGCCGGAGGAGAGGCTTGTATCCTCCGCGGGACTCCGGGGGCCTGTTTCTTCAGCGGCAGCGCCGGGGCCGGCAGAGGGACTCGTATCCCCTGCAGGGCTCAGGGGGCCTGTTTGCTGAACAGAAGTTCCGGGGCCGGCGGAAGGGGCCGACTCCCCGGCAGGACCCATGGGACCGGATTCCACAGAAACACTTCCGGGACCGACCGGGGCTCCGGGGGCTGCCGGAGACGAAACCGTCATTCCCGGTCCCCGGAAGCCGAAGCCGGAAATGACTTCCTCGGCGGTATCCGGGGCGGCAGGGCTGACCCAGTAATCCTTGTACTCCTCCTTGCGGACATCCTGCATTCCGGCCGCCAGAAGCCCGGAAGCATCCCCGATGTCCTCTTCTTCGGTCCAGTGGTTTGAAAAGAGAACCGCTTTTTCCGGAAGACTTTTCCAGTCATCCCGTTCCAGCTCCGAGCGGGGGAGGGTGATCAGCAGCACGTTCAGGGCTTCCCCTTCCGGGACTTCCGTTTCGGTTTCCCCGGCAATTCCGGGAGCATCCGCCCCCGCTGCGAGGGAATTCATGGGTCCGCCGGAAACGGCGCCGGCATGCGCCCGCATCTGTTCAATCCACCTCTGGTTGGAGCCGGAGCGGAGATCTTTTGGGGTGTGTTCCGGAGGAACGTCCTCTTTTCGGTATTTTTCGGAGACATTGCTTTCGGACGAGAAGACCACGCCAGAGGTCTTATTGTCCACGACGGTGGATACACCGGTGTAAACCGATCCGTCGGGGGCATAGGTGACCCCGTTTGCATCTGTGGTTCCGGCCCGGGAGGCAACATCCGTTTCATTGGAGGAAGGGTCTTCGGAAGAGGCGGCTACGGATGTATCGGTGACCTGGATTCCGTTGAGGAAGGAAAGGGTACGGCCGGTGTAGCCGGTGACGCCGGAGGCGTTCTCCGCGCCGCCGGAGGCGGACACCTTTCCGCCGGAGATGGCGACCTGGGTTTCCGCGCCGGTTCCGCCGATTCCGGGGGCGTCTCCCTTTCCGGCGGCGGTGACGCTGCCGCCGAGGATCTTCACAACGGCGGAGCCCTTGCTGCCGCCGCCGATGCCGGCGCAGCCATCCATGCCGGCGGCTGCGGTGACGCTGCCGCCGCACAGGAGGATGGTTCCGGCGCTGCCGGTGCCGTCCGCCGAATAGGCGCCGCCGATGCCGGCGCCGGTGGCCTGCTGGGCGCCGGAGGCTTCCTTCGCCGTGGCCGTGAGGGCGCCGGTGCCGCTGTGCTGGCTGTAAACCGTCAGGCTGTTTCCGGGAGAGACCTGGATCCCTTCCTCCGCCGTCAGGGTGCAGCCGTCGCAGAGGATCAGCTTAATGTTTCCGACCACCACCGCCCGGCGGGGGAGGGTCAGGTTTTCCTTCACCACCCAGAAGCCCGCGTTGTCTTCCGTTTCCTGCCAGGTGGAGCAGTTCACCAGGGAATAGCCGGCTTCCAGCTTCCGCTCCGATCCGGTTTCGTCCAGGTAATTGATTTCCGTTTCTCCTTCCAGGGGATCCAGGAGATACAGGCCGATTTCATATTCCACATCACGGATGTTTGCCTTCAGGAAGGGGGAGGCGTTTACGGGCTCATTTCCGGCCTGGACGGCCCAGGAGGCGGCATCCGTTCCCCGGAGGGAAAAGCAGCCGGAGGCTCCGCCTTCCTCCAGGGACACGGCGGAGGGAACCCCGTCCAGGCCTACCGCGTTGAGCATGCCCGCGACGGGCATGCTGCTGCCGGGGAGCAGGTCCACGCTCCGCCGCTGGTAGCTGACGGTCAGGGTGTAGATGGAGAAGCCGGTGGTGGTGCCGGATACGGAGCCTTCCTCCGTATGGGTGTCCAGCAGCTCGGCGTCCAGGGCGCCCTGGCCGGATTCTTTCATATGATAGATGTCTGTTTTCAGGTTCGGATCCGACGCTTCCGCGAAGGCGAAGGAGATGCTGACGGCTTGCCGGTTCGCGGGCTGGAGCTCCTCTCCTTCCGGGGAAAGAACCGTGATATCAAAGGACCAGGAAGCGGCGATCTCCTCCGCGGAGCTCATCCGCTCCCGGACCGCGGCTTCCGCCAGGTCTTCCAGGGAGCCGCTGACCCGGAGCACCTGCAGGGTTGAACCCGCGGGGAAAACGCCGGCCGGCGCGGAAACGGTCACCCGGATGCCGTCCACCGTCACAGACTCATGGAAGGGGGCTTCGGCAGGGGTTTCCGCCGGAAGGAGCGCAGCGGGAGCTTCGGCAGGGGCCTCCGCAGCCGCGGCTTCCGCGGCCGGGGCCCCTGCGGCAGGTTCTGCTGCCGGGACGTCCGCTGCAGGCTCCGCAGACGGGGCGTCCTCCTCAGGCTCCGCAGCCGGAGCATCCTCTGCAGGCTCCGAAGCGGAGGCGCTTTCTTCGGCCGCGGGAGAGGGTTCCGGCGCCGGGAGGGCGATCAGCACAAGATCATATTTTATGTTCGGAAGGACGGAAAAGGTGACTTTATCCTCCTTCCAGCTGAAATGGACATCCTCGCTTTCCGCTTTCGGCTCCTGTTCGCCAGTGATGCGGAAGAGGCGCACCGTGCAGTCCGAATCGGGATGATCCTTCCGGAAGGCGAGGATCCCGGCCTTTTCCAGGACCACCTTCAGCTTCTGGCCTGCTTCCTCGCCGGAGACTTCAAAGATCCGGTGAAGGACATTGGCGGAAGCTTCCGTCTCCGGCAGGCCGAGGGCCTTTTCGGCGGCGGCAATTCCCAGGGGGAAGCGGGTGAAACGGAAGGTCCATCCCGTTTCCCACGGACCTTCCGCAGACAGGGTGACGGTTACGGTATCCACTTCCGCGGTCAGGAGGAAGTTTTCCTTTTCCGGTTCCGGATCGGACTCGGGTTCCGCGTCGGAGGCTTCCTCCGGGGCGGAGGTTTCTTCCGGCAGGGGCCCTTCGGTCACTTCAGGCAGAGGCCCTTCGGTTACTTCAGGCAGAGGATCCTCGGTCGCTTCGGGCTGGGGTTCCGCCGCTGCTTCCGGCAGGGACTCCGCGGCTGCTTCGGGCAGGGGTTCCTCCGCTGCTTCGGGCAGGGGTTCCTCCGCTGCTTCGGGCAGGGGCTCCGCCGCCGCTTCCGGCAGGGGTTCCGTTGCCGCTTCCGGCAGGGGTTCCTCCGCTGCTTCGGGCAGGGGCTCCGCCGCCGCTTCGAGCAGGGGCTCCGCCGCTGCTTCCGGCTGGGGCTCCGCCGCCGCTTCGGGCAGGGGCTCCGCCGCCGCTTCCGGCAGGGGCTCCGCCGCCGCTTCCGGCAGGGGCTCCGCTGCCGCTTCCGGCAGGGGCTCTGCTGCCGCTTCCGGCAGGGGTTCACCGGAGACGGCAGCGGCTGGATCCTCGGCCAGGGCATAAAGGCTGCCGGCGGCCATCGCCAGCGCCAGAAGCAGGCAGCACAGCCTGCGTATATTCCTGTTCATCCTGTTCCTCCGTTTCTGCATCCATCGGGTGTGCATCGATCCGGGCGTGAAAATGGGATAAATATCCGTATACATTATATGCCGAAATCCGCTTCCACGCAACTTTCCCCGCTTTTTCCGGCAGGATGGAAGCGGGAAGGAAAAAAACGGGGTGAACTTTCGCGCAATGATGCGATAAAGCACTTGTTGACGCAGGGGAAGAAAGCCTATATAATATACAAGATATTGTGGATGAAAGGAAAAGAGCAATGACTTTCAGGCTGAAGGAAACAGCGATGTCGCACAAGCTGAAATGGAAGCTGCTTTTCTTTGATACGCTGGTTTTCTGGGTGATTGCCCTGTTCATCTTTGTGATTTATCCCAGCGCCATTGTACGGCTCTCCGTGGAGGAGGTGCTGCTGCATACGGCGGTGGGCTATGCCTGCGTGCTTGTTTTCCGGCTGATCCAGGGGGCATACCGGCAGATCTGGCGGTACGCCGGGCCCACGGAATACATGGGGCTGGTGGTGAGCGACGGGCTGGCCACGGTGGTGTTCCTTCTGATCCGGTTCCTGTTTCCGGAGCGGATGACCATTGTGCGGGCCGTGGCGCTGTTTACCATTGACCTGCTGGGGTGCATCATGATCCGGATGGCCTACCAGTGGGTGTACCTGCACCGGAGCGGCAACGGCCCGGTGGAGAAGTTTGCCCTGGGGGTGCTGCGGGTTTTGACGGGATACTCCTTTGCCGACGAGCAGGCGATTTCCAACCGGATCCGGGTGGCCATCATCGGGGCGGGAAGCATCGGGGTGATGCTGGCGGACGAGCTGCTGCGCAATCCCCGGGCGGTATACGAGCCGGTGTGCTTCGTGGACGTGGACAAGAGCAAGGCAGGACGGGAGATCGGCGGCATCCCCGTGCTGGCCAACCAGAGCAAGCTCAAGGAAAAACTGGATATGCTGTCGGTGCAGGAGGTGGTTTTCGCCCTGCCCCACCTGACCCAGGAGCAGCGGGAAAAGCTCTACGGGGTGTACAACGGCATGGGATACAAGATCAAGGTATACGACTATCCCATGCTGAACGCCGGGGCGGAGGGACGGCGGAGCCTCCACGATTTCGACATCGAGGACCTGCTTTTCCGGCACTCAAACCCGGTGCTGAACGAGGAAACCGCGGAATGGTACCGGGGGAAGAATATTTTGATTACCGGCGGCGGCGGAAGCATCGGGTCGGAGCTGGCGCGGCAGATTGCCGGCTGCGGGCCCAGGCGGCTGGTGCTGCTGGACATATATGAAAACGGGGTTTATGACATCCAGCAGGAGCTGGTTTCCCGCTACGGGAAGCGGCTGAACCTGCGGGTGGAGATCGCCAGCGTGTGCGACCGGGAGAAGATGGAAAAGATCTTTGCGGACCACACGCCGGACATCGTGCTGCACGCGGCGGCCCACAAGCATGTGCCGCTGATGGAGCGGAACGTGTGCGAGGCGGTGAGCAACAACGTATTCGGGACGCTGAACGTCGTCGAGCTGTGCGAAAAATACAACGTGGGCCGGTTCATCATGATCTCCACGGACAAGGCGGTGAACCCCACCAACGTTATGGGGGCCACCAAGCGGATGTGCGAGATGATCGTGCTGAGCCGGAAGGGAGACCGGACAAGCTTCAGCGCCACCCGGTTCGGGAACGTGCTGGGGAGCAACGGCTCCGTGATTCCCCTGTTCCGGAAGCAGATTGCTGCCGGCGGGCCGGTGACGGTGACGGACAAGCGGATTATCCGGTACTTCATGACGATTCCGGAGGCTTCCCAGCTGGTGATGACCAGCGGCGCCATGGCGAAGAACGGGGAGCTGTACGTGCTGGACATGGGGAAGCCGGTGAAGATTGTGGACCTGGCGGAGAACATGATCCGGCTGTCGGGGCTGGAGCCCGGGCGGGATATCGAAATTGTGGAAACGGGCCTGCGGCCGGGAGAGAAGCTGTATGAAGAGCTGCTGATCAAGACCGGGGAGCTGGACAAGACGGAGAACGAGCTGATCTTCGTGGAACGGGACGAGGCCATTGCCCCGGAGGAAATCGAAAAGAAGCTGGACATCCTGCGGAAGGCCCTGGCCACCCAGAGCAACCGGGCGGTGAAGGCGGTGCTGATGGAAGCGGTGCCTACCTACCGGACGCCGGAGGAGGTCAACTGCCGGGCGGAGGAAGCGGAAGAGATGGCCCGGGGGAAGCGGTAAGGAGCGAAGAAATGGATAAGCAGGAGCGGATAAAGGCGCTGAAGGCCCACGCGAAGCACATGCGGGAGGTATCCCTGCGGATGGCGAACCGGAGCGGGGGCAACGCCCACCTGGGGGGCGGGCTGTCGGAGATCGAGGCGCTGGCGGCGCTCTACGGCGCGGTGATGGAAAAAGGGGATAAATTCATCCTGAGCAAGGGACACGGGGTGCTGGGGCTGTACGCGGCGCTGGCGGAGTTCGGGGTGATGGAGGAAAGCCTGCTGGACACCTTCCTGCAGGACGGGTCCGACCTGATTGCCCATCCGGTGATGAAGCCGGAGATCGGGCTGGAGGCCTCCTCCGGCAGCCTGGGCCAGGGGATCTCCATGGCCGTCGGGCTGGCGCTGGCGGCGAAGAAAAAGGGATACACCTACCAGACCTACGTGCTGTGCGGCAACGGGGAGGCCAACGAGGGCTCCGTGTGGGAGGCCTGCATGGCGGCGGTGAGCTACGGGCTGGACAATTTCACCCTGTTCCTGGACAACAACCATATGCAAAGCGACGGGGACAGCTCCGGCGTGCTCAACGTATCCGGGAAATACACCGGGATGCTTGCCGCCCTGGGATTCCAGGTGCTTGAGATCGACGGGAACGACATGGAGCAGGTTTATGACGCCTATATGGCGCTCCATGAAGCGGGAAAGCCCAAGGCCATCGTGGGGAACACGGTGAAGGGCAAGGGCGTGGCCTTTATGGAGAACAACAACGACTGGCACCACAACCGGCTGACGGCGGAGCAGCTGGCGGCGGCCCTGGCGGAACTGGAGGCGGCGGAATGATCGGGATTACGAAGGCGAAGGCCCGGCTGTGGTCCCGGCTGGGAGCCCGGGCCACCCTGGGACAGGCGCTGCTGGAGGCGGCCCGGGAGCACGATTTCTACGTCATGAGCGCGGACCTGGCCCAGTCCTCGGGGCTGGGGCGGTTTAAGGGCGAGTTTCCGGAGCGGTTCATGAACGCCGGCATCGCGGAGCAGAACATGATCGGGATGGCGGCGGGGCTGGCCAAGGACGGCACCTGCGTTTTTGCCACCTCCTTCTCCCCCTTTGTGACCATGCGGGCCTGCGAACAGGTGCGCATGAACATGGGGTACATGCAGCTGAACATCAAAACGGTGGGGCTGGGCAGCGGGCTGATCATGGCCCAGCTGGGCAACTCCCACTTCGGGATTGAGGACGCGGCGGTGATGCGGGCCATTCCGGGGATGACGGTGGTATGCCCGGCGGACGGGGCGGAAATCGTCCGGTGCGTGGAGGCCCTGTGCGAATATGACAAGCCGGCTTACCTGCGGCTGACGGGAGGACCGGGGCTGCCGGTGGTTTACGAAGAGGATATGGATTTCCGGATCGGGAAGGCGATTCCCCTCCGGGAAGGAAAGGACATCGGGATCATCGCCTGCGGAACCATGGTGCATTCCGCCCTGGCGGCGGCAGGGCTCCTTTCGGCGAAGGGCATTGAGGCCTCGGTGACGGACATGCATACCCTGAAGCCCCTGGACGGGGAGGCTGTGGACACCCTGCTGGATAAGAAGCTGATCGTCACCGTGGAGGAGGCCAGCATCATCGGGGGCCTGGGCAGCGCCGTGGCGGAGCACCTGGCGGCGAAAAAACATAAGCCCCCGCAGCTGATGCTGGGGATCCGGGACTGCTTTCCCCACGCGGGGAGCTATGAATACCTGCTGGACCAGTGCGGCCTGACGGCGGAAAAGATCGCCGGGGACATTGAGGCCGCGCTGGCTGCACTTTGAGGAGAATGGAAAGAATGCTTGGACGGACACAGTTTGAGGTGCTGGAGGCCCTGGCCCTGGGAACGGCCCGGACCCAGCGGGAGCTGGCGGAAACCACGAAGCGGTCCCTGGGAACGGTGAACAAGGCCCTGAAGGAGCTGGGGGAGGCGGGGCTGGCGGACAAGGGCGGCATTACCGCCGCGGGCCGGGCGGCCCTGGAGCCCTACCGGGCCCAGCGGGCGGTGTTCATCGCCGCGGGTTTCGGAACCCGGATGGTGCCCATTACCTTCAATACCCCCAAGCCCCTGGTGCGGGTCCACGGGATCCGGATCATCGACCGGCTCATCGACGGGTGCCTGGCGGCTGGGATTACGGAGATCTATGTGGTGCGGGGATACCTTTCGGAGCTGTTTGACCAGCTGCTGTACAAGTATCCCATGATCAAATTCCTGGAGAACCCGGCCTACAACGAGGCCAACAATATCAGCAGCGCCCTGGTGGCCCGGTACCTGCTGTCCAACGCCTACGTTTTCGAGGCGGACCTGCTTCTGAAGAACCCGGCCATCATTACCCCCTACCACTACACCTCCGACTTCCTGGCCATCAAAAAGCAGCGCAGCGACGACTGGTGCTTCCGGGTGAAGGACGGGATCATCACGGAGGAGAAGGTTGGCGGCGAAGGCGACGACATCTGGCAGATGGTGGGCATCAGCTACTGGAACGAGAACGACGGCCACAAGCTGAGCCAGGACATCCAGGAGGTGTACGCCTCCCCCGGCGGCAAGGAACGGTACTGGGAACAGGTGCCCCTGGTATACCGGAAGGAGCACTACGCCGTGGCCATCCGGGAATGCCGGGAGGAGGACGTAGTGGAAATCGACACCTTCGGGGAACTGAAGGCCATTGACAAAACCTACGATGTTTAAGAAAGGGGCGCGGAAGGCGCTTCTTCGGAAGGGGACTCGGTCAGCGAGTCCCTTTTTTTGATGAGGTAATCGGCGATAAGCCGGGCGGACTCCCCGGGGTTTACCCAGGCCTCGGCGCGGACCTGCTCCAGGGACTGCTTCAGGGCCGGGCTGCGGAGGGTTTCCCCAACGATTTCCTTCAGCCGGGGAAGATCCCCCGGGTCCAGCCGCCGGCCGATGCGGGGGAGGATTTTGAAGACCCATTTTTCCTCATCCAGCCACCAGGCGTCGTAGGGGGCGGTATCGAAGGAGGTATCCGCGTACAGGACGGGCTTTTGGAA
>CAMHSI010000027.1 GCA_946187775.1 uncultured Clostridia bacterium
CAGGAAGTCCCTGCTGCCACAGAGACTGTACAGGAAGCCCCTGTTACCGAGGAACCTGTCCAGGAAGCCCCTGCTGCCGAAGAACCCGTCCAGGAAGCGCCTGCTGCCACAGAGGCTGTTCAGGAAGCCTCTGTTACCGAGGAACCCGTCCAGGAAGCCCCTGCTGCCGAGGAACCCGCTGCTCCTTCGGAAGAACCCGCTCCAGCGGCAACCGCAGCCAGCGAACCTGCTCCGGAAACGGAAGAGACCTGGGAAGAGAAAGACGACGGCGAAGTCATTGAGATGGATGACGGCCCTGGATATGTGGATCCTGAGCTGGTAAACGAATATGTTCCGGAAGTGACGGACGAGCTGAAGGCGGAATCGGGCAAGCTCTTCGCGGAAGAGACCGAAGAAAACGTACAGGCGGGCAGGGCCTGGATCATCAGCGAAAACAATGAGAAGATTTATTACGGCGAAAAGGCCGTGCTGCAGGCGAAAGCCGAGCCGGAGCTGACCGGGAAGATTACCTGGGAGCGCCGGGATGACCGCCTGGAAGAGAAGGTTTGGGAAGCCTGCGGGGAAGGCGAAAAGCTGGAGCTGCAGGAAATGACCACCGAGATGGACAACTTCGAGTTCCGTTTCCGGACGGAAGCGGGCACTGTGTCCGAAACCTTCCGGCTGAAAGCGACGGAGAAGAGTGAGACGGAAGCCCAGGCGGAAGTCCAGCCGGAAGTCCAGACGGAAGCTGAAACGGAAGTGCCCGTCGCGGAGCAGGCTGAAGCCCAGGCCGTGGATGGAACGGACGCGGCCGAAGGCGCGGCAGAGCCCGCAGCGGAACCTGCCGAAACAGCGGATGCTCCGGCGGAAGCCCCTGAAGAGAAACCGGCAGAGGAAGCCATTACCGCTACCTACGCGGAAGAGGAAGAACCTGAAACCGTGACCGTCCGGGCATGGGCCGAGGCGGACACCGAAGCGGCGCAGGCCGGGGACACGGTGACGCTGACAGCAAAGGCGGAACCGGAGCTGGCGGGCGTTGCTACCTGGTTTGAAAAGAGCGGGGACGAAGGGGACTGGAGAAAGATCGGATACGGTGACCGGATCACGGTTGAAGTTACCGGAGAGAACGCCGGGAACCTTTTCCGCTTCGTGACGGAAGACGGAGCGGTTTCCGAGGAGATCCGGCTGACAGCGGCAGAAGCGGAAGCGCCTGCGGAAGAAGCTGAAGAAGAGATTACAGAAGCGCCTGCGGAAGAAACTGAAGAGGAACCCACAGAAGAAACGGCAGAAGAAACTCCCGGGGAAACGGAAGAAGGGCTTCCGGCGGAAACGGAACGGGAGCTGCCGGAGAACCGGAGCGTGGAGGTCGAGATGACCTGCGACGAACCGAAGCCCGGGTTCGGTTCCGTGATCCACTTCAGCGCCGTGCTGGAGGGATACGAAGATCTGGACTACACCCTGCAGTGGATCACGAGCGAGGACAATGAGAACTGGACCGAAGTCGAAGGCGCTGTCGGCGAAACGATGGACGTGGTTATGACAAGGGAAAACTACAGGAACTACTGGGCGGTGACGGTCCGGATCAAGGGATTCCTGGAGTCCGGGGAGCCGGCGGCGGAAGAAGCGCCCGCGGAAGAACCTGTGACGCAGGAACCTGTTCCGGAAGAGCCGGCGCAGGAAGCACTGGGAGCATAAAAAAACCATTCAGGCCAGCACGGAGGGGACTGGCCTGATAGTGGTTAACAGCGCAGAAGGACAGGCAAAGGAGAAGGCAAAATGAGGAACGGGCTGAAAAAGGTTTTCGCTTTTATGCTTGCGATGGCGATGCTGCTGGGCATCTCGCCGGTATCGACCCCTGCTGCCCTTTCCGAAACAGAGGACACGTCCGATTCCGCCAGGATGTCGGATGAGTTCGCGCTGGATGACAGCCCCATCACCGTTGATATCGGCGGACGGGAGCAGATCTACGTATCGGAGTTCCTGAAGGAGATCGGGCAGGAGGACCTTTTCGCTTCCTACGCGGAAGAAAGCCAGTATCCGGGCCTGCACTACGCTTATTGGGCCCTCCAGAGCGCAGACGGGACGCTTGGGTATAAGTATTTCTACTACGGCAATTATTACGGGAAAGTGTATGACGAAAAGATCACCGGCCTGGACAGGATCCGCTACAACGAGAACGCCGTGATCTGGTTCTATGTCCGGGAAAACGGGGAATGGAAGAACGTTACGCTCCGGAACGGGATGCAGTACGTATACGTTTTCCAGGATGTGAAGCGGGAGCGGATGAGCGACGGCATCTTCGTGTACATCAAGAACGGAGAGGGAACCGTCAAAATCATTTCCCTGACGGATACCTACGCCGGGGACGGGAACATAACCATTCCGGACACGGCCACGCTGACAGATCTGGAAACCGGGAAAGAAACCGTATACACGGTGACCGCCATCGGTGACAAGGCCTTCGAAAAGGAAGAACGGATCACAGCCGTTACCTTCGCGAACAACGGAACCCTCAGCATCGGGGAATCCGCCTTTGATTCCGCTCCGAACCTCACCGGCATCTCCACCGCAGGAGAAGGAGCCATCCGGCTCGCCGGGCCTTACATCTTCTACGGGGAGGAAGCCCTCACGGAAGCGGAGATCCGCGTCACCGGAGGCAATTACCAGAGCGCGTTCCAGGAATGCGGAAAGCTGGAATCCCTGATCATCCATGACAACAGCGAATCCGCGAGTCTGCTGACAAGCGCTTCCTTCTACGGCTGCAAGGCCCTGAAGGAGCTGGAAATCCACGGGAACCTGCGGGGAGTGACCTCCATGGGTTCGAGCTTCCCGAACCTGGAAACCCTTGAAATAGAATCCGAATCGGCCATTACTCTCTCCAGCGAAGCACTCTCCGGCATGGCGAGCCTGAAGGAAGCGCATTTCTCCGGAGCGCCGGTGAACATCGGGAACTACGCCTTCCGGGAGGACAGCGCCCTGGAGACGGCGCTGTTTGACGGCGGTGTCAGCCATATCGGCTACGGCGCCTTCTCGGGGGACACCTCCCTGAAGACCTTTACGGCAGAAACCTGTACGGGGTCCATTACCATAGACACCCTGGCCTTCAACGGCACTTCCGCCCTGGAGACCTTCAGCATCGGGGAGACGCCGGTCAAGCGGATCGGCAGGTACGCCTTCACGGGTTCCGGCGTTCCGGGAACCCTGAGGTTCAAAGCGGACAATATGTCCATCGACAGCTGCGCCTTTGAGCACCTGCTCAGGGCGAAGACCCTCATCTTTGACGGGAATGTGGCAGAATTCAGCTCCAACGCCCTGGGGTACTGGACTGACTCCACCTGGAGCCCGGAGCTGCATACGGTGATCGTCACCGGGAAGACCGGGGAGATCGGGAAGAACGCTTTCTACGGACTTCCGAAGCTGAAGGCTGCCGTCTTCACGGGAGGCGTCGGCTCCTTCGCTACGGAGGTTTTCGGCGGAGGAAGCATGGATCCTGCACGGGCACCGTTCACCTTCGTCTACGTTGGCGACAACGGCAGCACCACCTCCTTTGACGAGTACGTCGTCTGGGCCAACCGGACGGGGAATGCCCATATGTATTTCAATATGCCGGAGGAGCGGGTCCTGGACGCCAAGGGCGCCCTCCCGAACCGTGTCAGCGCCTACTATGCCGGGAGCAGCCTCGGGGAGGATCTCTACGTGGACCTGGACTCCACGGAGGAAGCATCCGCCCGGAAGGGAACCGAGGAGCATCCCTGGAGCTCTGTGGAGGAAGCGGCGGAAAGGCTGAACGCCTTCCGGGCCGGCAGCGGAAACGACCTTACCAACCAGTTCCTGAGCGACAAGGCGGCTGCCGGCATCGACCGGGCGCTGCCCTTCGGCGCCGGCGACGCGAAGCCGGTGACCCTGCACATTGCCAGCACTGAAAAGGATATCCATATCGGCAACACCCTGTTTGCCAACAACCTGCTCCTGAAGGCGGTGTCCGTGAACGCTCCCGGGAAGAACTTCAACGTAGGGTCGTACGCCTTCCGCAACTGCGCGAACCTGGAAGCCCTGACCTTTGAGGCGCCTGTCGGGAGCTTTGAGACCGACTGGTACAGCTTCGAGAACACCGCCCTGGAGGCGCTGGATCTTCCCTACAGCGGAGACGTGAAGATCGGACCCCATTCCTTCGAAAACAACGGAAAGCTCCGGCAGGTCCGCCTCCATAACCCCGTGTTGGGGAAGGACAACGAAAGCCATGGACTGATCCTCGGAAACGCCTTTGCCGGCTGCGGCGAGCTGGAGAGCTTTGAAAGCGACGTGCGCTACCACACGGACAGCGGCTACGACAGCGGCGTTGCCTGGGGAGCCTTCTATGACGACTCAAAGCTGGAACGGGCGATCTTCCACGGCGCGGCGCAGATCCATTTCCGGGCCTTTGAGAACTGCACGGGGCTGCAGGTGCTGCGGGTGGACTATCCCGGGGAAAACGGAGCCGGAACGGAAGGCGGCGCCTTCCCGCACCTCCCCGCGGGAGCCAGCTTCGTGGCCGACGGAGACACCGTGACCATCGGGGGAGCTGCCCAGGTGTGCCTGGACGGATTTGAAAACCTGATCTTCAGCGGAAAGCAGGGAGAAGGCACCCTGAAGCTTCCGGCGGGCAGGAATATCAAAACACTGTACATCGGCGCGGAATACGACACCGCGGGCCTGGAGAACCAGCTGTCCTCCCTGCAAGCACTGCAGGACGTTTACATCGCAAAGCAGGAAGCCGATGTTGCAAACGCGGAGGAGCTGCGCAGCAAAGCGCAGGGCATCCGGATCCACTTCCTGGAGAACCGGAAGGAGAGCGGCCTGTTCATTTCCGGAACGGGAAGCGACGAGACCGGAGACGGAACCCGGGAGAACCCGGTCCGGACCTTCGGGAAGCTGGCGGAGCTGTTTGAGGACTTCGAGCCCGGCACCGTTACGACAGAGACCGATGCGGTCATTGCCCCCCTGCTTGCCGGCGTATACGCCAAAGCGGGAATCGGGAAGACACCGGAGGAATTCAAAACGGTTTACACCTCCTCCGAGGCGGCCTTCGTGCTGGGCACGGTGAAGGTTACCGGCAATGAGATCTGGGACAGCCCGAAGGACGTTATCACCCTCTACCGGGATCCTTCCTTCAGGGGGATCATGGTGGAGAACACCGGAACCCTGACCCTGGGGAACGTCGTGCTGGACGGCAATCGGGACGAGGTTACCGCGGACGGGGAAATCCTCCGTTCCACAGGCACCCTGAACATCCAGGAGGGCGCGGTGGTCCGCAACAACATCCGACTGCAGGAAAGATATCCCGACGGTGCCGGCGGCATCTATGCCAGCGGGCGGATCACCATGACCGGCGGCGAGATCAGCGGCAATACCGGCGTTTACGGCGGCGGTATTGAGGTGGCCGGATCGTCGACGGTGTTCGACATGTCCGGCGGACGCATCGACGGGAACATGGTTCCCGGGCACACGACCAGCAATTACGGCGGCGGCGTCCTGGTAGCCAGCGGAGCCGTTATGAACCTGTCCGGAGGAATCATCTCCAACAACGCGGCAGAAGAGGGATACAGCTCCTACCTGGGCGCCGGCGGCGGCGGAATCTCCGTAGGCGGCGGCAACACCGGCATGTGCCAGAAGGCCACCCTGAACATGACGGGGGGAACCCTCTCCGGCAACAGGGCTTACAACAACGGCGGCGGCATCTATATTGAAGACAACTGCCTGGCCTATGTGAGCGGCGGCCTGCTCACCGGAAACCACGCCCAGCGGGGGATGTTCGGCGGCGGCGCCATCTACGTCAACGGAAAACGCGCAGTCCGGGACGGCGAACTGCATCTGTACAATGTCCTGATCGAAGGCAACACAGCCAGGTATGAGGGCGGCGGCATCGCCGGCTGCTCCACCTCCACCGTGAACGTTTACCAGCTGGACGGCGGCGCGATTTACGGAAACAGCGCTGAAGACAACACGGATATCTACCTGGACACCGTTCTTACCTATCCTAACTACAGTGATTCCATGAGCGGCTACGCCAGCGCCTACATGTTCAACGGCGCCCCGTGCAACTGGACGGACGCCCGCACCGGGGAAAAGGTCACCAAGGCACAGCTGGCCAACCTGCGCAGCCTGCTCCGGGACCATATGATTACCCTGAAGGCCAATCCGGACGGAACGCAGCCGACGGACGCGCCTGTGGTGATCTGCGGCAACACCTCCGGATCCAGGGGCGGCGGCGTCGGCTCCAACGGCACGGTAATCATCGGAACTCCGCCGGAACCCAGAGACCTGACCTGGACGCCTGAAATCAGCAAGATTCTCTATGCCCGGGACATGCAGGAGGGCGAAACCTTCAACTTCACCGTGTACGAGGAAAGGAGCAGCATCGGATTCAATTTCTTGTGGATCCAATATGAAGACGTAAAGGCAGGCACCGGCAGCGTCACGGGAGGAAAGGACGGAAAGCCGGAGGCGATCCGGTTCAGCGAGATTGACCTGGGACAGGTCACCGCGGCGGACATCGGAAAGAGCCGCACCTTCCTCATCCTCGAGGACAAGCCGGAAGCGGAGGACCTCTTTACCTCCGGACGGTACCTGGCCATGAATGTGGTCATCTCCACCGAATGGGATGAGGAAACGGAGCGGGAGGTCCTGTGCACAGAGGTGCAGAAGACCGAAACCGGACGGGTGCTGGAGAACGGCGACCTGGAATACAACCTGGACGGCCCGGATTCCCTGCGGACCGCGACCCACAATTACGGCCGGATCCGGCGGGAAACGACGGAGGCCGTATTCCGGAACTACGCGGAGTACACGACGCTGACGGCGGAAAAGGTTTGGGAAGACGGCGGGGAGAACAAAGCTCCCGAAAACGGGAAGGTCGTCTTTGAACTGTATGCGGACGACAAACCCACCGGGAAGAGGATCACCCTGGACGGCACGGCGGATGAAAACGGCGAGGCCGAAAGCTGGAAAGCCCGGTGGACGGACGTCCCGGTATACCGCACGGACAGCAGCGGGGAATACTACCGGATCCACGAATACGACGACGAATACGCCCGGGTGGAATACGCGATCCTGGAAATCTCCTGCGAGCCGAAGGGCTGGACGCCGAAGACGGCAGGGGACAAGCTGACCGCCACGACCCAGGAAGCCAGCCTGCCGGTGCCGGTGGACTCCCTGACCCGGAGTGTGACGATCACCAACGTCCATGAACCTGAGGAGACGCCGAAGCCGACGTCCACACCGACTCCGACAGCCATACCGACATCGACACCGACTCCGACAGCCGTAACGACATCGACACCGACTCCAACAGCCGTAACGACATCGACACCGACTCCGACAGCCATAACGACATCGACACCGACTCCGACAGCCATACCGACATCGACACCGACACCGACACCGACACCCACGCCGACAGCAACGCCGGAGGCAACACCGGAACCCACGCCGACACCCACCCCGAACCCGCCTCCGGCGGTTCCGGAGGTTCCGCCGGAGAAACCCCAGCCGAAGGTTCCCGCCAGGGTTCCAAAGTGGAAGACGGCCGAGCTGCACGAGTACGACACCGCCCTGGGCGGCGAAATCACCATCAACCATGTGGGTGACTGCTTCGATTAAGCGGCAGAAAAGCTGCAGGATCAAGGCAGAACAAGAGACAAAGACTGAAACGGCTCCCGCGGGAGCCGTTTCTTTTTCTGTTGCGTGAAAACGTTTGCTGTGATAAGATGGGGACACATCAGACGAGGAGTCATATAAGGAGGATCGCAGGATGCAATACGGCTATTTTGACGAGAAAGCAAGAGAGTATGTCATCACCAATCCCAATACCCCCGCCCCCTGGGCAAATTACCTGGGCTCCCCGGAATACGGCGCCATCGTGACGCAGAACGCGGGCGGATACAGCTTTGTGAAGAGCGGAGCGGCGGGACGCATCCTGCGGTATATGTTCAACCAGTTTGACGAGCCCGGCCGGTACATCTACCTGCGGGACGAGGAGACGGGAGAATACTGGAGCGCCAGCTGGAAGCCGGTGGCGAAGCCCCTGGAGGAATATAAAACGGAAACCCACCACGGGACCAGCTATACGGAGATCATCAGCGAATACAAGGGGATCCGGAGCAAGGCGCTGTACTACGTACCCATGGGGGCGACCCACGAGGTGTGGCGGATCAGCGTTGAGAACCTGACGGACAGGCCGCGGAAGATCGCGGTGTTCGGATACGCGGAGCTGACGACGGAGAGCTTCTATACCCAGGACCTGGTGAACATGCAGTACACCCAGTTCATCACGAAGACGGAATTCCACGACAGCTTCATCCTGGAGCAGATCAACGAGTTCAATTACCCGAACCCGGACGGTACCACCGGACGGGAGCGGTTCTTCGGCCTGGCGGGGGCAAAGGTGGCCTCCTATACGGGACGGCGTGAGCAGTTCCTGGGACGGAACCGGTTCGACAAGCCCCAGGCGGTGCTGGACGGCAAATGCGACAACAGCCTGAACTACAACGGCAACCCCTGCGGCGCGCTGCAGTTTGAAGCGGAGCTGGGAGCGGGCGAAAAGAAGACAGCGGCCTTCCTGCTGGGACAGAAGACGGTTTTCGAAGCGAAGAAGATCGTGGACCGGTACGCCAAGACCGCAGAGACCGTGGACAAGGAGCTGGAAGAACTGATCCGCTACTGGCACGGAGAGCTGGAGAACCTGAAGATCTGCACGCCGGACAAGAACTTTGACGCCATGGTGAACACCTGGAACGCCTTCCAGTGCTTTACGACCTTCGTATGGAGCCGGGCGGCGAGCCTGATCTACTGCGGAGAGCGGAACGGATACGGATACCGGGATACGGTGCAGGACATCCAGGGCATCATGCACCTGGATCCGGAGCTGGCCCGGAAGCAGCTGACCTTCATGCTGAGCGCCCAGGTGCACCACGGAGCGGGACTTCCCCTGGTGAAGTATTCCCACAACGCGGGCCACGAGGACACGCCGGAGCAGGACAGCTACGTCAAGGAGACGGGACATCCCAGCTACCGGGCGGACGACGCGCTGTGGCTGTTCCCGACGGTATACAAATACATCGCCGAGACGGGCAACACCGCCTACCTGGACGAGGAGATCCCCTTCGCGGACAAGGATGTCGGCACGGTTCGGGAGCACCTGAAGCGGGCGATCAACTTCAGCATGACCCACCTGGGACCCCACGGGATGCCGGCGGGACTGCACGCGGACTGGAACGACTGCCTGGTGCTGGGCTCCCAGGGAGAGAGCACCTTCGTGGCCTTCCAGCTGTACTACGCGCTGAACATCATGAAGGAATTCTGCGAGAATGAGCCGGAATACGTCCAATACCTGGAGGAGACGTCGGAGAAGCTGCTGAAGATCCTGAACGAGAAGTGCTTCGAGGGAGACCGGTTCATCCGGGGCTTCCGGGATACCGGGGACATCATCGGCAGCAAGAAGGACAAGGAAGCCAGCATGTGGCTGAACCCCCAGAGCTGGGCAGTCATCTCCCGGGGCGCCACGCCCGAGCAGGCTGAAATCATCCTGCAGACGGCGTATGAGAAGCTGAACACCCCCTACGGCCTGGAGCTGATGCAGCCCAGCTACCGCTACGAATACTTCGAGGGAGCCCGGATGCGGCTGTTCAACCCGGGAACGAAGGAGAACGGCGGCATCTTCTGCCAGCCCCAGGGATGGGCGATCCTGGCGGAAGCGCTGGTTGGCCACGGCAACCGGGCGTTCCAGTACTTCAAGGAGAGCAGCCCCGCCAGCTTCAATGAGGACGCGGACCGCCGGGTGATCGAGCCCTACGTCCACGGACAGTTCATTGAAGGCCACGAGAGCCCCTTCGCGGGACGGAGCCATGTGCACTGGCTGACGGGAACCGCCAGCACGGTTATGGTGGGATGTGTGGAAGGCATCCTGGGCCTGCGGCCCACGACAAAGGGCATCGAGATTTCCCCCGCGATTCCCTCCGAATGGGACGGATTCACGATGGAGAAGGTTTTCCGGGGAAAGAAGCTGCACATCACGGTGGACAACCTGGCCCACAAGGAAGGAAAGCCGGAGAAGGTGATCCTGAACGGGAAGGAGCGGCCGGCTGGCCTGATCCCGGAAGGAGAGCTGCTGGAGGACAACACGATCGTTGTGATCATGTAAAATGGAAATTATCGCGAGGATACACAACGCCTACGATGAGAAATTCGGGGTGCCCCGGCAGAGCGGACTGGCGGAAGAGGTACTGAGTACGATCGTATTCGAGGAAAAGTACCGGGCAGCCGAAGCACTGCGGGGAATCGAGGAATTCTCCCATCTGTGGCTGATCTGGGCCTTCGACCGGACGGAAAGGGAAACCTGGTCCCCGACGGTGCGGCCGCCCAGGCTCGGAGGCAACAAGCGGGTGGGGGTTTTCGCCACCCGCTCGCCTTTCCGGCCCAACGCCATCGGGCTGAGCTGCGTGCGGCTGATGGGGACGGAAAAGACGGCGGAGGGAACCGTGCTGAAGGTGGCAGGGGCGGACCTGGTGAACGGGACGCCGATCTACGACATCAAGCCGTACATTCCCTACGCGGACTGCCATCCGGAGGCCACCGGCGGATTCACCGACACGACGGAGAAGCGGCGGGCGGAGGTCCGGTTCGCTCCCGGGATTGGGGAGAAGCTGGACGAGGCCGGGCGGAGAGCGCTGGTTTCCGTGCTGAAGGAGGACCCGCGGCCGGGATACCAGGACGACCCGGAGCGGATCTACGGATTCTCCTTCGGGGGACGGGAGGTACGGTTCACCGTGGCGGACGGAATCCTGACGGTGATCGATTGCTGAGAAAACAAGACTTATGGGACGCGCCGGAGAGGACGCGTCCTTTTTGTATCTTTCCTGTATCCGGGGGTTGCTTTTTTTCGGGAGATAGGGCATAATAGGGGCCGTGGTTCGAATATAACCCGGCGGGACAAAAGCGTCCCGCAAGAAATTCAGGAGGAATGAAAAGAATGGAACGCGTATACAACTTCTCCCCGGGACCTTCCCAGCTGGCACTGCCTGTACTTGAAAAGGCGCAGAGAGACCTGGTCTGCTACGGCGACACGGGAATGTCCGTGATGGAGATGAGCCATCGCAGCAAGATGTATACCGATATTTATGACAAGACCGTGGCGGACCTGCGGGACCTGATGAATATCGGCGAGGATTATGACGTGATCTTCGTGCAGGGCGGCGCGACGCAGCAGTTCTCCGCTGTGCCGCTGAACCTGATGGTGAATAAAAAGGCGGACTACATCGATAGCGGCAACTTCGCCCACCTGGCGGCGGAGGAAGGCAAGCGCTACGGCGAAGTGAACGTTGTGGCTTCCAGCCGGGACGACGTTTACACCTATGTGCCGGACGTGAACGCCATCAAGTACAACGATGACGCGGACTACCTGCACATTACCCAGAACAACACGATCTACGGCACCCGGTTTGTGGAGCTGCCCAAGTGCAAGGCGCCCATCGTCTGCGACGCCAGCAGCATGATCCTGAGCGAGGAAATGGACGTCAGCAAATACGGCGTGATCTACGCCGGCGCCCAGAAGAACATCGGACCCAGCGGCCTGTGCCTGATGATCATCCGGCATGACCTGCTGGGCAAGGCCATGGACATCTGCCCCAAGCTGCTGAACTGGACGGTGCAGGTGGAAAAGGCCAGCATGTACAACACGCCAAACACCTGGGGCATCTACCTGGCGGGGCTGACCTTCGAGTGGCTGAAGAGCATCGGCGGCGTCAAGGCGGTGGAGAAGGTGAACATCGAGAAGGCGGCCATGCTGTATGACTTCCTGGACAACAGCAAGCTGTTCAAGGCGACGGCGGACAAGAAGTACCGCAGCCGGATGAACGTGACCTTCGTGACCGGAGACGCGGACAAGGACGCGGCCTTCGTGAAGGCTGCCGCAGCGGAAGGCCTGGTGAACCTGAAGGGCCACCGGAGCGTTGGCGGCATGCGGGCCAGCATCTACAACGCGATGCCCATCGAAGGCGTGAAGAAGCTGGTTGAATTCATGAAGAAGTTCGAAGCGGAACAGAAATAACCAAAATACGGACGGAGAGGCAGAACAACGATATGTACAAGATTCAGACACTGAACGCCATTTCGGATATTATCCACACCCAGCTGAGCGCGGACAAATATACGGCGAGCAAGGACGAGCCGGTGCCGGACGCGATCCTGGTACGGAGCGCCGCCATGCATGACATGGAATTCAACAAAGAGCTGCAGGCCATCGGCCGGGCAGGCGCCGGCGTGAACAACATCCCGCTGGACAAGTGCTCCAAGGAAGGCATCGTGGTCTTCAATACCCCGGGCGCCAACGCCAACGCGGTGGCGGAGCTGGTGGTGTGCGGACTGCTGCTGAGCGGCCGGAACATCGCCGGCGGCATCGAATGGGCCAAGACCCTGAAGGGCAAGGGCGACGAGGTTGCCAAGCTGGTTGAGAAGGGCAAGAGCCAGTTCGTGGGACCCGAGATGCGGGGCAAGACCCTGGGCGTTATCGGCCTGGGCGCCATAGGCGCCATCGTGGCGAACGCCGCGAGCCGCGGCCTGGGCATGAACGTCATCGGCTATGACCCGTTCATCTCCGTGGAGAGCGCCTGGAGCCTGAGCACGACGATCCACCGGGCAGCCAACGCCGACGACGTGATCGCGCAGGCGGACTACATCACCTTCCACATTCCGCTGAACGACAAGACGAGGGGCACCATCAACGCGGAAATGATCGCGAAGATGAAGGACGGCGCCGGAATCCTGAACTTCAGCCGGGGCGAGCTGGCCAACACGGAGGACGTGAAGGCGGCCCTGGCCAGCGGCAAGCTGAGCAGCTACGTAACGGACTTCCCCAGCGACGACATGATCGGCACGGACAAGGTGGTCTGCATCCCGCACCTGGGCGCCAGCACGCCGGAGAGCGAGGAGAACTGCGCGCGGATGGCGGCGGCGGAAATCCGGGACTACCTGGAATTCGGCAGCATCCACAACAGCGTCAACTATCCGGAGGTGCAGCTGACAGAGCCGGACGCGGCACGGGTGCTGGTGCTGCATGAGAACATCCCGAACATGATTTCCACCATCACGGCGACGGCCGCCAAGGAAGGAATCAACATCGAGAACATGATCAACAAGAGCCGGAAGGACATGGCGGTGACCGTTATGGAAATGGCGGAGCTGCCTTCCGCCCACGCGCTGTCCACACTGGGCGAGCTGCCGGGCATCATCCGGATCCGGACCTTCGCGAAATAAGAAGAGCAACCGGGAAAAGAGAAATCCCAGGGAGAGCATCCCTGGGATTTTCCTTATTTGCGGCCGGATCAGTCGGCGGCGGGGAGGGAATCCAGCGGAGCGTACTCCGCGACCCACTTGACCCCGTCGGTATAAAGATGGACGACCTTATTATAGGTAGCGGTATACAGGACCGGGATCCGGCGATAATTCAAATAGATGGGGCCGCCCCATTTTTCCCTGTAGCAGTTGGTGACGACGGCCAGGGAGGGAGATGCGGCATCCCAGAAGGCATCCTCAAGACCGTGCTTTCCATGGTGGGGGTAGCGAAGGATATCCGCCCGGAGATCTTCCGGCGAGACGGCGGAGAGGAGCTCAGTCTGGCCGGCCCGCTCAATATCCGCGGTGAAGAGCATGGTGCGGTCCCCGAACCGCAGGAGGGTTGCGGCGCTGCAGTCATTGATGCGGTTGAGGTTTCCGTCGTATTCATTATAGAAAAACTTCAGGGATACCTTTCCGTCGCCCATGGTGAAGGTTTGCCCACTGTTATAGGAAAGGACGGAGATGCCCTTTTCCCGGGCGTAGGCAACGGCGTTCTTCGCGGTGTCGTTGGCGTCCTCCGGGAAGCAGAGGTAAAGCTCGTCCACGGGGAAGGAGGTATCGGTGAGCTCCAGGCCGGCAAGATGGTCCGGATGGGGGTGGGTGTTGTAAAGCCTGTTGATGCGGGCGATTCCCAGCCTGGCCATGAGCTCTGTGCCGAAGCGGGCGTTGTAGGGATCGCCGCAGTCGATGAGCCAGACATCGTCCTGATACATGAGGATGGCTTCGTCCGAGTTCATGATTCCCGGGAACCAGATATGGAGGAGATCCGTATCCTCCAGGGTCCAGGACTCCAGGGGATCCTGGCCGCGGAACCGCTCCAGCACGGCCGGCACCGGGGTAGGCGTCGGCTCCGGCGTGGGAGAGGGAGTCGGCACCGGGGTGGGGGTCGGCTCGGCGGTGGGAGAGGCCGTGGGCTCCGGGCCGGCAGAAAGGGCCGGGATCGGGGCCGGGGTCAGGGTCGGAGTCGGGGTGGGGCTGGGCACCGGCCCGGCGGATTCAGCCCCGGCCGCGAAGACGGCCAGGCATACCAGCAGTGAAACAAAGAGGAAGAATCTGCGCATTGGAAATTCCTTTCAGGAAAAAAATAAAAAAAGAGACCGGCTGGACAGACACGAAAAATTCGGCATTGACAACCCCGGAACAACATGATAAACTTTACAATTGCATCAGTATCGTCCCGCAGTATGCCTGCCGGGTCGGACTTCCTTATTTTACACAGGAAATGTGTGAAAAGCAAGACCGATTTCGCGGGAGGAGCGGACGGAACCGGCGCAATAGAATAAGGGGTGATTTCAAAACATGGTACACGAGGTCTCCATGGGGAAGCTCCGCAAAAGGATGAGCTTCTCACGCATTGATGAAGTTCTGGAAATGCCCAACCTGATCGAAGTTCAGAAGAACTCCTATCAACGCTTTCTCGATACCGATCTCCGCGAAGTGCTGAACGACGTTTCTCCCATTACGGACTACAATGGGAACCTCGTTCTTGAATTCGTGGACTACTCTCTGGACGAACCGAAGAATTCCGTAGCCCGCTGCCGGGAGCGGGACATCACCTACGCGGCCCCGCTGAAGGTGTTTGTCCGCCTGAAAAACAAGGAGACCGGAGAAATCAAGGAATCCGACGTCTTCATGGGCGATTTCCCCCTTATGACCGAACACGGCACCTTCATCATCAACGGTGCGGAGCGCGTCATCGTCAGCCAGCTGGTCCGTTCCCCGGGCGTGTATTTTGATGTGGCGCGGGACAAGGCCGGCAAGGAGCTGTACTCCTCCCAGATCATCCCGAACCGGGGCGCCTGGCTGGAATATGAGACGGACTCCAACGATGTGCTGTGGGTCCGGATTGACCGCGCCCGGAAGCTGCCCATTACGGTGATCCTGCGCGCCCTGGGATACGGGAGCGACGCGGAAATCATCGACCTGATGGGCGAGGATGAGCGGCTGAGCGCCACGATTGAAAAGGGCGACAACGCCAAGAGCCGGGAAGAGGGCCTGATTGAGATCTACAAGCGCCAGAAGCCCGGCGAGCCCGCCAGCATCGAGAGCGCGACCAACCTGTTCAATTCCCTGTTCTTCGATCCCAAGCGCTATGACCTCATGCGCGTGGGACGGTACAAGTACAACAAGAAGCTTTCCATCGCGACCCGGATCAACGGGCACATCGCGGCGGAAGATATCGTGAACCCCCAGACCGGGGAAATCATGGTCAAGAAGGGCGAGACCATCGCCCTGGAAAAGGCCCGGGAGATCCAGAACGCCGGCGTGAACAGCGTGAGCGTGGACTGCGACGGCAACATCCGCAAGGTAGTCGGCAACAACTTCGTGGACGCTTCCGCGTACCTGCCCTTCGACCCGAAGGATGCGGGCATCCTGGAAATGGTTCACCTGCCCACCCTGCAGAAGATCCTGGAATCCGTGACGGAGGACGAGCTGTTTGAAGCCGTGAAGGAAAACGTGGCAGCGCTGGTTCCGAAGCACATCATCCCGGACGACATCGTGTCCTCCGTGAACTACATGCTGGGCCTGCCCTACGGCATCGGCACCACCGATGACATTGACCACCTGGGCAACCGCCGGCTGCGGAGCGTGGGCGAGCTGCTGCAGAACCAGATCCGGATCGGCCTGAGCCGGCTGGAGCGCGTGGTTCGCGAGCGCATGTCCATCCAGGACAGCGGGGACATCAAGCCCGGCGACCTGATCAACATCCGCCCGGTGAGCGCCGCCATCAAGGAGTTCTTCGGATCCTCCCAGCTGAGCCAGTTCATGGACCAGCCGAACCCCCTGGCCGAGCTGACCCACAAGCGCCGCCTGAGCGCCCTGGGCCCCGGCGGCCTGAACCGCGACCGGGCTTCCTTCGAGGTCCGCGACGTGCACTACAGCCACTACGCCCGGATCTGCCCCATTGAAACGCCTGAAGGCCCGAACATCGGCCTGATCGGCTCCCTGGCCACCTACGCACGGATCAACGAATACGGCTTCATCGAAGCCCCGTACCGCCGGGTGGACAAGGAAAAGGGCCGGGTTACCAATGAAATCGTATACATGACGGCGGACGAGGAAGACCTGTACAAGGTCGCCACCGCCAACGAGCGGCTGAACGAGGACGGCACCTTCGTCAACGACCGGATCACCGTCCGCGACAGGGCCGAAATCATCGAGGTTCCCGTTTCCCAGGTGGACTTCATCGACGTGAGCCCGCGGCAGGTTGTGTCCGTGGCCACAGGCATGGTTCCCTTCCTGGAGAACGACGACGCCACCCGCGCCCTGATGGGCTCCAACATGCAGCGCCAGGCGGTGCCGCTGCTGGTGCCTGAAGCCCCGGTTGTGGCCACCGGCATGGAATACCGGGCGGCCCACGACTCCGGCGTCGTGATCCTCGCCAACGAGGACGGCGTGGTGGAGAAGGTGGACGCCGATCACATCGTGATCCGCGACAACTTCGGCGAGCGCCACACCTACCTGCTGACCAAGTTTGCCCGCAGCAACCAGTCCACCTGCATCAACCAGCGCCCGGTGGTTTCCGCCGGCCAGAAGATTGAGAAGGGCGACCTGCTGGCGGACGGTCCCTCCACGGAGAAGGGCGAGATCGGCCTGGGCCGCAACGCCCTGATCGGCTTCATGACCTGGGAAGGCTACAACTACGAAGACGCCGTCCTGCTGAGCGAGAAGCTGGTTAAAGAAGATATCTACACCTCGATCCACATCGAGGAGTTCGAGTCCGAAGCCCGGGAAACCAAGCTGGGGCCGGAAGAGATCACCCGGGATATCCCGAACATCTCCGACGACGCCATCAAGGACCTGGACGACGGCGGTATCGTCCGCATCGGTGCCGAGGTGCACGCGGGCGACATCCTGGTGGGCAAGGTTACCCCGAAGGGCGAAACCGAGCTGACCGCTGAAGAGCGCCTGCTGCGCGCCATCTTCGGCGAGAAGGCCCGGGAGGTCCGGGATACCTCCCTGCGGGTGCCCCACGGCGAAGGCGGCATCGTGGTGGACGTGAAGGTGTTCACCCGGGAGAACAAGGACGAGCTGAGCCCCGGCGTCAACGAGATGGTTCGGATCTACATCGCCCAGAAGCGGAAGATCTCCGTGGGCGACAAGATGGCCGGCCGCCACGGAAACAAGGGCGTCGTTTCCCGCATCCTGCGGGAAGAGGACATGCCCTTCCTGCCGGACGGCACGCCGCTGCAGATCGTGCTGAACCCCCTGGGCGTTCCCTCCCGTATGAACCTTGGACAGGTTCTGGAGGTGCACCTGGGACTGGCCTGCCGGGCCCTGGGCTGGCACATCGCCACCCCCGTGTTTGACGGCGCCACCTACGACGAGATCCTCGAGCACCTGGAGAAGGCCGAAGCCAAGATGGCCGCTCCGGAGGACGAGAACGATCCCCACGTGCAGGAATACCACTTCCACAACGGCAAGCCCCTGCGGCTGGACCTGGACGAGGAAGGGAAGGAACTCTTCCGCCAGGGCAAGATCCGGGTGCGGGACGGCCGGACCGGCGACTACTTCGAGAACCCGGTTACCGTGGGTATCATGTACTTCCTGAAGCTGCACCACCTGGTGGACGACAAGATGCACGCCCGGTCCACCGGCCCCTACAGCCTGGTTACACAGCAGCCCCTGGGCGGCAAGGCCCAGTTCGGCGGACAGCGCTTCGGTGAAATGGAAGTGTGGGCGCTGGAAGCCTACGGCGCAGCCAACACCCTGCAGGAAATCCTGACGGTGAAGAGCGACGATACCGTCGGCCGCGTGAAGACCTACGAAGCGATCATCAAGGGCCAGAACATTCCGACCCCCGGCGTGCCGGAGAGCTTCAAGGTGCTGCTGAAGGAAATGCAGGCCCTGAGCCTGGATGTACGCGTGCTGGACGCGCAGAAGAACGAGATTATCATTCCCGAACTGGATCCGGAGGATATGGCCCAGCCCGAACCGCCGATCCGTCCCGCGGTTGCTTCTCCCTCTGCAGAGGATGTTTCCGAAGCGCAGGGTGAGGAGGGCCTGGACGAAGACGCGGCCGAGGAAGCCTTCAACATGTCCGCGGACGACCTGGACTTCGGCAAGACGCTGGATGACGCCTCTGAGGACGATCTCAGCATTGACGAAAAGGATACGGACGATCTGGATGACTTCAGCGTGGACGACCTGTCCACAGAACTGAACCTGGACGACGACGACATTTAATTTGAGTGTAAATTGAAGGGAGTGGACCCCTTGTTCGAACTTTCCAACCTGGATTCCATTCAGATCGGCATGGCTTCCCCGGAGCAGATTCTCGCCTGGTCCCACGGTGAAGTCACCAAGCCTGAAACCATCAACTACCGCACCCTGAAGCCTGAACGGGACGGCCTGTACTGCGAACGCATCTTCGGGCCTACCAAGGACTGGGAATGCAACTGCGGTAAATACAAGCGGATCAAATTCAAGGACAAGGACAAGATCTGCGACAAGTGCGGCGTGCAGGTTACCCGCGCCAAGGTCCGCCGGGAGCGCATGGGCCACATCCAGCTGGCCGCGCCGGTGAGCCATATCTGGTATTTCAAGGGAATTCCCAGCCGCATGGGCATGCTGCTGGACATTTCTCCCCGGAACCTGGAAAAGGTTCTGTACTTTGCCAACTTCATCGTGCTGGATCCCGGCAACAGCGAGGAAACCGGCCTGAAGCGGCTGGAGCTGATCAACGACGCGCGCTACCGCGAGGTTGAGGCGCGGTGCGGCAAGGGCTCCTTCGTGGCCAAGATGGGCGCGGAAGCAATCCGCGACCTGCTGCTGGAGCTGGACCTGGACAAGATGTCCGCCGACCTGAAGGCGGAGATCGCCCAGCTGACCGAAAAGGAACGGGACCGGGAGACCGAAGGCCAGAAGCGCGCCCGGGCCGTGAAGCGGCTGGAGGTTGTGGAGTCCTTCCGGACGAGCCACAACAAGCCCGAATGGATGATCCTGACGGTGGTGCCGGTGATTCCGCCGGACCTGCGGCCCCTGATCCAGCTGGACGGCGGCCGGTTCGCCACCTCTGACCTGAACGACCTGTACCGCCGGGTGATCAACCGGAACAACCGCCTGAAGCGGCTGCTGGAGCTGGGCGCGCCGGACATCATCGTCCGGAACGAGAAGCGCATGCTGCAGGAATCCGTTGACGCCCTGATCGACAACGGCCGCCGGGGACGCCCCGTGACCGGTCCCGGAAACCGGGCTCTGAAATCCCTGAGCGACCTGCTTCGCGGAAAGCAGGGCCGGTTCCGCCAGAACCTGCTGGGCAAGCGCGTGGACTACTCCGGCCGCAGCGTTATCGTCGTCGGCCCGGAACTGAAGCTGTACCAGTGCGGCCTGCCGAAGGAAATGGCGCTGGAGCTGTTCAAGCCCTTCGTTATGGAGCGGCTGGTGAACCTGAAGCATTCCCACAACATCAAGAGCGCCAAGCGCGCCGTGGAAAAGGTGCGGCCCGAGGTGTGGGACATCCTGGAAGAAGTGATCCGGGACCATCCCGTGCTGCTGAACCGCGCGCCCACGCTGCACCGCCTGGGTATCCAGGCCTTTGAGCCCATCCTGGTGGAAGGCAAGGCCATCAAGCTTCACCCGCTGGCCTGTACCGCCTTCAACGCCGACTTCGACGGCGACCAGATGGCCGTGCACGTTCCGCTGAGCCTGGAAGCGCAGGCGGAAGCCCGCTTCCTGATGCTGGCCCACAACAATATCCTGAAGCCGCAGGACGGCCGCCCGGTCATCTCGCCCTCCCAGGATATGGTTATCGGCTGCTACTACCTGACGATCATCCACGACGGAGCCAAGGGATCCGGACGGATTTTCGCCTCCCAGGATGAAGCCGAGATGGCGTACGCCCTGGGCCAGATTACCCTGCAGTCTCCCATCAAGGTCCGTATCGAGCGCACCTTCAACGGGGAGACCGGGCACAAGCTGATTGACACCACCCTGGGCCGGCTGATCTTCAACGACGCGCTGCCCCAGAACCTGGGCTTCCGGAAACGGGAATGCCTGGAGGATATGTTCCAGCTGGAGGTTGACGAGCTGGTCGGCAAGAAGCAGCTGAGCAAGATCGTGGACCAGTGCTTCCACACCCAGGGAGAACACCGGACCGCGCAGGTGCTGGACAAGATCAAGGCACTGGGCTTCAAGTACTCCACAGTGGGCGCCATCACCGTGTCCGTTTCGGACATCAAAGTGCCTGCGGTGAAGGAAACCATGCTGGCGGAGGCCGACGAGGCCGTGCGCAAGGTGAACAACCTGTACCGCCGCGGTCTCCTGTCCGAGGACGAGCGTTACAACCGGGTTATCAACATCTGGAACGACTGCACCCACAACCTGCGGGACCAGATCCTTCCGAACCTGGATACCTTCAACCCCATCCGCATGATGACCGACTCCGGCGCCCGCGGTTCTTCCGCGCAGGTGTCCCAGCTGGCCGGCATGCGCGGCCTGATGGCTTCTCCTTCCGGAAAGACCATCGAGCTGCCGATCCGCGCGAACTTCCGTGAAGGCCTGACGGTGCTGGAGTTCTTCCTGAGCTCCCACGGCAGCCGGAAGTCCCTGGCCGATACGGCCCTGCGTACCGCTGACTCTGGTTACCTGACCCGCCGCCTGGTGGACGTTTCCCAGGAAGTCATCGTACGCGAGGAAGACTGCTTCGAGTCCCGGGGCGAGAAGGTCCGCGGCATCACCGTATCCGAGCTGATGAGCGGACGCCAGTCCATTGAGTCCCTGGAGGACCGCCTCCGCGGCCGGACCGCCGCCGAGGACATTGTGGATCCTGCCACCGGCGAGGTGCTGGTCCGCATGAACGAGCCCATCGACTATAAGATGGCGAAGGAAATCGCTTCCCGCGGTATCACCAAGGCTTCCGTCCGCTCCGTGCTGACCTGCCGGACCGAAAACGGCGTATGCGCCCGCTGCTACGGCGAGAACATGGCCCACGGCGGCAAGGTGGATGTGGGCGAGGCTGTCGGCATCATCGCCGCGCAGGCCATCGGTGAACCCGGTACCCAGCTTACCATGCGTACCTTCCATACGGGCGGTATCGCCGGCGGCGAGGATATTACACAGGGTCTTCCCCGCGTTGAGGAACTGTTCGAAGCGCGCAAGCCGAAGCGGGACGCCATCCTGGCGGAGATCGCCGGCACGGTTTCCATGCAGGAGACCAAGAAGCGCCGCGAGATCGTGATCACCTCCGACGAGGATCCCAAGGACACCAAAGCCTACCAGATTACCTACGGTTCCCGCCTGAAGGTGGCCGAGGGCGATCATGTGAACGCCGGCGACGAGCTGACGGAAGGTTCCGTGAACCCGCATGACCTGCTGCGGATCCTGGGCGTCAAGGCCGTACAGGAATACCTGCTGAAGGAAGTCCTGAGCGTTTACCGGCTGCAGGGCGTCGGCGTGAGCGATAAGCACATTGAGATTATCATTCACCAGATGCTGCGCAAGGTCCGCGTTGAGGACAGCGGGGATACCGACCTGCTGACCGGATCCCTGGTGGACATCTTCCGGTTCGAGGAAGCCAACAAGAAGGCCATTATGGAAGGCGGAACGCCGGCTATCGCCAAGCGTATCCTGCTGGGCATCACCAAGGCCTCCCTGGCCACGGAAAGCTTCCTGAGCGCCGCCTCCTTCCAGGAGACGACCCGCGTGCTGACCGAAGCCGCCATCCGCGGCAAGGTGGACCCGCTGATCGGCCTGAAGGAGAACGTCATCCTGGGCAAGCTGATCCCGGCCGGTACCGGCATGCGCCGCTACAAGGACATCGAGATCAAGGATTCCTACAGCTTCTGAGGCTGACATACGCATCAACGTCCCTTCCCGGAAACGGGAAGGGGCTTTTTTTATGCCCGGAAGGGGAGGCGAGTTTTCAGTTGCCGCAAAAGGCGGGATATGATATCCTTGAACGGATGGAAATGCACGGCCGGAGCGCGGGGACTTCAGGTCCTTCCGGTTCGGCTGAGGGTCTTCGGGACAGAACGGAGAGAATAAAGATGAACAGAGTCTGCGAGAAATGCGGAAGGATTCCGGACAGGGCTGACATGCGGTTCTGTCCGTACTGCGGGAGCGCGCTGCCGCTGCCCGCGTCCCCGGAGGAGGGGAAAAAGGTCGGAGCGGAGCTTCCGGAGGAAGCGAAGAAGCTGCTGCGCAAGGCAGAGGAAGCGAAGAGCATTCCGGAAAAGGAAAAGATCCTGCTGAAGGCCCGGGAAGCCTTTCCGGACTGTTTCCCGGTGGAGTGGGAGCTGTTGTTTATCGGGGAAAAGAAGAAGAAAGGGCAGCAGCCCGGCACCTTTGATTATTCCGTGATCAAAAGCTACCTGCTCCGGGTTTTCCAGAAGCCCGGCCTCTTCACCCGGGAACGCGCGGAACAGGACAAAAAGGAGCTCTTTGAAGGCGGGCAGCTGACGCGGTGCCTGGCCATGAGCGGGGAGCCGGAAGCCCGGATGGACATGTACCTGTACCGCCTGTGCCGGGAGTATATCGAGGTTTTCCTGGAGGAGGACCGGACGCTGACGGGCGGGCTTCTCGGATTTCGGATTGAGAAAAACCATGAGAAGCTGATTTCCGGTGAGGCAGCGCAGATCATCCGAAATATCCGGGCGGACAGGGAGCTTGCGGCGGAGCGGCGGGAAATGCTAGAGGAGAGTTTCCTGAAGGCATATACGGACCACTTTGCGGGGAAGACAGAGAATCTCGACGAAAAGCTGGCGGAAGTGTAGGAAGACGCATAACTAAAGGAGGGTAGGGGGAACGGAAAGCGGGTCACCGGAAACCCCGGAAGGAAACAGGACAGGATCCGAAAAACAAGCAAAAAACAAACAAATACGTAAACGTTTACAGCATTGCATTCTAAGGTTTTCTTTATCAGCACCGCTGGAAACGTTCCCATTTTTTCGAAAACCGGTTCTAAAAGTGTTTACAAATATCAGGACATTGTGTAAAATGTGGTCAGTTGGTTCCCAGAAAGGCAATCTGGGACAAAAAAATTCAAAAAGGAGTGTAGACCTAATGAAGAAACTGGTAGCCCTGGTTTTGGCACTGGTAATGGTGCTGAGCGTTTCCGCTGTGTTCGCGGAAGCAAAGAGTGAGTACAACGTGGATGTGCTCGTGTGGAAATTCGACGATACCTACGGATCCTCTGTTCGTCAGGGAATGATGAAGTGGGCGGAAACCGTCGGCGAAGAGTTGGGCGTCAAGATCAACCTGAAAATGTACGATGCCGGCGATGACATGTCCAAGCAGGTTGAGCAGTGCGATCTGGCGATCGGCGACCAGCCTGATTTCGTTATCATCAATCTGGCAGAACCGGCTGGTGGCCAGACTCTGGTCGACAAGCTGACTGCGGCGAAGATCCCCTTCCTGTTCTACAACATTCCGCCGTCTGAAGAGACCTATGAGTCCGTCGT
>CAMHSI010000028.1 GCA_946187775.1 uncultured Clostridia bacterium
TCCCAACTTTTCTTCCGTCCCGGGGTGTGGTATACTGACACACACTGAAATCCGCCGGGGAAAAGGGCCGCCTGGAGCCTGCGCGCCGCGCGTTCCCCCTGCGGATCCGGAATCAAAAAAATGTGGGGAGGGATCGTCATGGCCGGAAAGCGGAAAAGCTTCCTGTTTTCCGGGCGGGGAATCCCGGCCCTGCTTCTCCTCCTTTTCGCCTTTTTGCTGCCGGCGTTTTCCGGCGCGGAGGGGAATATTATCCTTTCCCTGCCGAAGGAAGTGCAGTGCTATACCCATTCGGAAATCACCGTGGACGCTCCCGCCGCCGGGGAAGCGGAGCTGCGGCTGTATGACAGCCTCGAAAACCCCTGGCTCATCCGCCGGGAATCCCTCTCCGCGGGAATCACCCGGCTCCCCTGGGACGGGCTCGGCGCCAACGGGGAAAAGCTGATGAGCGGTCCCTACCGGATGGAAATCCTGCTGAAGGGAGAGGACGGCCGGGAATACGCCGCCTCCGCTTCCTTCCAGGTCAAGGGCTTTGCCAAAGCCCTGCTGCTGGCCCTTCCCTCCTCGGAAAAGCTGTACCTGGACGGCGGGGAAAGCTGGTTTGTGGAGTGCTGCGTCCCCTCGGAATGCATCGTCGCCATGGAAGTGCTGGACAGGGAAGGCAAGGCGATATATACCCACAGCGTCCTCATGGGGGATCCGGACCGGGATGTGATCCGCTGGAACGGCGTCGGGAACGACCGGAAAAAGGTGGCTCCCGGGGAATACTCCGTACGGATCTACCCGAAGCTGAACCCGGATTTTGACCATGTCTATCCCCTGACCGTGGAGGAAACCTCCCCGGAACCGCTTCCCGTTTCCGTAACCGGCTCGGTCATCCCCGAGCGGGGTATGACCGACGCGGAAATCTGGGAAATCATGATGCGTCCCTCCGTCGTGATCAATGAAAAAGGCTCCTCCCTGCGCTTCAAGCTCCGGGAATCCCCTGACCGGCGCAGCCCCTCCGTCGGCACCGTCTGCTGCGCCACCCAGGGGCTGGAGGTGCTCGCCCTGGAGAATGGATGGGCCCGGGTCCGGGCCTGGAACTATGACAACGCCGGGGAGATTATCGGGTGGTTCCCCGCAGAACAGCTGACCGTGATCACCCCCGCCCCCCATTACGGCGTACTGGTGGACAAGCGGGCCCAGACCCTCACCGTCTACCGGGACGGAACCCCCGTCGGCACCGTTTCCGTTTCCACGGGGCTTCCCACCGAGCGCAAGCCGCAGCGGGAAACGCCTCCCGGCGCTTTCCTGACGGATATCCATTTCAGCCCCAGCTTCGCCCAGGACGGGCTGCGCTATGATTACCCCCTGCGCTACCAGGGCGGGAACATTATTCACTCCACGGGCTTTGTCCGGATTCCACATACCTCCTGGAGCGTCAAGGATTACAGCAAAAACCTGCCGCTCCTGGGCAGCAAGGCTTCCCACGGCTGCGTGCGGGTCAGCCCCTTCGCCGACGCGGACTGCCCCATCAACAGCTACTGGCTCTGGACCCACCTTCCCTACCATACCCGGGTCATCATCCTGCCGGAGTAGGCCGGAAGCCTGAAACCCTTTTGCTTTGCGCGTTTTTAGGATTTTTTTAGGAATTTGTAATCATTTCTTTAAATTTAAAAAAACCGGCAGCTTGACACGCTGTGGAAGAAAAGCTATTGTGATTGAAAGCAATACATCCTAAATATCCGTTACTTCGGAAGGCTTCCGGCTTTCCGTCGCCCGGCGGGCGGATGTATGAACACTAAGGAGGTATTTCAGAATGAAAATCAAGCGCATCACAGCTTTGCTTCTGTGCCTGATTCTCCTGCTCTCCCTTATTCCCTCCTCTGTGGCGGAAAAAGCAACCATCACCGGTTATCTTGTCCGGCTTCGCGTCTCCGCTTCCTCCAGGGCGAGGGTTCTTGACGCCTTCCCCAAGGGCACATCCGTTACCGTGCTGGACCGGGGTGACCTCTGGACGAAGGTCCGCGTCCGCGGGAAAACGGGATACATGATGAGCCGCTACCTCACCGGCAGCACTTCCGGCGGCAGCTCCTACTCCGGCAGCACTTCCGGCGGAACCATCATGTATGTGAATACAGGCACTGCCAATCCCCTGCACCTGCGGGCGGAAGCCTCCGCCAGCAGCGTCTCCCTCGGAAAATTCAGGAACGGCACCGCGGTAACGGTGCTGAAGAGAGGCCGCTACTGGACCAGGGTTTCAGTCAAGGGAAGGGTCGGATACATGGGATCCCAATACCTGTCCTATACAAAGCCGTAAAGGATCCCAACGATACAGATACCGGGCAGTCCGTCGGGACTGCCCGGTTTTCTTATGCTCAGATTCCCTTCAGGGAGAAACGGAACTCCAGCGGACCCGATACGTCGATCAGGTATTCCGGATGGGTCCTGGCCCCCCAGCTGTCGTCTCCGCCCACGCCCATCTGCATCCGGCTCATCTTCAGCACCGTGTAGGCCGGCCGGGGCAGCTCGAAGCCGTGGGCCGCGTTTTCGATTTCGTGGGGAGTCCAGGGCAGGGCGGAAAACTCCCCTTCCTCCAGGAAGATTTTCAGTCCCCGGCCCCGGTCGTCCGTAACCTCCGCCCAGCGGACCCCGGTGCGGTTCCCGCATTCCTGGGGCAGCAGGTAGGGGGTGAAATTCTCCTCCGCCGTGTATTCGAAGATTCCCAGCCGGGCGCCTTTCCGCCGGTCGATGTAGTTTTCCTCCGGCCCCAGGCCAAAGTAGCGCACCCGGTTGTAATCCGCGTCCAGCTTTGTGATCATCCCGAATTCCGGCATGTCCCCCAGTTCCTTCACAGGATCATAGGTCATGCATACATCCAGCTTTCCGCAGGGATGCACCCGGTAGAGCACCCGGCAGGACGCCTTCGGGCTTGTGGGAAGGTCATAGATCATCTCAAAGGAAACGCTTCCGTCCGCTTCCCGCCGGGGCATGGATTCCCGGTTCTTCTTCGCAGAATCCGCCTCCAGCCCTGCCCGCACATACATGGAGGCCAGCTTCCACTGGGCGTACCGCTGGGGCATTCCGTTGCCGTAATCGTTGTTGATGGGCGCCCGCCAGAAGTTGGGCATCAGGGGAGCCTTCAGCATTTCCCGGTCTCCCCACCGGTAGGAATCCACCGCCCCGGTCATCCGGTTGAACATGACTTCAAAGCTGTCTCCCCGGATTCCGATATAGGTCAGGCTTTCGTGGATCTCCGGCTCCGGCATCCGGGGGCAGGCCTTTTCCCCGGCGATTTTCCAGACTCCCTGGCCGAAGGCAATCTCATATCCCGCCTCCGCCCAGGCCGTATCCTCCCGCAGCCGGAAGGAAACCGTAACCGCGTACTCCCCGCTGAGGGTCTGCTTCCCGAAGGGCATGGGATACGTCTTTTCGCCAAGCGGCGGCACGTCCGTCTCCACTTCCCTGCGCAGCACGGCCTTTCCGTCCCGCTCCAGGGTCACCACGCACCGGAAGGCGGAAGTATTCGTAAACATATGCCGGTTGATAACGGTCATGTTTTCCGCGTCCGCCTTCACCTCAATGTTCCGGTAGCAGTACCGCACCTCCTGCAGCTTCGGCGTTCCCTTCCCGTCGGCAAAGGCGATTCCGTTTCCGCAGAAGATCCCGTCATTGGGCCGGTCGTCCCAGTCCCCGCCGTACAGGAGGGTCCTGCCGCCGAAGCGGTCCCGGGCCGTCATGGCCTGGTCGATAAAGTCCCAGATGAATCCGCCCTGGTACAGCTCCTCCTCGTAGGCCAGCTCCGTATACTTGTGCATGGCGCCGTTGGAGTTGCCCATGCTGTGGGTGTATTCGCAGAGGATGTAGGGCTTTTCCCGGTGCTCCCGCAGGTACTCCCGCACCTTGTCCGCCGGAACATACATGGTCGTTTCGATATCCGTGATTTCCCGGATCCGCATATCCTCCGCCACATGCACGTCTCCCTCATAGTGCACGGGCCGGCTCGGATCCAGCCGTTTCAGCTCCCGGCTCATGGCCAGGATCACAGTGCCCGTCAGGCTTTCGTTGCCGCAGCTCCAGATCACGATGCTGGGATGGTTCCGGTCCCGGCCCACCATGCTCCGGATCCGGTCGGTCAGCAGGGGTTCCCACTCCGTGCGGTTGCCGGGGAATATCTCGTCCTTCCCGATGCGCCCCTGCACCCACATGTCCCACATGCCGTGGCTTTCCATGTTGTTTTCATCAATCACATACAGGCCCAGCTCGTCGCAGAGGGCGTAGAGGATGCTGCTGTTGGGATAATGGCTGGTGCGCACGGCGTTGATGTTGTTCCGCTTCATGAGGATCAGATCCCGGCGGATTTTCTCCTCCGTCACCGCCCGGCCGGTTTCCCCGCAGAAATCGTGACGGTTCACACCCTTGAATACCACCCGGACCCCGTTCACCCGAATGACGCCGCCGGAAATCTCGATCTTCCGGAAGCCGAAGCGCACCGGAACGATTTCCTCCTCTCCGCCCGGGGAGAGCAGCCTCGCTTCGGCGGTATACAGGGCCGGATCCTCCGCGGACCAGAGCCGGGGGGATTTCACGGCCAGGGTTCCGGAATAAACGCCGTCCGCCACCTGGCACGCCGTCTCCGCCAGGCAGGCTTCCCCGTCCAGGATCCGCAGGGTCATCCCCGTGCCCGCCGGAGCCTCGATCCTTGCCTTCCAGCTGAAGATGCCCTCTCCTGAGGCAGGATCCGGCTCCGCCTGGATCTGCAGGTCCCACACATGGGCCTCAGGCACCGCGTACAGGAACACTTCCCGGTACAGTCCGGAAAACCGAAGGAAATCCTGGTCCTCCAGCCAGCTTCCGGCGCAGAAGCGGTAGACCCGGCAGGCCAGCTTGTTTTCCCCCTCCCGCAGGGCTTCCGTCAGCTCAAACTCATGGGGCGTGAAGCTGTCGGAGGAGAAGCCGATGTACTTCCCGTTCAGCCATACGGCCACGCAGCTTTCCGCCCCCTGGAAGGAAATGAACACCTTCCTGCCCTTCATGCTCTCCGGCAGGGTAAAATATTTCACATAGCAGGCCACGGGATTGAACCGCTCCGGAAGATCCCCGGGCATCAGGTCCTCGTGCCCCGCCCAGGGATACTGGGTGTTGCAGTACTGGGGGGCGCCGTAGCCCTCCCGCTGGATATGGGCGGGAACGGTGATATCCTTCCATCCCCGGCAGTCGTATTCCGGCTGCTCAAATCCGGGAATCACCTGTCCCGGGTTCACCGCGTGGAAAAACTTCCACTGTCCGTTCAGGCTCATCCGCAGGGAAGATTCCCCCCGCAGGCGCTCCTCTTCAGAAATATACCAGGCGTGATCCGTGTGCGGATCCAGCCGGTTTTCACGAAAATATCCCGGGTCCTTCAGTCTCTTCTCCTCAAACATGCCGGTTTCCCTTCCTGTTTTCTGTTTTTTTGCTTCCAGGGAATCATTATACCATATTAAGCCGCCGGTTTTTACTGCTTTCCGCGTTTTTTCCGGATCAGGCGGTGAATCACCGAGGCCAGGAAAGCCAGCGCCGCGGCGGCCGCGGCCACCAGCGCCGTCTTCAGGGTGAAGATGCCGAGATCCCTGAGGAATCCCACGAACCCGCTTCTTTTCGCGGTGGCTCCTGCCGCCGGCTCCGCCGCCTCCGCGGGCTCCGCCGTTGCCGTGGGCTCCGCCGCCTCCGCAGGTTCCGCCGTTGCCGCCGGCTGCGCCGTTGCCGTAGGTGCTGCTGCCTCAGTGGGTGCTGCCGTTGCCGCCGGTTCCGCAGGGCCTGCCGCTTCCGCGGACTCCGCCGTTTTCGCGGCAGCCAGGGATTCCCCGGCCCATGCCTCCGCCTCGGGCGCGGCTGCGGCTCCGCCCGTCTCCCCTGCCTCCTCGAAAGCAGCGAAATTCTGTGTGTTCTCCGCCGTTTCCTCAAAGGCCGCGAAGTCCTGTGTGTTCTCTGCCTTTTCCTCAAAGGCCGCGAAGTCCTGGGAAGCATCTGCTTCGTATGCTTCCTCCACGGTTCCGGCGTCCAGGTCCGCCGCGCTGTTATACGCCGCCGGCGCCTCCGCCTCCGGGGCTGCCGTCTCCGGCAGGGCCGCGGAAACCGCCGCTGCCTTGCGCTTTTCCGTCGCCGTTCCCGTGGTGTTTGCCGTGGTGCTCCCGCTGTTCCGGGTCAGCAGCGTTCCCCCGATCAGGAACACAAACACCGCTGCCGCGCTCAGCACATACCGCCACTGGCGGCGGTTTTCCTTCCTTCCGTCCTTCTTCGTCCGGTCCGCATCTGTCCGGGCCGCGTCCTTCCGGACCGCTTCCGTCCAGCGGGCGTGGAAATCGTCCGGCATCTCCGGCGTTTCCTGCGCCATCCGCTCCAGTTCCGCGTCCAGTGCGCGGTCATTCCCGTTTTCTTTCTGACTCACGGCCGATTTCCCCCCTTTCATTTCTTTGGACGCTGCTTTCCGGGGAAAGTTCCCCGCCTCCCCGCAGGATCTCCCGCAGCCTTGCCTTGGCCCGGTTGACCCGGCTTTTCACCGTTCCCTCGGAGACCCCGATCCGCCGGGCCGCCTCCTCATAGGAAACGCCCTCCAGCTGGGTCATCACCAGCGCCTCCTGCTGGTCCTCCGGAAGCCGGGCGATGGCCTCCCGCAGCTCCCGGTGTTCCTCCGCCGCCACCGCCTGTTCCTCCGTTCCGGCCTTCGGATCCGCCGGATCAAAGCCCTGCTCCCGCAGGGGCTCGATGGACTCGCTCCTGTCCTTTTTCCTCTTCCGCAGGTAATCCATGCAGCAATTGGCCGCCACCCGGTACACCCAGGTTTCAAAGGCGCTGTCCGCCCGGTACTGATTCAGCCCGCGCCAGATCCGGAGCATTGCCTCCTGGCCGCAGTCCGACGCCGCCTCCCGTTCCCCGGTATAGTGCCAGCAGATCCGCCAGATCATTTTTTCCAGCGGCGTCATCAGCTGTTCAAAGGCCTCCGGATCCCCGCGCTGCGCCCGCCTGAGCAGCAGCTCGTCCACGCTCCCATCTCCCCCCTGCAGGCAGGAAAAATACGAACATTTTTCTTGCATTCTGCTTCATATGCGCCTATCATAGCATAAGCACTCGTCATTCGCCAACATCGTCCGGCAAGGCGCAGCATTTTCCGGCTGCGCAGGCGGGACGCCCACTGAGGAAGAAAGCGCCATGATCCAGACCGAAAACACCGCCATCGTCCTGCGCCGGGTCAATTACCGGGATAACGACCGGATGGTTACGCTGCTGAGCCCCTCCCGGGGAAGGATTGAGGCTGTCATCCGGAACTGCCGCAAGCCGAAATCCCACAACCTGAACGCGGCGGAGCTCTTTTCCCTGGGGGATTATATGCTCGTTGAAAACGCGGGCCACATGACCGTAACCTCCGTTCGCCTGATTGAAACCTTCTATCCCCTGCGGTCGGACTATACCCGCCTCACCTGCGGTACCTGGCTGCTGAACCTGGCGGAAGCCGCCGCGGAACCGGAGCAGGAGCAGCAGGAGCTGTTTATGCTGCTGCTGCACACCCTTTCCCGCCTGGCCTTTTCAGACCAGCCCTGGAAGCCCCTGCTCTCCGGATTCCTGCTTCACTTTTCCGCCTGCCAGGGCTTCAAGCCCCGGCTGAACCACTGCGTCCTGTGCGGAAAAAAGCTGGGGGAGGTTCCGCCCCTCTTCTTCGACGCGGCGGAGGGCGGCCTCGTCTGCGGGAACTGCCGGCGGACAAGGGAACAGATTCCCCTCTCCCCGGAGCAGGTGCGCTGGATGCGAAAAGCCCTGAAGGAGGGATCCGCCTCCTGGGTCAATACGCCGGAGGCCGAGGCTCCCTTCACCGTGCTCCGCGCCTATGTGGAAGGGAAGCTGGGCCGCCGGATCCGCAGCGGCGCCCTGCTGCCGGAGGAATGAAAAAAAGTCTTTCGAAAACCAATCTTCGAAAGACTTTTTCATTGCTTCGCTTTACCGGAGCCCGCTCATCCGCTTTTCCAGCACCTCCGGCCTGGCCACCGACCAGCCGAAGAAGCCCAATACTTCCCCGAGCCGGTGATACAGGCCGTGGCTGTAGGCCACAAGCCCCGCCTTTTCCAGGTGCAGGGCTCCCCTTTCGTCCAGCAGGTCCTTCCGCACGGCCACCGCGGCAACCTCCGCAAGGAACATGTCGTGGCTGCCCAGGGGGAGCACCTGTTTCACCCGGCAGCTCAGGCTCACCGGGGCGCCGTCCACCCGGCAGGCGGTTTCCATTCCCTCCGCCGGCAGCAGCGCCAGCCCCAGCTCCTTTGCCTTGTCCAGGTCCCGTCCGCTGCGCACGCCGCAGAAATCCGTGGCCCTGGCCAGCTTTTCATCCACCAGGTTCACCACGAACTCCCCGGAGCGGGAAATCATGCCGTGGGAAAACCGTTCCTTCCGCAGGCTTATGGAAACCATCGGCGGATCGGAATTTACCGTTCCCGCCCAGGCTACGGTGACCATGTCCTGCTTTTCCGGATGATCCTTCTCCCCGCAGCTGACCAGCACCACCGGCGTCGGATTCAGCATCGCGGAGGGATTGATCGATACGTAGTCCGCCATTCTCTTATCCTTTCACAACCATATTCAGGATCTTCCGGCTCCGTTCGAGGAAGGCGGTAATCTCCTCCGCCTCCAGGGGCTGCGCCGCCATCCGGGCCAGGTCGTACACCTGGCTGCAGAGCATCTTCGTGGTTTCGTCCTCCGGATCCCGGCCGGCGAGGGCCTGCACCGTTTCGTTCCGGCGGTTCAGCACCAGGGTAAAGCTGTCCGGCAGGGGGAAGCTCTGGCCGTAGATCCGGCTCATTTCCTTGTACCGGCGCATCTGCTCATCCTCGGTGACCATGGCGGTCATGTCCGCGTCGCCCAGGGACTCCAGCTTCACTTCCAGCTTGTCGTTGCCCAGCGCTCCGCGGAACAGGGCCTGCATCTTCTCCGCGTCCAGGTCCTTCCCTTCCTCGGATTCCTCCTTCAGCCCGTCAATATCCGCGTCCACCCGGGCGAAGGACACCCGGTCCTCCTCGTTCCCCTGGTATTCCATGAAGGACATGAAGTTCCCGTCAATCAGGGTATTCATCACCGCCACCTCGATGCCCCGGTCGGTGTACAGCTTCACGGAAGCCGCCTGCCGCTTCTCATCGTTGGTGTAATAGATCTTCTTGTCCGTCTTGTCAAAGTTGGCTGCCTTGTATTCCGCAACGGTATCGTATTTTCCGTCCGTCTTCTTCAGCAGGATGGCGCCCTTGACCAGGTCATAGAACTTGTTGTCCTTGATGGCGCCGTACTTGACGAAGGGAGCGATATCGTCCCAGTATCCTTCGTAGGTTTCCCGCTCGGTATTCATCAGGCTGTTCAGCTTGTCCGCCACCTTCTTGGTGATGTGGGAGCTGATCTTTCTGACATAGCCGTCATTCTGCAGGAAGGAACGGCTCACGTTCAGGGGCAGGTCCGGGCAGTCGATCACGCCCTTGAGCAGCATCAGGAACTCCGGAATCACTTCCTTGATGTTGTCCGCCACAAACACCTGTCCGGCAAACAGCTTGATCTGCCCTTCATGGGTGCCGAAGTCGTTCTTCAGCTTCGGGAAATACAGGATGCCCTTGAGGTTGAAGGGATAATCCACGTTCAGGTGGATCCAGAACAGCGGATCCTCAAAGTCCATGAAGACCTTGTGGTAGAAGGATTTATACTCCTCCTCCGTGCAGTCCGCCGGCTTCTTCAGCCACAGGGGAGCCGTGTCGTTGATCTGCTGGGGCTTCGGCATCTCCATGATCTTCTCGGTCTTCGGTGTGCCGTCCTCGTTCTTTTCGTCGCCCACGGGCACATCCTTCTCCACGGGCTTGGCGTTCACATCCTCCAGCATCACGGGATAGGACATGTATCCACAGTAGCGGTTCAGGACTTCCCGCACCTTCCATACTTCCAGGAATTCCTTTTCCTCCTCGGAAACATGCAGGATGATATCCGTTCCGTGCGCTGCGCGGCTGCCTTCGGAAATTTCGAAGCCCATGCCGTCCTCAGATTCCCAGTGCACCGGCTCCGCGCCTTCCGTGCAGCTGAGGGTCTGGATTTCCACCCTGTCGCTGACCATGAAAACGGAATAGAAGCCCAGGCCGAAATGGCCGATGATGTCGCCCTTCTCCTCCGGCTTGTCCTCGAACTGCTTCATGAACTCGCTGGCCCCGGAGAACGCCACCTGGTTGATATACCTGCGGACTTCCTCCTCCGTCATGCCGATGCCGGTATCGGAGATCCGGATGATCTTGTTTTCCTTGTCCACCGCCACGGTGACGGACATGGCCTCTTCGCTGTCCGGATGAAGCATCCGGAATTTGGTAATGGCGTCGCAGGCGTTGGAAACCGCTTCCCGGAGGAATATATCCTTGTCAGAATACAGCCACCGCTTGATCACGGGCATGATATTCTGCGCATCGATCGATACTGAACCTTTTTCCTGTCGGATTGCCATGATTGCTGAACTTCCTTCCATAAAGTGTATTTACATGCGTATTGTAGCACCGGAAAAATGCAATTGCAAGAAAAAATTAGCACTCACCTTGTGTGAGTGCTAACAATTTTGAATCACCGATTTTTGTCTCAGATGTCCTCGTCCAGCAGGGCAAGATCGTCCTCTTCCTCCTGGTTCTGGGCGGCCACGGCCGCCTCTTCCTCCGGGGTATTCTCCTTGCCCTGGAACATCCTGCTGCGCAGCTCCCGGTCGATTTCCGCCGTCACTTCCGGATGGGTCTTCAGGAACAGGCGCGCGTTATCCCGGCCCTGGGCCAGCTTCTGGTCCTTGTAGGAGAAGAAGGCGCCGCTCTTGTGGATGATATCCTGCTCCACCGCCAGGTCCAGCAGCGTACCCTCGGAGCTGATGCCCTCCCCGTAGATGATGTCGAACTCCGCAACCCGGAAGGGAGGAGCCACCTTGTTCTTGACCACCTTGACCTTCGTACGGTTGCCGATCACCTCGCTGCCGTTCTTCAGCTGCTCGCCCTTGCGGACGTCCAGCCGGACGGAGGAGTAAAACTTCAGCGCGCGGCCGCCGGGCGTCGTCTCCGGATTGCCGTACATGACGCCCACCTTTTCACGCAGCTGGTTGATGAAGATGGCGACGCATCCCGTCTTGTTGATGATACCGGTCAGCTTCCGCAGGGCCTGGCTCATCAGCCGCGCCTGCAGGCCCACGAAGGAATCTCCCATCTCCCCGTCGATTTCCGCCTTGGGAACCAGCGCGGCAACCGAGTCGATGACCACCACGTCCAGCGCGCCGCTGCGCACCAGGGCTTCCGCGATCTCCAGGGCCTGCTCGCCGGTATCCGGCTGGGAAACGTAAAGCTCGTCAATGTTCACGCCCAGCTTTTTCGCGTACAGGGGATCCAGCGCGTGCTCCGCGTCCACAAAAGCGGCGATGCCGCCGGCCTTCTGCGCCTCCGCCACGATATGCAGGGCAACCGTTGTCTTACCGGAGGATTCAGGCCCGTAAATCTCAACAATCCGGCCCCGGGGAATTCCGCCCACGCCCAGGGCATAATCCAGGGTAAGGCAGCCGGTGGAGATCACGGGGATATCCTTCCCGATGGCATCCGCCCCCATCTTCATTACGGAGCCCTTGCCGAACTGCTTGTCCAGGTCGGCCAGCGCATGCTCCAGCGCCTTGAGCTTCTCCTCCTGGATATTTGAGGACTGGACCTCCTTTTCGGCCTTTGCCGTCTTCCTTGCCGCCATTTCCCTCATCCTTTCAAGCTTCATGGTTTACCGCATTCCTGCGGTCCTTTCCTGTGAAAACATCGTACCACCCGTGCCCCTGATTGGCAAGGGGAACAAAAGAATTTCAGCGGATGTACGCCCTCCGGATCCCTGCCGCGTCCGTGGTCATAACCGCCCGGATGCTTCCCGGCTCCGCCCGCAGGGATCCGGTCAGCTCCGGATACCGGAAGCTGCGGCGGAACACATTTTCAGGAAGGAAAACGCCGTCCTCGATCCGTCCCGTTTCCCAGGATTCCAGGTTGTCCATGGGGGTTGCCCCGGCCGGGAAAGCGGGGTTCTCCTCCCGCAGCCCTTCCACCCGGAAGCGGCCGTTTTCCGGATCGTCCCCCGCCAGCAGCTCCGCCTTTCCCTTGCCGCAGGGACAGATCACCGTCAGGTTCTCCGCCTTCAGCCGGTGCAGGGTGATGGCCACCGCCTCCGGGTTCACATCCATGGCGGCGAACCGGCACCCCAGCCGCTGCGCCGCTTCCGGCGTTGTTCCGCTGCCGCAGCACAGGTCCACCACCAGGTCCCCGGGGTTGGTCACCGGCAGCAGCAGCCTCTCCAGCAGCTTCAGGGGCTTCTGGGTAGCGTATCCCGTCCGCTCCGGATCCCGCTGCTGCAGGAAACCGATGTCCGTCCATACATCCCCCGGATACACCGGCTCATCGTCATAATACCGGTATTCCTTTCCGGCGGACACGATGGAGGAAAACATCCGCCCCTGCTCATCCTTTCCCCGGGCCATATGGTTCCGGCGGCCTTCTCCCCGGGGAAGCGGCACCCGGGTCAGGTCAAAGAAATATTTGGCGCTCCGGGCGTAAAGCAGGATCACATCATGCTTCCGGGAGAAATGGCGCCGGGAGCGTCCCCCGCTCTCGTACCCCCAGATGATTTCGTTGAGGAACCGGGTCTTCCCGAAGACCTTGTCGCACATGATGCGGGCCGGCGCCGCCATGCGCCAGTCCAGGTGCAGGTAAAACACCCCCGTGTCATTCAGCAGCTCCTTCGCCGCCCCCACCAGCCGCCGCAGCAGCCGCAGGTATTCCTTCTCCCCGGTGTACCGGTCCTCGTAGGCCGGATACCTGGAGACGGGGGTTCCGGTGCGCCATCCCTGCTCCCCGTAAGGCCTGCGGCGCATGAATTTCTCCCCGGTCATAAAGGGAGGATCCAGGTACACGCACTGCGCCCTCCCATACAGGGCCCGGATCTCCTCCGGCATAGCCATGGCATTTCCGCGGATCAGCAGGTTTTCCCCGGAGCCGTAAACGGTCTTTTCCACATTGATCTGCTCAAACATCGCTGCCTCCCGTTCTCCGCTATCCCCCGAGCTTCTTCCGGAGGGCCTTCAGCCCGTCCTGCTCCTCTGTCAGCATAACCAGGAACGCCCGGGTCTCCGGATCCCCCGCCAGGATCCTTCCGGCCTCCCGAACCGCCTCCGTAAAGGCGGGATCCATTCCCCGGATTCCCTGCCGCAGCAGCGGGCATACCGCCCTTGCCCGCTCATCCGCCGCCGCCCGTATCCCGTCTTCCCGGACCACCGGCAGCAGCGGAAAAATCCTGCAGGCCAGCGGCCGGTCCGCCCGGTCGCACTTTCCCGGGCATACCGCCAGCTTTCCGGCCTCCGTGTCCCGCAGCGTCCATCCGGGTTTCCCCGCCAGGGTTTCCTCCTCCCCGGGGAACAGGAGCATTCCCGTCTCCTCCCCCTCCATGGAGCTGCAGCAGCGGGCCCCGCAGACCCTTCCGCAATCCGTTTTCAGGGGGGTGACCGTCTCCAGCAGGCTTCGGGCTTTCCTCAGTTCGTCCCGCATCTTTCCTCCGTACTCCGCGTCAGAACTCCCACAGGTTGATTCCCAGCGCTTCGTCCCGTTTCCGGTCCACGCTTCCCTCCAGCACATCCACAAACATTTCGCACGTTGCCCCCACCCGCAGCCGGATCACATGTCCGCCGTGGACCGCGTGATTTGCGTCCGCCAGTGTTGCGTGCAGGTGGATATAGGGCTTCCCCTCCATGGTTGTCACGCTGCCGGAGAGGCTGGTGATTTCCATGAACTCCTCCAGCTCCTCCCGGTGATAGGTCCGGGAAGCCAGGTCATAAACCCCGATCTCACCCCCGTTGGCAGCGCCGATGGCGCTTACCCGGGCCAGCCGGATTCCCTCCTGCTCGCAGAGCCGCCCCAGGCTTTCAACGATTTCCTCGTTCAGGTCTATCCGCACAACATAGGTCCTGTCTATCCGCTTATACTTCATTGCAGCCTCCCGTATGTCCAGCCCTCCGGGCTGTTTTGCCTTCAGATTATGTATGCCGAAGCCGTCCTTTACACTCTTCGTCCTGCCGGCCCGCTTCTCCTCTTCTCTCCGGTAATTTCCTTCCCTGCTCCTGCCGGAAGGAACGCCTTAAAGGTTCTGCAGCGCCATGATCCCCATGCAGATCAGGAAAGTGCCCGTCAGCATCAGGGCAAAGGAAACCGGCCATTTCCCGCCCCTGTTGAAGCCGTAAAAGTCATCCCAGCGCTTTGCCTCCGGGGCAAAGCGAATCTTATACAGGTACCAGGGGCCGTAAACCGCCACCGGCAGCATGCCGGCCAGCGCCGTGGCGAAGTCCATCCCCTGCTTTTCAAAGACGCAGAAGGAGAGAAGCGCCAGGAGGGGGGTGATCAGGTGCATGAAGAGATCCGGCCCTTTCAGCAGCACGGAAATCCAGTCCTTTCCTACGCTCGGCGCCAGGAACAGGAACACCGTCAGCATGGTCACCGTTACGGCCGCGGTCCCGATATATTTCAGCAGCCACGCCGTCCGGCTGTGGGGAAAGATGCACATCAGCAGCGCGGCGGCGGCGCACAGGATATTGCTCTGGGCGGTAAAGAAACGCAGCGCCTTTTTCCCGCGCTGCAGGTCCCAGCGGTGTTCCCTGCGAAAAAAGACAAACACCGCAATATAGGTTGTAATGAGGAAGATGGCCGCGTTCAGAATGGTTCCGATCATTTTTGTCCTCCGTTCGCTCCGGCGTCATTCAGCGCAGGACGGATCCTGGGTTCGATGTGATCTCTTTGTAAAGGTCCTGCATCGTTTTCATGCTGCCATCTCCTTTAATGTGTTCGATGAATGTCCGTCTCCTCGGGTCAATTTTTTGCAGAGATTCTGAATGCCATCATTCTATCCGCGATCCCTCTGGAAGTCAATCCCGGAAAGGGTTACAGCCTTTCCCGGCTTATCGGATCTTCCCGGCGAAATCAGCCAGCACCTGATTGGCGGGCTTTCCCCAGGTGCAGTATCCGTTCTGATCCGGACCCGCGAATTCCGGATACAGCCTGGTCGCCGGCCAGTCCCACCATCCGGTTCCCCGGACGAAGGGATACTCCAGGATCATATCCGTAAAAGCCTTGTACCATACGCGCTGGGTCTCCATGCTGGTTGCCCCGCCGAATCCCCAGTCATTCGGGCGCTGCTCGCTGCCTTCCCTGGCCGGGCATCCGCATTCCATGAACATAAACGGTTTCCCGGCCGCGGCCGCCACGGCCCGGATCCGCTCAAAATGCTTCCTCAGTTCCGTAAGCGGATAGTATCCGGAGGAAGAGATGCAGTCCACGGCATCCCACCAGCGGACATGGTTTTCCTGGAATTTGTCGCAATTGTAGGTCAGCGGCCCATGGTAGATCTTGCGAACCTCCCCGATCAGCTTCCGCCATTCCGCTTCCCGGTGGTCCGTACCCACCATTTCGCAGCCGATGCAGAACATCTCCGCCCGGTTTTCCTCCGCCATCCGGGCAACCCTGCACACATGGGCTGTCCAGGCGTCAAACCACTCCTCCCAGCGGGGCTCCGTCGGCACTTCCGTGTCAAAAAACCGGATATAAGCCCTCCAGTAACCGTCGCGGCAGTTCACCATGGCCTTCAGGATCACCTTGAGGTTCAGGCTGCGGGCATGCCCGCATACGGCCCGGACGTCCTCCTCATCCATGACATCCGGATGCACGGAATCCATGGTTGTGGAAAAGGTATGCTCCTGCCAGGCGCAAACCGGCAGGATGATCGCGTTGCAGCCCGTGGATTCCGCCAGGAGCCGGAGGGATTCCTTCCAGGCCGTTTTCCGGGTGAATCCCCGTTTTTCACAGAATCCGAAGGTATAGGCATTCAGAAACTCCATCTGCGTCGTACCTCCAAAGAGAGTATTGCTTCGCGCTCAGTCCTGAATTATGATTTTCCGCACACTGAGGATTTTTCCTTCCTGCAGCTTCATTTTTGCCAGGGTAATTTCCCCGCCGAACCGGGCACGTCCGCAGCTTCCCGGGTTCAGCCAGAGCCGCCCGTCGATCATCTCTTCGCTGTAGCGGTGCGTATGCCCGCAGATCACGGCCTGTATTCCCTCCAGGTTCCGGGGTACATCCCGCTCGTCATGGGTCATCAGGAATTTCACGCCGGCAATCTCAAAACGGAGCAGTCCCGCCAGGTCCCGCAGCCCGTCCTGCCACAGGTCGTTGTTTCCGCGCACCGCCCAGATCGAGCCGTACAGCCGCAGCTCATCCAGGTCGGTTTCCTTCACAATATCCCCCGCGTGAAGGATATGCGTGCAGTCCCGGATCTCCGCAACCACGTCCCGCCGGAGCAGTCCGTGGGTATCGGAAAGCACCGCAACCTGCACCGGCCTGCCGCTTTCCTGCTTCGCAAGGGAGCGGAGCAGCCCCCTGCACCCGGCTTCAATCTGGCCGAGGGCGCCCTGAAAATCCCGGGTATACCAGGGATCGTCGATTTCCTTCCCTGCCTCTCCGGCCCAGTCCCGAAGCAGGGAAATCCTGTGCAGGGGATCCCCGCCGTAAATCCGCTTCATGTCCGACAGGTTCTCGTAATCCATGCCGATCAGGTAATCGTACCTTTCATAATCCCCCCGGGTCGTCTGCCGGGCGGCATGGGGCGGGCAGGCGTATCCCCTGGCCGCGAGCGCCTTCTTCATGGGCGGATAGATATCATTCCCGATTTCTTCCCGGGTTGCGGCAGCAGAGCTGACCTCCACCTGCAAAATGCCTTCTTCACGGCACATCTGCTTCAGCACGGCCTCCGCCGCCGCGCTTCTGCAAATATTTCCGTGGCAGATAAAAAGAATACGTGTTTGGGTCATATAATGCCTCCTCCTGCCGCATAATGTGGAGCTGTCCAAATCTTTGATTTGGGTAACAGCTCCCATGCGCAAGCTGTCTGCGCTTCAGCGCAGGTAACAGCGGACGCATGCCGCGTTTTCAAAGTTCTCCGGCGTTCAGATTTCAGTTCATTCTGTCCGCGTATCATCATTAATGTGAATGAATCGCGGCAGAATGAGGCAAAACGCTGCAAATCGCGTCCTCCAACGGTAGTAGAAAAGTAGTAAAACAGCCAATGTTTTACTACTGGGCAAAACTCATTCTGTTTTCGAGTCATTTATTATCCATCTTCCACTTCGGCCATGTCTCTCGAAACGAAGAATTTGTTGATCTTTCATCTGATCCAGCACCGTTCTGACCTGTCGTTCTGTTATTCCAAGCATAATGGCTATCTTCGGTGTGGTTGCTGTTGGCTCCGTACGTAAAACATTGAGAACAGAACCCGCCCTTCTTTCCATCTGATCTGCCTTTTTTATCTGACTTTTTGCCTGACTTTTTTCAGAAATGTCAGCCTCAGCTTCCATAAGCGGCAGGATCATCGTTGTTCTATCAGGCAAGCCTGCTCCAAATTGTTCCTTAACCTGTGGCTCCTTTAGTCCCTCGTTTTTCCATATATCAAAGATGTCCGGAACTCCGGAGCCGGCGTGCTCGCCGATACCGATCGGAAAATGAATGCTTTCCTGGATCACATCCTCCGTTTCATACGGGTCGCTTCCATCTCCTGCAATGCGTATGCTTCCGCATGCGCCTCCTGCATGATATGTTTGATTATGCTTTGATCCGCTTTTCCTCATTGTTCCGCATGGCGCACGAACATGATTTCCGAAATGCACACATCTGTGGAATATTTGCTGCCCCGAAAGATTTCGTCGATGCGGATGCGCACGCCGGTCACGTTCTCAACGCCCAGCATGTCGATCACCTTCCAATCCTTCCGGGTTTTATCGTCCTTGAGGCTCACGGTTCTCAGCGACCGGTATCCGTTCTCCCCGGCATATTGCACCTCAATGGTCATTTTCTTCGCCCGGCTGTTGCGGGTATACTGATCCTTGCCGTCGGTGATTTTCCAGAACCCGTTTTTCATCCACAGTTCGTCCAGGGTGACAGGCCCGTCAAAATCAAAGTACAGATACGCCTCCCCCAGCGGGGTCGTCTTGGTGGAGAACTGGAAGGCGGTGGTTTCCTCGCCGTCGATCATGCGGAAGGGTGCGTAGGCATCAGGATCCTTCCCCACGATCCAGCTGGTGGCATCCACGCGGCTGACAGGCACCTGCATGTATCCCGCCTTGTCCGGAACAGGGATCAAGGCGATGGTATGCGGAGCTTGCGAAGGCACAGACACGATGAGCGTTTCCGGCAATTCAATATCCGATATGGCGTCAATCTGATCCGGCGTTGCGGAGAAACTGTTATCGGATGCCTTACGGAAGATCAGGATGCCGTAATAAGGATTGCCCGTGATATCGTACACTTCCTCGATGCTGGAGTCCGTCTCCATCATGGCGATCCTGTTCAGCTTTTTATTCAGTATCAGCATACAGTAGAAATCATCGGCATACACGGATATGATCGTATCGCTGCCCATGTCCGCCGGGCCGGAAAAATGATACCGGCCCAGGGTCACATCCACCATCAGCTGGCCGTTCATGCGGCTGATTTGCAGCGCGGAAACCCCGTCGCCGTTCATTGCCGTCCAATCCCCCAGCCAATCGTCCGGCGTGGCCGCGGCGTCCTCGGGCGTTTGATACCACATATCCGCATACACTGCCGGGTAGTAGATGAAGCCCTGGGCGAAATAGCCCTGATACTCCGTGGCCTCCTCATCCTCCATGGTGGTGCCGCCGGTGAAAGTAAGGCGCAGCCCGCCGTCCGCCTGGCGGATCATGGAACCGATCAGATGGCCGTATTGGCTTTCAAAGCGCATGCTGCCGTCCGCCTGGGGCGTCAGGGTGGCTTCATGGTCCCCTGCCGGCAGGAACAGGGCTTTGGCATGCAAGGTGCCGTTGCCGTTGTCGGTGATGATCATTTCAGCCATGTCTTCCTCATAGGTCATCCAATACCCCGTCCAGGCGGACAGGTCCGGCGCGGCGGTGGGCGCCGGGGTCACGGTAGGCGCGAGGGTTAGCGCGGGCGACGCCGTTTGAACCGAGCCCGCTGGCGGTTCGGCGTACAGCGAATCCCGGATCTCCAGGGTATTCAGGAACATATCCAGCGCCATTTTATTCCCCGCGTCGGGAGGATAATCGGAGTAAACAAGCTCGAAAATCCGGTTTCCGGAAAGGGGAATCGACACATAGGTTGTTTTGGTTTTGTAGGTGTTTGTATGACATATTGCTGCCCGACCGGCAAACATCGTGTAGCCTGTGTTTTTCGATCCGGCATATTCTTTGGTCCAAACGAATTCAGCGGCATCCACGTCCGGGGGAAGCTGCGCGATACCCGTGGTAACCGAATTGAAAACCTTTTGCTGGGTTTCCGTTAATACAAAATCATTATTATACGGAGAATCAACAGGCACGGGCATCAACACGCGGATCGATAAAATGGTCGTGTTTTCCGGGTATACCGTTCCTTTGGCGTTATTGGTCGGGCTAACAAATATCGTCGCATTATCCGGCGCTTCAAACGCGATCAGGCCGTCGTCGTAGCGCAGATTTCCATTGGGCAGCCGGGAAACGTTTTTGGGCAGTTTGTCTGATGGCTTCGGGGCCGCCGTGGGCGCGGGGGTGGCATCCGGCTGCGCCCAGATGCCATCGGCGCAAATGCCCGTCAGGTGTTCGGCATGGCGGTCGTCCAGGCCCACGAAGTTTTCGTTGTCCGCCGAAGCTGTCATGCAGGAAGCAAGCAGCGCGCAAAGGACGATGAACAGAAAACAAAGCCCTCGTTTCATGGTGATTCCTCCTTGTCCCTCCCTATGGGACAGCTTCCCCAACGCGATGCATTTCCTTGACCGATACCGAATCCATCAGGCCATCCGTTTTCACCAAGGCCCTGCCGGGCTCTTTTTGCCATTGGCCCGTCAGCTTTTCGCCCTGCCGCTGATTCATTATTGATATGGTCACCCGCGAATACTGCAACGGTTGCCGTGATCAGTTAAATGATCCATTCCTTGATCGTTTACATATTCTCCCTCTTTCTATCTTTTTCCTCTTGGAAAGCCTTTGCTGATTGTCTTTTTCACAGCATGCAGTCAGAGGCGTCTGCTCCCGGCTGCAGCTGCCCGTAGCAGGCAAAAAACGCCCAAACCAGGTAACAGAACACGAAACAAATCATCCTGGCAGAACGGATCACCGCACAACACCAAGGCCGCTTCTTCGGAGGCAGCATTTCAAGAAAAAAGCATCGATCCCTTGGGCCGCGCAGTCATAGTTGCCGGGCATGATCTTATGGGTGGCAAAGATTTCCTCCCGGGTGACGATGCCGTCCGCAATGGCCCGGCGGACAGGGGCATAGCCTCGTTTGATGTTCGCAGCCATGTTCTTTCCGCCCATGTTGATTTCTTTCTGCATCAAAACAAGGCGGCAACTCAATCTCAATAAAGAATTGCGTACCAATTCCATCATAAGCCCTCCATTTATAGTTGCTTACTAAACTCCCGCATTTTCTCCAGATTTTCTTCCAGATATTTTTCCACTGCGCGCTCAACAACAGTCGTCTTATTCATACCGGATAACTCACAAAATTCTTCCAGTTTTTCAAAGATCTCTCGGTTGAATTTACAGCCAAAGTTCTTTGCATCCTTCTTTTCTCTTGACATTGTTTTGTACCTCACGCACCAGCCCGGAGTTCATCAAACATTGCGCGTGCCAGCGCTGTCATGATGGCCCGGTACTTGTTTGCATCCTCAAACAGCTTCGTATAGGTTTCGGTGCTCTCTACGTACGCTTCCTGTGCTGCGTCATCGAACAGCTGCGGAAAAATGTTCTTCTCAAAGATCTGCTGGCCGTCTGTCTTTGCTGATTTTTGCAGTTTCTTATTATTCTTCAGTTTCTCATGAAGAGCAGTGATCATCACCCGATCCCCATCCGTAAAATCTCCGACAAACTGTTCGTTAATTTTTGCAATGACTTCTTCCAGAGGGCTCAGGGTCTCCTCCATCTTCACCGGCCTTTTTATTTTCTGGTGTTCATAGACTCCGGCACTTTCCTTCATCAGGGAAACCGAACCCTCAAAAGTCTTTTCCAGACTGTAGTATTCCAGCTTCACCTTGTTCCCAAGATCAAACGGGATCGAAGGATCCGGGGGAACAATTTTCGCCAGATAAGAACAGAAGATAAATTCATCATGCAATGATTTGTCAAACATTCTCGTGATCTGGGAAATATACCCATACCATTTCACAAAAGTCCGGCACAGCTTTCGGAACTGGTACCGCTGTTCCTGATTCAGGTCGTTATATCTCTGCTGAATCGGAAGCAGGGCATTGGTAATGGCCGCCTGAGTCTTGTTTGCTTTCCGCTTGTCCTCATCAAAGTATATGGATGTTACTTTTGCAATGTCTTCATCGTCATAAATCCTGAAATCCCGCAACATCCGCTGTGTCTTGTAAATTAGGTCGGTATTGATTTCTTCCGCCAGGTACGTTTCCTGATAGAAGGGTTGGAATGCCTTCAGGATGTCATCCTTCGTATTCACAAAATCGATAATCAGCGTATCTTCCTTGTCCGGATGGATCCGGTTCAGCCGGGACAGTGTCTGCACAGCCTTCACGCTGCGCAGCTTTTTGTCTACAATCATCGTATGCAGCAGCGGTTCATCAAATCCCGTCTGGTATTTTTCCGCTACAATCAGAATATTCCCCTCGTCATGGAACACTTGCTTCGTCTGGGATTCACTGACGGAATTGCCCTTACTGTCCACATTGATGTTGCTTTCTGTCCATTCCTTATCGGAAGGGTCTGCCGGATCCTTGATGGAACCCGAGAACGCGGCCAGGATCTCAATATCTTTATACCCATTGGTTTCCAGGTACCTCTTAATCTCATGGAAATAGCGCACCGCTGCCAGGCGGGAGGAAGTGACAACCATCATCTTCCCCTTGCCTTTGATCTTGTGCTTGGTGATATCCCGGAATGTTTCCACGATGACCGCTGACTTCTGTTGGATGTTGTAGGGATGAAGCTCCTCGAATTTTTTTATCGTCTTTATCGCTTTGGACTGCGGAACTTCGGGATTGTCCGGCGTGTTTTTTGCAATCTGATAGCAGGTTTTATAAGTCATATAGTTCTGGAGCACGTCCAGAATAAAGCCTTCTTCTATTGCCTGCCGCATGGAATAGATGTGGAAGGGGTGGAATGATCCGTCCGGATATTCCGTACCGAAGATCTCCAGGGTCTGTCCCTTCGGCGTTGCGGTAAACGCGAAGAATGAAAGATTTTCATGCTTTCCGTGGGAAACCATTTCCCGAATCACGAGATCATCAGCATCCACTTCGTCTTCCGCTTTTCCTTCCAGTTCTGCATATTCCTTCAGAGCGTCAGAAGTATCTGCCAATGCTACTTTCAGCTTCATGGCGGATGAGCCTGTTTGGGAAGAGTGCGCTTCATCAACGATCACAGCAAAACGTTTCCCTTTTGTATCATTCACTTCTTCATAGATCACCGGGAATTTCTGCAGCGTTGTGACGATGATCCGTTTCCCGGCGTTCAGGGCATCCCGCAGGTCTTTGGAGGATTTCTTCTCGTCAATCGCACACACCAATCCGGGTGTGTGGTCAAATCCCCGGACGGTTTCCTGCAGCTGGGCATCCAGGTTCCGTCGATCAGTGACAATCACCACAGAAGTAAAAATGGGCTCATTCTCGTCATTATGCAGCGAAGCCAGCCGGTACGCCGTCCACGCAATTGAGTTAGACTTTCCGGAACCGGCGGAATGCTGGATCAGATAGTTCTTTCCTGAGCCGTTTGACCGGACATCTGCTACCAGCTTCCGCACCACATCCAGTTGATGATACCGGGGAAAGATCAGCCGTTTTTTTGTGACCGTTTTCTCTGTCCCATTTGCATCCTTTTTCTTTTCCTTCTTCACTTCCAGACTGATGAACTTCTGAATGATATCCAGCAGGCTGTCCTTATTCAAAACATCCTCCCAGATATATCCGGTCACATACCCATCGCCTTCCGCCTGCGGATTCCCGGCACCACCGTCATTCCCGGCACCGTTGGAGCCTTGGTTAAACGGCAGAAAGAAAGTTTCAGCCCCCTTCAGTTCTGTCGTCATCCAGGCTTCGTACAGATCCACAGCAAAGAAAGCCAGAATCCGATGGTTAAACTGGAACGCCGGTTCCCGTGGATCCCGATCTTCCTTCCACTGCACCTTTGCGTTGTCCACACTTTGTCCGGTCAACTGGTTTTTCAGCTCAATAGCGATCACGGGAATTCCATTCACCGCCAGCATCATATCCACAGAATTGCTATTCTGCGCCGAATAATGCCACTGCCGGATGCACTGGCAGATGTTCTGCCGATAATGCTGCACTGCCACTTGGTTCAACGTGGACTCCGGCTTGAAGTAGCAGACCCGGAATTCCATTCCCCGGTGTTTGAAACCGTGACGGAGAACCGCAAGCAGACCGTCCATCTGCACGGCATCCTCGAA
>CAMHSI010000029.1 GCA_946187775.1 uncultured Clostridia bacterium
TCGCTTCCCTCCAGCACGGCGACAGCGCCTTCCGGAACGGCAATCCGAAGGTTCCAGTCCGTCAGGGAATCCGCGTCCTGCCCTTCCGCGATGCCGGCTGCCGGAAGCAGCGTGCAGAGAATCAGCGCAAGGACAAGCAAAGGCAAAACCTTTCTCATGCTCTTTCCTTTCCGGACTGCAGGGGCCGCGGCCTGTTGCCGGCCGGTCTTTTCCGCCCCTGTTTCATCCGTTTTTCCGGCGTCCCGCCTCCAGTGCGGATAAACCGATCCAATTTCTTTTTTTATCATATTGAACGGCAAAAATCAACGATCCGGCTGAATTCTCTGAGGAATCCGCCGGCTTGACAACGATCGCCCATAATACGGAAAAACCCGGCGGCGTTAACAGCCGCCAGGCAGGATCGTATTATTGGGATTTATCTTCACAAAAGCTGCTGAAACAGTGTTTGCATACAGTAAGAAGGAGACAGGGAACCTGTCTCCTTTTCTGCCAAACGCGAATCAACCAATCCAGGACGCCTGGTAATCACAGCGCTCACATTTCAGTACGAATTGCCTCAGCCCGGGATTATTGCCCCCGGCTGGGTACGATTTGTAGATTGTATTGACATTACCGCAGCGGGGACACATTCTCTCAACCGGATCTTCTCCCCCTCCCCCTGCAAGGTTATCCGCCTCTTCCGCGGTCAGCGGCCGGGGCATCTGCTCTCCCAGTTCCTCGATTTCTTCCTTTTTCGCATTCATCGCTGCTTCCTTTTTTTCGAGCGGGTTGTCCATTTAATTCTCCTTTCTGCATTCCTGCAAATGATGAAGTTGTTCCCTTCATCCAACCAAAATATGTACTGTGGATATTATACCAAACGCTGTCAAACCGCGCAACAGGAACCGGAACACAGGCAGGGTGCTTACACGCTGCCGCTCACACTTCCTCCGTATGGTAGCTCTTCCCCTCCAGGGTTTTCCAGGTGAACACGCCCTTCTCCAGCGTCATGTAGCTCCGTTCGCTTCCCTCCTTGGGAATGGAAACGGATCCGGGATTGAAATACCGGAAGGTTCCGTGGTCCTCCCAGGCGGGAACGTGGGTATGCCCGTGGAGCAGGATTTCCCCTTCCCGCAGGGGCGGCAGCTTTTTCGTGTTGTATACGTGGCCGTGGGTGGCGAAAATGCGGTACTTCTTCCCGGCCAGGTACGCATAATCCGCCAGGATCGGGAACTGCAGCACCATCTGATCCACCTCCGTGTCGCAGTTTCCCCGTACGCACAAAAGGCTGTCCCGGCGCCCGTTGAGCATCTCAATCACCGCCTTCGGGGCGTATTCCTCCGGCAGGTCGTTCCGGGGCCCGTGGTACAAAAGGTCTCCCAGCAGCACCACCCGGTCCGGCGCTTCCCGGTCCCAGGCCTCCAGCAGCTTCCGGCACCACGCCGCGGATCCGTGAATATCCGACGCGATCAGTATCTTCATTGGCTCAGGCCCTCGCCTTTCTTTTTTCCATAATCACCGAGGACAGCTGGGACAGGATCACCGCCGTGAACATCACGACACAGCCGACGGTCTCCCGTACGGTCATCCGCTCTCCCAGCAGCACCGCCCCGGTCAGCACCGCGAACACGGATTCCAGGCACATCAAAAGGGACGCCACCGTGGGATTCACCTCCCGCTGGCCCACGATCTGCAGCGTGTATCCGATAGCGCCGGAGCAGATGCCGGCGTACAGGATGGGAAACGCCGCCTCCAGGATTCCTTCCATGCGGATCTCCTCCGTGGCCAGCGCCACCGCCAGGGAAAGGACGCCTGTCACCAGGAACTCATCCCGGGCCAGGGCGTATCCCTCCACCCGGGGAGCATAATGATCCACGCAGAGGATCTGCCCCGTGAAGCACACGGCGCATCCCAGCAGCATCAAATCTCCCCGCTCCAGGGTAAACCCTTCCGCGGGCATGCACAGCAGGTACAGCGCCGCCACGGCCAGTATCACCGCCGCCCAGATGATCTTTCCGGGCTGTTTGCGAAACAGCAGCCATCCGGCCACCGGCACCAGCACCACATACAGCGCCGTAATAAATCCGGCCTTTCCCGCCGAGGTGTAGACCAGGCCCACCTGCTGCAGGCTGGATGCCGCGAAGAGGAACAGGCCGCAGGCCAGTCCTCCCCTGCGCTGTTCCCTGCGCTGCTCCTCCGTCCGCTTCTCCCCGCTTTTCCGCGCGGAAAGGGCGGCCAGGGGAATCATCACCAGGCCCGCCAGCAGCATCCGGATCCCGGTGAAGGTAAAGGGCTGCACATGGTCCATTCCCACCCGCTGGGCGGCAAAGGCCGCTCCCCAGATCACCGATCCCAGCAGGAGCAGCAGGCTGCCTCTCAATGCTTTCCGATTCATCGCTTTTCGTTCTTCCGTTTCCCCGGGCTTCTTCCCCGGCGTTCCCGGGATTTCCCGTCAGTAGATTTTTTTGATTTCCCCGGTAATCCCCCAGGCTTCCCGGAAGGCCAGCAGGTCCGCCTCGTTCCGGATCAGCATAACCTCCTCAAAGGTTCCGTTATCCTTCCGCCGGAAGCCCGCCACCTGCTCTCCCGTGCAGATGCTGCACCGGATCACGGGGGTCTTTTCCGCCTCGTCGTAATGAGGGGCTGTCTTCCGTTTTCCGAATCTCATGGTCTTCCCTCCCGGGGCGCCGGGGATTCCCCTCCCCGGATGCCCGCATGATTATACAAAGACGCCTCTTTCAGTGTCAATTCAGTCCGGAGGCCCTTTATCCGTGGACGATTACCTTGCAGGGCTTGGCCGCGTCGGTATCCGCCCGGGCTTTGCCGTCCTTCATGGTAACGGTATAGGTGAACGCCTGCCCGTCCGGATTCCACACCTTCACCGTGCGGCTTTCCCCTTCGGGCAGCTGGTAAACGTGCAGCTCCAGTCCGTCGGTGTAATCATAGTCCGGCCGGGTTTCGCAGCTTCCCAGGGGCAGCACCGTGCCGGGGCGCACCATCAGGGGCAGGGAAAGGAAGTCATGGGTTTCCTCCCGCCAGGAGCCGCCCTCGGCGGTATCCCCGTGAAGCAGGGAGGTCCAGCGGCCGTGGGGCAGGTAGTAGCTCACCCGGCCGTCCTCCCGGAACACCGGAGCCACCAGCAGGCTTTCGCCCATCATATACTGGCGGTCCAGGGTATCGCAGGCGGGATCCTCCGGGAATTCCAGCATCATCGGCCGCATCATGGGGGTGCCCTTTTCGTGGGCTTCCATCATCGCGGCGTAGAGGTAGGGCATCAGGCGGCACTTGAGCCGGGTGAATTTCCGCACCACGTCCACGCTCTCCTCGTCAAAGGCCCACGGCACCCGGTAGCTGGTGGAGCCATGAAGCCGGCTGTGGGAGGACAGCAGGCCGAACTGCACCCAGCGCTTGTACACATGGGCCGGGGCGGTGGATTCGAAGCCGGAGATGTCGTGGCTCCAGAAGCCGAAGCCGGAATGGCTCATGCTCAGCCCTGCCCGCAGGGTTTCCGCCATGGAAACGTAGGAAGCGGAGTTGTCGCCGCCCCAGTGCACCGGGAACTGCTGGCAGCCGGCGGTGGCACTGCGGGCAAAGAGCACCGCCTCCCCTTCGCCGCGCTCCTCTTTGATGGTTTCAAACACCATCTTATTGTACAGGTAGGTGTAGTAATTATGCATGTAAAGGGGATCGGATCCGTCATAATACGCGATGTCCCGCACGGGAATCCGCTCGCCGAAATCCGTCTTCAGGCAGTCGATCCCCATCCGGAGCAGCTTCCGGAGGTACCCGCAGTACCACTCCCGGGCGGCGGGGTTGGTCACGTCCACGATGCCCATGCCGGCCTGCCACATGTCCGTCTGCCAGACGTCCCCGTTTGTTTTCTTCAGCAGGTAACCCTTTTCCATGCCCTCGGTGAAAAGGGCGGACTGCTGGGCAATATAGGGGTTGATCCAGCAGCACAGGCGCAGGCCTTTTTCATGGTACCGCTTCAGCATGCCCTCCGGATCCGGGAAGGTGTCGGGATCCCACTGGAAATCGCACCAGTTGTAGCCCCGCATCCAGTAGCAGTCGAAATGGAACACCGAAAGCGGGATCTCCCGCTCCGCCATCCCGTCGATAAAGGAGGTGGCGGTGGCCTCGTCATAGTTGGTCGTGAAGGAGGTGGACAGCCACAGGCCGAAGCTCCAGGCAGGCAGCACCGGCGGGCGCCCCGTCAGGGCGGTGTAGAGGTCCAGGGTGCCCTTGGGCGTTCCGCCCCAGATCACGTCATACACCAGGGTTTCGCCCTCGGCGGAGAACTGCACCCGCTCCACCTTTTCGCTGGCCACCTCAAAGCTGACGTCCGACGTGTCCTCCACGAAAACGCCGTAGCCCCGGTTGGTCATATAGAAGGGAATGTTCTTGTACGCCAGCTCAGAGGCGGTGCCGCCGTCGGCGTTCCACATGTCCACGCTCTGGCCGTTTTTGACATAGGGGGTGAAGCGCTCGCCCAGGCCGTAGACGCATTCGCCCACGTCCAGCATCAGGCTGTCGCTCATATAGGTTTTGCCCGTATCCCGGTCCAGGGCGTGGCCCATGCCGTGGTAGCCGGAGGAGGTCAGCAACTCTCCGTCCGCCCCCAGGAAATCCACCTGCCAGGCGCCCTCCGCCTTCAGCACCCGGGCAGTCAGGCCGCCGCTTTTGAAGCAGACGGCGCCTTCCTCCTCCAGGATGGCCGGTGAGGTTTCCTCCTCCAGGGTTTCAAAATGCGGAACCTTCCGGTTCCGGCCGGCAAAATGCATTACGGAAACGCGGATAATATTCTCCCGGGGCGCGGTCAGCCGCACCTCCAGGGCAGCGCTGTTGAGGATATCCCCCCGGCCCTTGACCGGCCGGCAGGCGGCCAGCACCCGAAGCTCCTTCTCCCCCGGGGTCACCCGCACGCACTGGGTGGCGTAGTTCATGGTAAAGTTGTCCCGGATCATCCAGTATCCCCTGGTGAATTTCATCCCTGTATTCCTCCCCTGTCCTGGTTTGCGCTGTACTGCTTATCCTATGCTCCGGGCCTGGAAAAGTCAATCGGGAAATGTGCCGTCCGGTTCTTCTTGTGTTTCCCCTTCCCCCGGGGTATAATGAAATAACATTATTTGTAAGGGAGAGTCCTTCACCATGGAAGAACAAGCCAGGAAACAGGTTATTTTTTCCGGCATTCAGCCCAGCGGAACGCTGACCCTCGGAAACTATATCGGCGCCCTCAGCCGCTTCGCGGAGCTGCAGGACCAGTACGACTGTATTTACTGCGTTGTGGATGAGCACGCCATCACCGTGCGGCAGAACCCGGCGGATCTCCGGCGCCGCTGCCTGGAGCTGGCCGCACTTTATCTGGCCAGCGGCATCGATCCGAAGAAGAGCCTCATCTATTGCCAGAGCCACGTCAGCGCCCATGCCGAGCTGGCCTGGATCCTGAACTGCTACACCTATATGGGCGAGCTCAGCCGCATGACCCAGTTCAAGGACAAGTCCGCCAGGCACGCGGACAATATCAACGCCGGCCTCTTCACCTATCCGGTGCTCATGGCCGCGGATATCCTGCTGTACCAGACCTCCTTCGTTCCCGTTGGCGCAGACCAGAAGCAGCACCTGGAGCTCAGCCGGGACATTGCCCAGCGGTTCAACGGGGTTTACGGGGATGTGTTCACCGTTCCCGAACCCCTGATCACCAAGGCCGGCGCCCGCATCATGAGCCTGCAGGATCCGGCCCGGAAGATGAGCAAGAGCGATCCGGAGGATACCTTTATCTCCCTGCTGGACGGGCCGGACGATATCCGCCGCAAGATCAAGCGCGCCGTTACCGACTCCGAAACCGAGATCCGCTTCGATCCGGAGAATAAGCCCGGCGTCAGCAACCTGCTGAACATTATCAGCGCCCTTTCCGGCGACAGCACGGACAAGATCTGTGCCGACCTGGACGGCCAGGGCTACGGCGCCCTGAAGTCCCGGGCAGCCGACTGCGTCATCGCCGCCCTGGAGCCCCTCCAGGCGGAGTTCAGGCGCCTCTTCGCCGATAAGGAATACCTTTTCAGCGTCCTGAACGAGAGCGCGGAAAAGGCCTCGTACCTGGCCGGCCGGACCCTCCGGAAGGTGCAGAAGAAGATCGGCTTTGCTCCCAGGTCCTGAGGATGGTATGACAAAGGAGAGAACGACAATCCGTTCTCTCCTCTTTTTTTATGCTTCTCAGGGGGCCGGGGTGGGTTCCGGCGCCGTCGGGGCCGGGGTGGGCGTGATTTTGTCCGCCTCCGCCAGCATGTCGATCAGCTCGCTGTCCACCGTCCCGCTGGGGTATATGCCGTGGTCCTTCTGGAACTGCCGCACGGCTTCCTGGGTCTGGTTCAGCATCTGCCCGGTGCACTTGGTGGTGTAATATCCCAGCTCCTGCAGCCGCCGCTGTACCCAGTAGACCTCCGGTCCGGACCGCTTGGCGCCCAGGGTGCCCTTGATCTCCGGCTTGTTCGCCGCGCTGTATTCCGGTTCCGGCGTGGTTTCCGGCGGATCCGCGTTGGGCGAGGAGGGCTTGTCCCGCATCAGGGCGGTTTTCAGCTCCTGGTTCACCGGCAGGTCCTCGGTAATGGTGACCACGGTTCCCTTGCCCACGTTGTCATACACCCATTTGGCGTCCTCAACCGACAGCCGGATGCAGCCGTGGCTGGCCCGCTGCCCCAGGGCCTTGTAGCTGGAAACGTTCATGGTGCCGGTGTCCGCGGACCGGTAGATGGGGGAATGGAACGCCACCTGGGCATTGATCCGGGTCCAGTAGCGGGCGTAGCTGCCCCACTTGGGGAAATAGCACCACCGGGTTTTCCGGCCGTTCAGCACCCAGTCCCCCACGGGGCTCGGCGTGGCCTTCATGCCGGTGGAGCAAAGCATGTAGCGCACCGGCACCGTATACTCATTGTTCTCATCCAGGGTATATACGATGACGATCTGGTTCTTCACGTCCACCGTAAGGGCAAATTCCGTCTTGGGCGCCGGCTTGGGCGTCATGTCGGGCATCACGATGCCCGGGCTGTTGAAAATCACGTTCCAGGTGTCCTCGTCCACAACGCCCGTTTCTTCCATGCCGTTCTGGACCTGGATCTTCTTCACGGCCGCCACGGTCTTGTCCATGAAGTTGCCGCTCACGGGCCCGTCATAGTATCCCAGCTGGGCCATGCGCTCCTGCATCTGCTTCACAGCCTCGGAGCCCTTGATGCCCCGCTTCAGCTTTTCGGTGAAAACCACCGGGGCGTTGGGCATGGGGACGCCGTTCTCGTTTTCGTCCACCAGGTAGTACTGGTCGTCGAAATCCACCGGTCCGTCCTCGATTTCCTCATCCCCGTACCGGCTGACAGCGTTTTCGGAATAGATCACTTCCAGCAGTGCGGGATCCGCCACGCCGGTCTGCTCCATCCCGTTGTATTTCTGGAACTGCTTGATGCCGTTCTGGGTTCCCTCCAGGAAATCGCCGCTGGCCTTTCCCTTGTAATAGCCCAGGGCAATCAGCCGCTCCTGCAGCTCCTTCACGTCCTCGCCGCTCATGCCCCGGCGCAGCGTCCGGTAGGTGGCGCCGGCCAGGATCAGCTGGGTGGTGATATCTGCCTCCCCGGTAACCTCCAGGCCCTTGCCGCGGTAGTCCCGCTGGAAGGCCTTCACGGCCTCCGCCGTTTCCCCGCTGAACTTTCCGGTGGCTTCCCCGGTGTAGTAATCCAGGTTCTTCAGCCGCATCTGCAGGAAGGTTACGTCGTCTCCCTCGTCCCCCGTCTTCAGCGGGCGGATCATCAGGCCGGCGTCCTCCCCGTCGGTTCCCCCCTGTTCGGGAAGGTGCTCGATGGGAATCAGGCCGGAGTCGTCTCCCAGGGCTTCCGCGTCCGTTGCTTCCTCGGGAAGACCGGCGATTTCATCCTCCGCCGTCTCCCCTGCCGCCTGCAGGCAGGCGGCCGCCAGCAGCACTGCCAGCAGCAGGCTGATCCATTTTCTCATTCAGGTATCACCTCAGTATTTCGGAGTCCAGACCTGTTTTTCGCCCTCACCGGCGCCTTCCGGCAGCACGCCCTCCACCCGGCACACGAATCCCAGGTCCGCGTTGTACTGGATTTTGTTGCTCTCCACGGGAACCGGCACAGAAACGGCCTCATCCCCGTCTGCTTCCTCCAGCACGGAAGCGATCATCGGGAGATCCGTCCGGCGCTGGGTCGGCCGCACCTCCGCCGGCATCGTCACCTTCAGGACGTACTCCGCCGGATACAGGTCCACGAAGCGGTAGAAGCCGTACTGGTTGGTCTCCGTCTCCGCCACGGTCCTGCCGTCCCGGGTCAGCTCGATCCGCAGGTTCGGGATGCCCGGCTCGCTGCTGTCCTGCAGGCCGTCCCCGTTCAGGTCCACCCAGCAGTAATCGCCCAGCTGTCCCGGCAGCACGCAGCCGATGTCCATGTTCTCCATGTCCTCGTCCATAATCAGCTGCAGGGGCTCTGTGGAGCCTTCCCGGTTGCTGGTTTGGGTCAGCACGGAGCGCAGCTCCCCGGACAGCCGCGGATCCCCGGGCTCGATTACGACGCAGCCCGTGGGCGCTGTCACCTCCAGCGTGAATTCGCAGGGCATCAGCCCGTCGAACCGGTAGGAGCCGTCGCCCCCCGTCACCGTTTGCGCCATGGGGCTTCCGTCGCTTCCGATCATCCGGACCTCCACCCCCGGCAGCGCCTCCAGGGCGTCACCCCGGTCAATCCAGGCCTTGCCGCTGATGCTGGTGTGCCGGATGATGCCCATCAGCAGACCGTCCCTCTTTTCGTCCTCCGCCAGGCGGATGCCCGAAAGCACCAGGGCACCGTTTTCCTCCGTGAAGGCGGAATCGCCGGGTTTCGCGGCCAGCGTCCTCTCATCCAACGGAAGAGACACGCTGAAGCTTCCCGGAATCATCCCCGCCGCGGAGAATTTTCCTTCTTCGTCCGTCACCGGGGTGTCAAACACCCTCCCGGTGGATTCGTCCGTAACCGTAACCCGGTATCCGGCGGGCGTCCGCTCGCCCTCGTCAAACAGGCCGTTGTCGTTCTCGTCCAGCCAGATCCGGCCGCTGATGGCCGCGGGGATCACCGCGCCCAGGAGCTGTCCGTTCCATTCGGCGCCCATCCGGACCTCCAGGGCCTCCGCCTGGGCGTTCCGTCCGGCCTTCAGGGGCAGCTGCAGGGTATCCGTCCGGCTCAGCACGTATTCCTCCGGGCAGGAAACCTCCAGCCGGTAGGTATCCGGCCGGATGTTCTCCAGCAGGAAGGCTCCGTCGGCGCCGGTTTCCGCCGTCAGGGGTTCCAGATCGCTCCGGGAGGGAACCAGCTTCACCGTCATGCCGGCCAGGGGCTCCTCGCCCTCCATCTTGCCGTCGCCGTCAGGATCGTGGAAGGCGGTGCCCTCAATTCTTCCCAGGGTCAGGGCGCCGCACAGCGGGGCTTCCCGCTCCTCGCCGGTGACGAAGCCGAAGCTTTCCGTTGTTCCCACGGTGCCCTCGGCGGTGATTTCGTTGCCGCCGGCGCGCACCTGCGCGAACACGGCCTTCTCCGGCAGGGTGTATTCCACATAGTATTGGCCCGGCATCACCGCGTCGAAGAGGAACCGGCCGTCCTCGCCGATTTCCGCCCGGAAGGCTTCGCCCTCCTCCGTGTGCATCAGGCGCACCGTTACGCCCGTGAGGCCGTTCTCGCCCTCATCCCGGACGCCGTTGTCGTTCAGGTCCGCGAAGACCGTTCCCTTCACCGTTCCGGGCTTGATCATGCCGATGTTCATTCCCCGGATGCTGTCTCCCAGCTCCACCCGGAAGGCCTCGGTATAGCCGCTGCCGCCGGTCCGGTTCAGCATCACGTTGCCGTCGCCCTTCTTCGTGAAGGCGTATCCCTTCACGGCGGTGGCCTCCAGGGTGTATTCCCCGGGCGCAAGGCCCGTGATTTCATAGTTGCCCCAGGCGTCGCTCCTGTCGGAGGCCGCCACGTTGCCCTCCGCGTCCAGGATGCTCACCTGGAAGCCGGAGACCTTCTGTTCGTTTTCTCCCGCGGAGGCGGAGAAGTCATCGTCGTAGTACACCGTGCCGGAAACCGTTCCGGGCAGGATGGCGCCGATGTTCATTTCCTTCCGTTCCGTGTCCGCAATGGTGAAGTTTCCGAGGGTTGCCGTCCGCTGGTCTCCCCGGGCGCTGAACAGGTTGCCCAGCGGCTGCTCGGGGGCCGTCCGGGTGAACACGTATCCCCCGGTGGGCAGCACCGCCTGCAGGGAGTAGTTGTTCCCCCGCAGGGCGTCCAGCAGGAACACGCCGTCCTCGCCGGAAACCGTGGAGGAGGCCGTTGCCCCGTCATACTTGTAAAGCGCGGTGAGCTTCACGCCGCCCAGCGGCAGCTCGCCCTCGTCATACAGTCCGTTGTAGTTGGCGTCCAGGTAGCACCGGCCCTTCACCTGGGCCGCCCAGTTGAAGCCGAAGTTGGCGGTGCCGGGCTTTTCCACCAGGATCCGCCGCCTGGGATTATCCGAGGTCAGGAAGGACCGGGATCCCCGGCTCTGGGTATATTTCGTCAGCATCATGCCTTCCGGCGGGGTCACGCTGATCAGGTAGTATCCCACCCGCAGGTTGGTCAGCTTCCAGTTGCCCTCCGCGTCGGTTTCCGTTTCATACACCAGGTCCGTGTCCTCCAGCTCCATCCGGACCCTGATTCCGCCCAGTTTCGTTTCTCCCTGCATGTAAAGGCCGTCCACCGTTTCGTCCATCCAGCAGAAGCCGCTCATGACGCAGCCGTTGTTGTGGATGCCGATGCCCTGCTCGGCGGTCTTTCCGGCGGAAACCTCCACCGGCCGGCTGGTCTGGGTGGCGCCTGCAAACAGGTCATAGGCGTTTTCCGTCAGGCTTCCCTCCCCGCCGAAGGGGGTGAAATACCAGTCCTCCGGAAGGGTCAGGCTGGTCCTGTAGCTTCCGTCCGGAAGGCCTGTGAACAGCGCGAAGCCCTCCGCGTCCGTTTCCGCGGAGGCCAGGAACGTCCCGTCCGCGTCCAGCAGGTACACCGTCAGGTTGGGCTTGCCGTTTTCAAAGTTCCCCTGGCTGCCGTTTCCGTTCTTGTCAAAGAACACCTGCACCTTCAGGGAGCCGGTGCCGCCGGATACGCCCTTCAGCTCCGGCACCTCCGTCACCTGGGGGCCCCCGGTGTACACGGGAAGCTCCGGCGTGGGCAGCGGGCCGGCCTGGGCCGGGGACGCCTCCGGCACTTCCTCCGCCTGGGGCGCTTCCGCCTCGGGCGCTTTCTCCCCGGCCGGTTCCGCCGGGATTTCCGCGGGGATCTCCGGAGCGGGGGTTTCCGCCGGGGCCGCCGGCGTTTCCGGTACGGGATAAACCGTTACGGGAATAAACACAACTCCGCCCCCGGTCACGTCCGGCGTCAGGTAGGCCGTGGTCAGGTCCCACCCGGGGGTGAAGGTTTCCGGAAGCGGTTCAATCCGGATCCGGTCGCTGCTGCTGACCGTCAGGGTTTCCCTCCCCGCGGCGATCACGCCGATCTCGTGTCCGTTCTGAAACACGCGGAAATCCCCCTCCGGGACCGTCTCCCGGAAGGATCCGTCCGCCTGGGGGATCATGCCCTTCAGCACGATTCCCAGGGTCACCATCTCCGCCTGCGCCGGAAGGATTCCCAGCAGCAGTGCCAGGCACAGGATCAGGGAAAGAAAACATTTCTTGTTCATGTTCCGCCAAGCCTCCGAATAACAGACTGTGACGCGCCTTCAGTCTTTTTTCCGGGCGCGTCACAGTATTCTGCGGGTTTTCAGGATTTCCGTCAGTTCGCCAGCTTCATGGAATGGCGCACCTTGTTGTATACGCCGTCCGCAAAGGTGTCCGCCAGGGCCCTGGGGTAGCTGACGTGCAGGATGTACAGGGTGTTGTTCACCGTGTTGACAATGATCCGCCCGGCCACTCCCGTCTCGCTGCCGTCGTTCAGGGTTCCCTTGTAGGCGATGTATACGCCGCCGTCCGCGATGAAGTGGCGGGTAGCGGTGTTGGAGGGCTCCAGGGACAGGAAGTTCCCGCTGGTGCGCAGGGCGTCCGCCTGGGCCTTGACCTCCGTGGTCAGCTCCTTCTGGGTGTAGCTCTTCCCGACGTTCACCGTCCGGACCTCCACCTTCGCCTCATAGTCCATGGAGGGATCCGGATTCCGCAGCACGTAGGTGTCCGCGGCGCTGTCGTCCGGCACCCAGCCCGCCGGCCCGTCAAAGGTCAGGTGCAGGTTGGAGGCCGTGTAGGTGGCATAGGAGAAGGTGATGGTGGGCAGCGGCGTGGGAGTGGGCTTGTCCACCGGGTCAATCTTCACCGGGGTTGCGCCCGCGTATTCGCTCTGCATGATGGGGGCGGATGTCACCCCGGAGGATGCGGTCTGCGCGACCTGCTCCTCCTGCCCGCCCTCTTCGGAAGAGGGATCGTAGCTCCCGTCGTCAAAGTTGATCTGCTGCGGCTGGGACTGAACCGTCGGCACCATGGTCGGCGCTTCCTGCTGCACGGCCTGCTGCTGCGCCTGTCCCGCGTCCTGCCGGGGCTGGTTCGGGTAGGTTTCCTGCTGCTGGCACGCGGTCAGCACCAGTGCCGCGCAAAGGATCAGGACCAGGCAAAGGATTCTCTTCTTCATCATGGATACTCCCTCCGTTTTATTTGTAGTCCGCGTTTTCTTATTCCGCGTCGTCCGTATATTTCGGATGGTATATTCTCCGGTCCAGGCTGAAAATCTTCTCGCTGAAGGCGCCCTCCGGCGTCTTGTCCTCCGCGCCCTTCATGGTGTTCATCCGGGCGTCCATCATGTCGATCCAGTGGAGGGCCTCCGCCTCCGGGAACATGGGGGCCTTGGGGCTGCCGTACTCGCTTTCCCCGTGGTGGCTCAGCAGCATGTGCTCCAGCAGCACCAGGGGCTCCCCGTGAATGTCCAGCCGGTCCGCCACCCGGTTCAGGTTGGTGATCCCCCGCACCAGGTGCCCGATGAGCTGGCCGTCCCGGGTGTAGTCCGTCACGTTTCCGGCCATGTCGCTCTTCAGCTCGTCAATCTTGCCCAGGTCGTGGATGATCACTCCCGCCAGCAGCAGGTCCCGGTTCAGCCAGGGATACACCGCCAGCGTGGCTCGGGCCATCTTCAGCATATCCGTGGTGTGGTGCAGCAGTCCGCTGCGCTCCGCGTGGTGCATCCGCTGGGCTGCGGGAAACCAGTTCAGCACGCTGCCGGCTTCCTCCAGCATTCCCTCCGTCAGCCTCCGGAGGGCGTCGCTCCGGATGTCCGCCACCGCGTCGCGGATCTCCTGCATCATCTCCTCCGGCTTCCGGGGAGCGCAGGGCACCAGCCGATCCATGTCCACCGGGTCCTCCCCGGTAGCCTCCCGCCATTTCTCAATCCGCAGCTGCAGCCTTCCGTTGTATTCCTGCACCGTTCCGCGGACCTTCACGGCCTTGCCGGCCTCCGGCACCTCCGCCGCGGGATCCCAGTTCCAAACCTTGCAGTTGATTTCCCCCGTCCGGTCCGTCAGGTTCATGTCCACATAGTCGTTTCCCTTGACGTCCTTCCGCTTTTCCGCGCTCCGGACCAGCAGGAATCCCTCATACCGCATATCCCGCTGCAGCTGGCATATCGAATAGTTTTCCATCTGTTCTCCTTCCGGCATCAGAACGGGGCCTCCGCCCCGTTCCCGTTCTCCCTCGCCAGGTTGGCAAAGGAGGTATATTCACCCAGCCAGGCCAGCTTCACCGTCCCCAGGGGGCCGCTGCGCTGTTTGGCAACGATGACCTCGCCGATGTTCCTGTCTTCCGTTTCCTTGTTGTAGTATTCCTCCCGGTGGAGGAACATGACCACGTCCGCGTCCTGCTCAATGGATCCGGAATCCCGCAGGTCGCTGAGCATGGGCCGCTTGTCCTGCCGGTCCTTGTTGGCGCGGCTCAGCTGGGCGCAGGCCACCACCGGAACCTTCAGCTCCAGGGCAATGGCCTTCAGGGACCGGCTGATCTCCGAAACCTCCAGCTGCCGGTTTTCCACCCGGCCGTCGGCCCGCATCAGTCCCAGGTAGTCCACAACGATCAGGTCCAGGCCCCCCTGGTCCATCATCAGCCGCCGGCACCTGGACCGGAGCTGGCTGGGGGAGATTCCCGCCGTATCGTCGATATACATGGGGGCGGATACCATGGGGGTCAGGGAATTCGCCAGCTTCACCCAGTCGTCGTCCGTCAGCGTGCCCTTCCGGACCCGCTGCATATCCACCCGAGCGTCGGAGCACAGCACGCGCATGGCGATCTGCTCCCGGGGCATTTCCAGGGTGAACACCGCGGTCTTCTTCCGCTTGTCCACGGCGGCGTGGGCCGCCAGGTTCATGGCGAAGGAGGTTTTGCCCATGGCGGGCCTCGCGCCCACCACCACCAGCTCGCCGGGATGCAGCCCCGTCAGGAGGCTGTCCAGGTCGTAAAACCCGGTGGGTACGCCGGAAATCTGGCCGTGGTTCTTCGCCAGCTCCTCAATCTGGTCAAAGGCCCGGACCGCCACTTCGCTCAGGGGCTGCAGGGCCTCCCCGTCCGTCCGGTTCATGACGATGTCAAAGATGGCCTTTTCCGTGGAGGACAGCAGCTCCGGCAGCGGGGTCTGCTGCCGGTAGCACTCCCCGGAGATATTCTGGCAGGCGGTGATCAGCTTCCGCAGGGTGCTCTTCTCCCGCACGATGTCGATATACGCCTTCACGTTGGCCGTGGTGGGCACCAGGTTCAGGATCCGCATCAGGTTGGCGTCCCCGCCGACTCCCTCCAGGGTTCCCCGCTTCGCCAGCTCCGTGTGCACGGTCACCATGTCGATGGGGGAATGGTTCCTGTTCAGCTCCGCCATCACCTGGAAGATTTCCTTATGCTCCGGCAGGTAAAAGTCCTCCGGCTTCAGCAGCTCGGTGGCCCGGAGCACGGCGGTGCTGTCCTGGAGCATCGCGCCCAGGACGCTGACCTCCGCCTCCGCGCTGTGGGGCGGTACCGCGCCGTTCATCCTCTCCGGAGTTTCCATTCCATCCATCCCGTTTCCAGTTTCTGGTTTTGTGGTTTATTTCGCCAGGGGCTGCACGTCCAGCTTCATCTTCGTGGTGATGCCGGAGTAAAGCCATACGGAGATTTCCCGGATTCCGGTTTCCCGGATGGGATCCCCGATATCGATCTTCCGCTTGTCCGCCTTGATGCCGTGCTGCTTCTCCAGGGCCTCCGCCACCTCCGCGCTGGTTACGCTTCCGTACAGCCTGCCCTTGTCGCCGCATTTCACCTGCAGCACGATCACCTTGTTCTTCAGCAGCTCGGCCTTGGCCTGGGCCTCCGCCTTCAGCTCCGCCTCCCGGGCGTCCTGGGCGGCACGCTTGCGCTCGATTTCCTTCAGGGTTCCCGGCGTGGCCTCCGCGGCCAGCTTCTGCGGAAACAGGAAGTTCCGGGCATACCCGTCGCTGACGGTCAGGATATCATCCCGCTTTCCCATGTTCCGGACATCCTTCAGCAATACGACTTTCATTCCTGGTCAGTCTCCTCTCTCGGACGCAGGTGACGCGCGTCCCTTCGTTGATCTATCATACCCATCACCATGGGAATCAGCGGAAGGATAAAGGACAGCATTACGGACCACACATTCCGCACCGCGGAGCGGATCCCCATCCGTTTGCCCATCCACTGCATCCAGCAGATCCCCTGCAGGATGAACGCCGCCCGGAAAACCCCGGCGCAGAGCCATCCCAGGTAGGCGCCGACGCCTTCCCGGGCCATCATGGCCATCAGCCATCCCAGGCACAGGGCGAACACCGCCGTCCCCATCCGCCGGGGCATGTACCACTGCTCCATGGGGGGAAACTCACCCGTCTCCCCGCGCTTCCGCCGCTGCCAGTCCGGCAGCACCGTGGAGAGCACCGTGGTCAGCGCCGTGTGGTATACGATGGCGTTGCACAGCAGGGAGGGCAGGGTCTCCTCCAGGGAAACCCGCAGGGTGTACAGCATCTGGGTCCGGGCTTCCGTGGGAATCAGCACGCTCCCCATGAACTGCACCGCCGGCACCATGCCTCCCGTTCCGGAGACGCGCACATATCCGGCGCTGTAGGCCCGCAGCAGGATCTCCGCGCTGTCGGGACTCCGGTCCACAAACCGGCACGCCGCCTGGGCCAGGCCGGTCACAACCTGCCCGCCCGTCAGGGAAATCACCGTTCCCAGGGCAATGCCCCAGGCCGCCAGGCACATCCCGGCCCGCAGGATGGGCCGGAGGATTCTTTTCTTCATGGGCAGGCACGCCGTCAGCGCGCAGGAAATGCACCAGAACAGCGTCACCGGCAGCCCGTAGGCCGGAAAGGCCTTCCACCCCAGCACCGCCGCAAGGGCACACACCGCGGGCGCCACCGCCCGGTCGCAGGCAGCCCCCGTCATGGCGGCAATCACCGGCAGCAGCACCTGCAGCAGGAAGGTGGGCGCGATAAGCGCGCTCCTTGTCGCCTGGGGCAGATCCATCACCGCGATCATCAGGGACAGCCCGGCCGGAATCGCCCAGCCCAGCCATTTCAGCCCGTCGTTCTTCCCGGTCATGCTGTCACCTCCATCGCATACAATATCACTTTATTGTATCCCAACTCCCCTGAAAAAGCAACAAGAAAACCGGGCGTTCCCGCCCGGTCCCCTATTCATCCGGCACCTTCCAGATGGCCGCTTCCCCGTTCTCAAAGACCTTCCGGTACAGCCGGTCCAGCGCCTCCGTGTCCACCTCGTATTCCGACCGTTCATACGAGGATACGAAGATATAGCCGGCCCCGTATTTCCGGAGGATTTCCGGATGCTCCTCCGGATGCTCGTAAAACAGCCGGATTTCCGCCTGCCGCTCCCGGGTGTCAAATCCGTGCCAGTACAGCCACAGGTCCGGTCCGCATACGATGGTTTTCCCGCCGATGGAAAGCACCGGGTTCAGGTGCTGGGTCCCGGTCATGAAAACCGCGTCCCCCTCCGTCCTGTCCCGGGCGAATTCCCCGGCCTCCACCGACGCCCGGCTGAAAGCCGTGTAGTCCGATACGCATTCCCGCCAGATCGTAAGCCCGGCGCTCAGGAAGGTGACAATTGCCGCCACTGTCGCGAGCACCGCCCGGCTGCGCATTCCCTTCAGCTTCCGCCAGAGGGCGCGGCACCAGTCCGCGGTAATCATGCAGCAAAGCAGCCACGCCAGGTAAAACAGCTTGTTGTTGTCGTATTCGTTGGGCTGGAAGCGGATGAACTCCGCCGCCAGGATAATGGGCAGCGCCATGGCGAAGAGCCGCCGGTTCCTGGGTGTTTTGTCAAACAGCGCAGCGATCAGGGCGATGAAGGGCAGCCCGATATTCTTGATATAGAACCACAGGTACAGGTCCCGCATGCCCCCGCCGCCGGGATTATTGACCCAGTTGAACTGGAACTGCAGGAAGGTGTGCCCGGCTCCCTCCCGGAATGCCTGCCGGAAAGTGAACAGCAGCAGCTGCGGCACGGCCAGGACCGCCGCAACGGCGGCGTAGGCCAGGTACGGAAGCAGGATGCGCCACCTTTCTCTCCGGATCATCATGGCGTCCGGATCCCCGTGGATCAGGTCGTAGCACAGGCATCCCAGGGAGGCCAGGGCCAGGGCCAGGAAGCTGTGGGTATGCACCAGGGGCAGGGCGCCGGCCCACAGGCCCAGGAGGATGAGTCCCCGGGCGCCATTCTCCCGGTCCCGCTTCACGGGACGGAAAACCGCGTCCAGCAGGTAGAAGCAGGGCATCACCGCGCACCATCCTCCCAGCAGCGTCCGCTGGGGAACCATCAGGTCGCAGATCACGTTGGACCAGCGCAGGTTGTTGGGGGTGGGCTGGTTGGTGGGCGTCTTGTAATACCCGGTCAGGATGTTCCCGATCCGCTCCCCCACGGTTTCAAACCAGCCGGAGGCCGTCTGCCACGCCCGGGTGAAGAGGTTCGCGTCCGGCTCTGCCTTCCAGCTTCCTCCCGCCAGGTCGAAATCGTACAGGAAGCCGAGTCCGCCGTTGAGGAAGAACAAAAGCGCCGCCAGGACTGCCGCCTTTCCCCCGGCCGTCATTTCCCTTCCCAGCACCAGTACGCCCATGAAGCACAGGGCCATCATCAGCGTTCCGGGGAGGATCACCGCCGCCTGCAGGCTGCATCCCAGCAGGCAGAAGGTGGAGCTCAGGGTATCCGTCAGGAAGGGATAGCTCAGCCGGGCCCCGGGAAAGAAGGGATAATCCGCCGGGAAGGGCTTCCCCACCAGCCCGGTGATAAAGCTCAGGTGCATGGGCAGGTCCCCGTAGGTGCTCTGCCCCACATGCCAGTTGCCCGCCGCGTCCGCCCGCATGGTGTGGGTGTACTGCAGGAAGGCCCCCAGCAGCGTCAGGGGGATCATCACCGGCAGCATTTTCCGCAGCTGCGCCTTCTCCTCCTCGTCCCAGGGGGCGGGATCCCGCCGGTCCCGCAGAGCCCAGGCAAGGGCCGTCAGCGCCAGCAGCAGCCCCGCGGCCGCCGCGTGGGCCAGGGCGGTGAATCCGAACAGGAACGCGCACAGCGCCGGCAGCCACATCTCCTCCAGCACGCCCAGGCTGAGCCCCAGCCAGATCCGGTTCAGGGGCTTGTGCCGCGGCAGCAGGAAACGGACGGTCAGGATGCCGAAAGCCAGGTATAGCGCAAGATAGGACAGCGACGCGATCATGCCTTCCGTTCCTCCTTTCCGGTTTCCTTCCGTCAGATTTCCCCGGCGATCTCCATCAGCCGGCGCATCCGGTGGTTCACGCCGCTTTTTCCCACCGGGGGATCCAGCATCTCCCCCAGCTCCTTCAGGCTCAGGTCCGGGTTTTCCAGCCGGAGCCTGGCCAGGTCCTGCAGGGTGCGCGGCAGCGTAAACAGCCCCTGCTTCAGGGAAATCTGCCGGATGGCCTCCGCCTGCTTCTGGGCGGCGTCCAGCATCCTTTCCCCGTTGTGTTCGTCACAGTTGGCGGCCCGCACCGCCGCGGCCCGCAGCTGCTTCCGGATCCGGATGTTCTCCAGCTCCAGCACGCTCTGCCCGGCGCCCATCAGCGCCAGCACGTCGGCGATCTGCTGGGCCCCCTTCAGGTACACCACCCGCTGTCCCATCCGCTCATAGGTGTGGAAGGGCAGGCCGCACTTCTCCAGCAGCTTTTCCAGCACCCCGGGCAGGTGCTCGTCCTCCGCCTTCCATTCGAAGTGGTATCCCTTTTCCGGGTTGGTCACCGTTCCGGCCCCCAGGAAGGTTCCCCGCAGGAACGCCCGCCGGCAGCACTGCCGGGTCATGGGATGCCGGGGCACCGTCCGCCGCAGGTGGATCTGTCCCCGCTCATCCGTTTCCGTCATGTGCAGGGCGTCCAGCAGCGTCCGGGCGTCCTCTCCCGTAAGGGTCAGCACGCAGGTCCGCCGGCCTCCCAGCCTGGCGGTCTGGGTGAAATGCAGCATGGGCTTCACGTTCAGCCGCTTCCGCAGCAGCTGGAAAAGCCGTCTCGCCGCCCCGGCGTCCTCCAGTCGGTAGCTGACGGAAAACCATCCGCCGCCCCGGAAGGACAGGTGGCCGGAGGTCTGGGTCAGGGCGGAAATCTCGCTGAGCATGCAGCAGGGCTTCCCCGCCGGCAACCGGATCAGCTCCTCCCGCACCCGGCCCGCGAAGCTTTGTTTCTCTCCCGTACGCATTATTCTCCGTCCTCAGGCGGCGCCGTCCAGCGGGACTGCTCCAGCAGCAGGTCCCGGTGATTGATCTCCGTGGGCAGTCCGCTTTCCCGCAGGAAGGCCCCGATGGCCTCCGCGATGGCAACGCTCCGGTGGGCGCCGCCGGTGCAGCCCACCGCGATCACCAGCCGGTGCTTCCCCTCCTCCCGGTAGTTGGGAATCAGGAAGGAAAGCATATCCTTGAATTTTACCATGAACTCCTTCGTCACCGGATGGTCCATGACGAAGGTTCTCACGTCCTCATCCAGCCCGGAGTGCCGGCACATGCTCTCGATGTAGAAGGGATTGGGCAGGAACCGCACGTCCACCACCAGGTCCGCCTGCCGGGGCAGGCCCCGCTTGAAGCCGAAGCTCATGACCTCCGCCCGGATGGGGGGCTCCTCCGCGGTCATTCCCTTCAGCTCCGCGTTCAGCTTTTTCCGCATCTCCCGGGGGCTGAGCCCCGTTGTGTCGATGACGTAGTCCGCCGTTTCCCGCAGGGGCTGCAGCCGCAGCCGCTCCTCGGCGATGGCCTGGGTCAGGGTGAGTCCCTCCTGGCTCAGGGGATGGTCCCGGCGGGTTTCCTTGTAGCGGGCCAGCAGGGTTTCGTCCCCCGCCGCCATGAACACGGTTTCAATGGAATGGCCGTTCCGCCGCAGCTCCCGGATCATCTGCACCACCGCGTGGGCGTCAAAGAACTCCCCGCTGCGCACGTCCACCCCGATGGCCGCCGTGGTCCACCGGGTGCTGGTGGTGTCAAAGGCCTCCATCAGCTTCGGAAGCATCATAGGGGGAATATTGTCCATGCAGAAGCTTCCCTTGTCCTCCAGGAAACGGACGCAGGCGGACTTTCCCGCGCCGCTCTGGCCTGTCACAATCAGGTACTTCATCCCCGCGTCTCCTCCCCGAGAATCCGGATTTCCATTTCCAGCTCCACGCCGGCCCTCTCCTTCACAATCCGCTGCACCGCCTGCACCAGCTCCAGGTAGTCCCTGCTGCTGTCCCCGGTGTTCACCAGGAATCCCGCGTGCTTCAGGCTCACCTGGGCCTTCCCCACGCTGTATCCCTTCAGGCCGCACTGGTCAATCAGCGCGGCGGCAAAATATCCCTCCGGCCGCTTGAAGGTGCTTCCGGCGCTGGGAACGTCCAGGGGCTGCTTTTCCGCCCGTCTGGCGTTCAGCTCCTCCATCCTTGCCCGGATCCCTGCCGGATCCCCTTCCGCCAGCTCCATGGTGACCTCCGTCACCGTGAAGCCCAGGCGCCGGACGGCCGAGGTCCTGTATCCGAAGTCCATTTCCTCCCGGCCCAGGCAGATCTCTTCCCCGCCGGGAAGAACTCCCCGGACCTGCACGGTCACATCCGCCATTTCCCCGCCGTAGGCCCCGGCGTTCATGAAGACGCTGCCCCCCACGGTTCCCGGAATCCCGGCGGCAAACTCCAACCCGCTGAGGCCGGCCTCCGCCGCCGCGGCCGCCGCGGACCCCAGCATGGCCCCCGCCTGCACCGTCAGGCGGTTTCCGCTCCGCCGGATCTCCCGCATATTTTTCTCCACCCGGATCACCAGCCCGCGGATGCCGCCGTCGAGCACCAGCAGGTTGCTGCCGTGGCCGATGACCGTCACCGGCATCCCGGCCTTCCCGGCCTCCCGGAAAAGCGCCGCGATCTCCTGCCCGCTTCCCGGGAACGCCAGCCAGTCCGCCGGCCCTCCCAGCCGCAGGGTGGTATACCGGCGCATCTCCGCGTCCCGGATGACTTCCATTCCTTCAAACATTTCCCGCATGATTCTCCTTCACAGACTGAACCGATTTTATTCTACCCGCCGCCCCCGGAAAAATCAAGCGTTCCCGCCCTCCGTTCCCGGGCCGGGTCAGGGCGTCAGCTCCCAGCGCTCCAGGGCGCCTCCCGGGGCGTAGATGAGCTTCAGGGAAAAGCAGTCCTCCCGGGTGCGAAGCAGCGGCAGGAAGATCCGGTCTCCCTCCCACAGGGGCAGCTTCTCCGCCTCCTCGATCCGGATCCACCGGAGCTCTCCCTCGTCGCACTCCGGAAGCTCCCGATCCTCCGCCCGGGCGGTATAGAGGAAGGTCAGCTCGTTGCCCCAATCCGGCAGGATAAAGGTCAGGATGCCCCTCAGCCGCAGGCCCTCAAGCTCCAGCCCGGCCTCCTCCCGCACCTCCCGGCGGACGCACTCCTCCGGGCTTTCGTCCTCCCGCATATGGCCTCCCAGGCCGATCCATTTCCCGGCGTTCTCATCCGCCGCTTTTTTGGTCCGGTGCATCATCAGCCACCGTCCGTCATTTTCCGCGTAGCAGAGGGTTGTCAGCCGCATTTCCCTTCCCCCTTTCCGGTCCGCAGCACCGCCTTTTCCGTCACAACCAGGTCCATGGAAACATCCGTCTCCCCCGCTGGCAGGCCTTCCGCCCGCTGGGCTTCGAAGGCCGCCATCAGCTTCACCGCCTTCCGGCACTTTGGCAGGAACCTGTCGTAGTATCCCCCGCCCATTCCCAGCCGGTGCCCCTCCCCGTCAAAGGCTGTGCCGGGGCAGATCACCAGGTCGATTTCCTCCGGCGGAACCCTTTCGGATCCATCCGCTGGCTCGGGGATCCCGAAGGCTCCCCGCTCCCAGCCTGCCGGAAGATAAGCCTCCATGATCTCCTTCCCAAGGCATTTCGGATACACGAACCGCTTTCCCGCAGACTCCGGGGCCTCCGGGATCCCGTCCAGGTTCATTTCTCCCCGCACCGCCCGGTACAGCATCACCGTTCCCGCCTCCCGGAATTCCGGGAGGCGCAGGATCCGCTCCCCGGCGCCGGCGGAAAAGGCCTCCCTTTCCGCCGGGGAAAGGCTTTCCCGAAGCCGGATGTATTTCCTCCGCAGATCCTCTTTGGCCATATCGTTCTTTTTCACGTGTTTTCTCCTTCGGAATCAGAAAAGCGCCCTTTCGGGCCTGGTTCCACTCTTCCACCCAGCTCCGCCGGAATCAGAAAAGCGCCCTTTCGGGCCTGGTTCCACTCTTCCACCCAGCTCCGCCGGAATCAGAAAAGCGCCCTTTCGGGCGCCTGATTCTGGCG
>CAMHSI010000030.1 GCA_946187775.1 uncultured Clostridia bacterium
TGCCTTGACCCTGCTATAGGGAAAATGTGTAACCTATGTTTGACAAACCTACAACGGGCCGCGGATTCGAGGCGCTGCAGGATTGACAGGGTGTATAAACTTTGATAACATTACCTTTAATACATAGAAACAAGGAGGAAAAACGCATGCTGCAAGACAGGATCAGGGAAGGACTTACGTTTGACGATGTACTGCTTGTGCCTGCCAAGAGCGAGGTGCTGCCCCGGGACGTGGATCTTTCCGTTCAGCTGGCAAAGAACATCAAACTGAACATTCCGATTCTTTCGGCTGCCATGGACACGGTGACGGACAGCAAGATGGCCATCGCAATGGCCCGTGAAGGCGGTCTGGGCATCATCCATAAGAACATGACCATTGAGGAGCAGGCAGCCCAGGTGGACAAGGTCAAGCGCAGCGAGCATGGCGTTATAACCGATCCCTTCTTCCTGAGCCCGGAGAACCTGATCAGCGACGCGGAGGAGCTGATGAGCCGCTACAAGATCAGCGGCGTGCCGATTACCCGGGACGGAAAGCTGGTTGGCATCCTGACCAACCGGGACCTTCGGTTTGAAACGGATTATTCCCGGCCCATCGGGGAAGTGATGACCAGCGAAAACCTGATCACCGCCCCGGAAGGAACCACCCTGGAGGAAGCAAAGAAGATCCTGGCCAACCACCGGATTGAGAAGCTGCCCATCGTGGATCGGGAGGGCAACCTGCGGGGCCTGATCACCATCAAGGACATTGAAAAGACCTCCAAATACCCCAACAGCGCCAAGGACGCCAACGGCCGGCTGCTGTGCGGTGCGGCGGTGGGCGTGACCAAGGACGTGTTTGAGCGGATCGACGCGCTGCTGGACGCCAAGGTGGACGTGATCAATATCGACACGGCCCACGGACACAGCCTGGGCGTGCTGAAGCAGGTGGAGAATATCCGGAACAGGTATCCGGACATCACCCTGTTTGCCGGGAACGTGGCCACGGCCGCGGCAACCCATGACCTGATTTCTGCCGGCGTGGACTGCGTGAAGGTTGGCATCGGCCCTGGATCCATCTGCACCACGCGGGTGGTGGCCGGCATCGGCGTTCCGCAGATCACCGCGGTTTCCGACTGCGCGGAGGAAGCGGACAAGTACGGCATCCGGGTGATTGCGGACGGCGGCATCAAGTACTCCGGAGACATCACCAAGGCCCTGGCGGCGGGCGGCAGCTGCGTTATGCTGGGCAGCCTGCTGGCGGGCACGGAGGAATCCCCCGGAGCCATGGAGATTTACCAGGGACGTTCCTTCAAGGTGTACCGCGGCATGGGCAGCCTGAGCGCCATGGCGGTGGGCTCCAAGGACCGGTATTTCCAGGAAGGCGCCAAGAAGCTGGTTCCGGAAGGCGTGGAAGGCCGGGTGCCCTACAAGGGAACGCTGGCGGACACCATTTTCCAGATGGTGGGCGGACTGCGGAGCGGCATGGGATACTGCGGCGCGAAGAACCTGGATGACCTGCGGAAGAACAGCGAGTTTATCCGGATCACCGGCGCCGGACTGGCGGAAAGCCATCCCCATGACATTTCCATTACGAAGGAAGCGCCGAACTATTCCAGGAGCAATTAAGCGCGGAAAAGCCGCAGGGCGGCAGGCCGCGGAGAAGGGAAGACGGGACAGATGGGAAAGCGGACATATCGGTTTGCGAGCGGGGTGATCCGGCTCTTTTCCCACCGGATGAAAACAGAGTGGGAAGTGCCCTTTGAGGAGGGTCCCTGTGTTTTCGTGATCAACAACGTGGGCTTTATGGGTCCGATTGAGATGTGCGTCAAATTTGAGGAACGGAAGAGATGCCATCCCTGGATCAACGCCGAGCTGCTGGACGCCGGCAAGATTCCCGCCTACGCGCGGAAGGACTGCTGGTGGAAGCCGCATACCTTCTTTGCCCCGATCCTGAACGCGACGGTGCCGTACCTGGCAGCGGCGATGATTCCCCCGGTGCTGAAGGGTTCCCCCTATGTGCCGGTGTATCACGACCAGCGGATTATGCTGACGCTGCGCCAGAGCATCCGGATCCTGCAGAAGGACGAGGCGCTGATCGTTTCCCCGGAGCTTCCCAACGCCCGGCTGACAAGGCCGGAATGGATCAGCACCGGCTGGCTGCGGCTGGGGGAAATGTGGTACAGGAACTGCGGAAGGGCCCTGAAGATGTACCCGGTGCACATCGACCGGAAGAAGCACATTTTCAAGGTTGCGGCGCCGGTGTGGTACGACCCGGCCCGCCGGTTCAGCGAACAGGAAAAGGAACTGGCAAAAGCCCTTTCAAAGGGGATGCGTGGATAAGCAAAGGCCCGGAGCAATGCTCCGGGCCTTGTTTTTCAGGGAAAATCAGGGGGCGGGGGAAGGTTCGGGAACGGGCGATGGGGAAGGCGCGGGCTCTGTGATGGTATCCCGGGTCAACCGACGGAGGAACTTCATGACGTTTTCCGTGTTGCCGTTGGCGGCAAGGACCGCCAGGAAACCGTCCTCCGCATAGGCCAGGTTCAGGATGCCGGGAACCTGGTCGACGGGGATGCCGTAGAGATGGGTTTCATCGGAATCGGTAAGGGTGCGCCAGCCGCGGCGAAGGCTCTTTCCGGCGTCGTTGAACAGGGCCATGAGCTCTTCGTCGTCCTCCAGGGGGAGGAAGGCGCCGGTGCCGGCAAAGGAAATGAACTGCTCCCGGGGAAGGAGATACAGGTCGCCCTCCTGGACGGCGATATAGGTGGTCAGCTGCATGGGACCGTAGGTATCCTCGCTGGTGAGGGCGTTGAAGGTGACCTCCTCCATATCGGGAAGATCCTGCTGATGTACTTCGTCCATATAAGCGGTGAGGGCTTCGGAATTGACAAACCCGTAGACATAGAAATCCACCTTTTTGTTTTCCGGGGTGCGGGGCCGGGTGACGGTGAACAGGAGATCCACCAGGAAGATGCCGGCGATGAGCACCAGGAGGTATTTCCACCAGCTGTATGTGAAATGATTTTTCAGAGTATAGGCGTTGACAGGCGTTTTCATTTTTATCTCCGATCCCCCCGGCATCACCGAAAAAAACAGGCTGGAAAGAGCCGGGGCACCCCTGCAGGATACCACGAAAAAAGAAGAAAGACAAGGCGGATTGCAGGAAAACCGGGGGACGGGATCGAATAGAAAAGTGAAGGCTGTTCTGTAAGTTTACCGATTGAAAATGTCCATAAGAAAAGAGGAGATTATCATGAAGTTCAGTCCGATTATCACCGTTGGCAGACAGTACGGATCCGGCGGGCGGGAGGTTGCGAAGAAACTTGCGGAAGTCATGAATTTTGCCTTCTATGACAAGGAACTGCTGGCGGAGGCCTCCAAGGAAAGCGGCATCTGCCAGGAAGTGATGGAAAACTACGACGAGAAGCAGGAAAAGCGCTCCTTCTTTTCCATGATGGGCCTGCAGGGCAGGATGGATCCGGCGGGCATGTACCTGGAAATGCCGCTGAACCACCGGATTTTCCTGGCCCAGTTTGACGCCATCCGGAAGATTGCGGACAAGGGGCCCTGCGTGATTGTGGGCCGGTGCGCGGATTACGTGCTGCGGGATCATGAAACGGTGCTGAATGTGTTCATCAAGGCATCCATGCCGGAGCGGATCAAGCGGATTACGAAGCTGTACGGCCTGGATCCCATGAAGGCGGAGGAAGCGATCCGCAAGGCGGACAAGCAGCGCGCAACCTACTACAATTACTACGCGACAGGCACCTGGGGAGACGTGGCCAACTACCACCTGTGCCTGGATACGGGCGTGCTGGGCATTGAGGGAACGGTGGAATTGATCCGCCGGGCGATTGAGCTTCGGGAGGATAAAGCGGAGGAAGACGGAATCCAATGGTAAAACGGACGATCCGGATGGCAGCCGTGCTGCTGCTGATTCCGGCGATAGCGCTGGCATCCCTTTCCTGGCGGGAGGATACCCCTGCCATGACGATGCTGAAGGAATATACGGAGCGGGTGAACCAGCTCCTTGCGGAAGCCGGGGAGTATCCCATCAACAGCCTGTTTTCCAACTATGCGGCGGAAACGGTGATGGGGATCACCCAGGAGGAAAACGCGGAGATTCCCGAGAGCGTGGAAATTACCGTGACGATGTATCACGACACCCTGAACACCCTCCAGCTGCGGGTGAGCGAAATCGACCGGTTTCCGGTGATCGCGGGGGCGCTGATCCGGGCGCTGTACGGGGACGGGATGACCCGGGAGGAAGCGGAGCGGATTCCCCAGGAGCGGACGAAGAAGGCCAGGGAAAACCCGGGAAGCTCCTTTGAGGAGCCTGTGGAGGAGCTGAACGGAACCATGCCCCGGACCTATTACGCCTACCAGCCGGATCCCTACCACAACGGGGTGAGCTGGATGCAGATGACGCTGATTTTCCCCATGGCGGGAGCGTGGGACGGCAGCGGGCTGGTGCTGGGAACCCAGAAGGAAGGCAGCTACGTGGGCCCGGAGGATGAAGCCGATCCGGATTACGAGGGATACTTCTCCAGCGATGACTACACCCACCTGGAGGTGTTTGAAACGGCGACGCCGGAGCCGGATTCCGCAGCGGCGGAATACGATTTCAGGTAGGGCCTGTCCGGATATAATGTTTCTGTGTTGTTTTTCAGAATTCGGGTGGAAAAAGACCGCCACGGGGGGTACAATGATCCGTGGCGATTCTTTTTATGTTCGGGAGGAAGCACGGATGGCCAGGATACAAATGAAAACCCCGCTGGTGGAGATGGACGGAGACGAGATGACCCGGGTCCTGTGGGCCTGGATCAAGGAAATGCTGATTGAGCCCTGGGTGGACCTGAAAACGGAATACTTCGACCTGGGACTGAAGCACCGGGACGAGACGGACGACCGGGTGACCGTTGAGAGCGCCAACGCGGCAAAGAAATACGGCGTTGCTGTGAAGTGCGCCACCATCACCCCCAACGCCCAGCGGGTGGAGGAATACGGACTGAAGGAAATGTGGAAGAGCCCCAACGGCACCATCCGCGCGATCCTGGACGGAACCGTGTTCCGGGCGCCCATCCTGGTGAACGGCGTGAAGCCAACGGTGCGCACCTGGAAGAAGCCCATTACCATTGCCCGCCACGCCTACGGGGACGTTTACAAGAACACGGAGACGCGGATTCCGGGGCCGGGGAAGGCGGAGCTGGTTTTCACCGGGGCGGACGGAACGGAAACCCGGAAGACCGTTTTTGACTTCAAGGGGCCGGGGGTGCTCCAGGGAATGTACAACCTGGACGGATCCATCATTTCCTTCGCCCACAGCTGTTTCCGCTACGCCCTGGCGACGAAGCAGGACCTGTGGTTTTCCACCAAGGACACCATCAGCAAGGTGTATGACCACCGGTTCAAGGACATCTTCGCGGAGCTGTATGAGCAGGAATACAGGGAGGCCTTCGAAAAGGCCGGCATCACCTACTTCTATACGCTGATTGACGACGCGGTTGCGCGGGTGGTCCGCTCGGAAGGCGGATTCATCTGGGCCTGCAAGAACTACGACGGCGACGTGATGAGCGACATGATCGCCACCGCCTTCGGATCCCTGGCCATGATGACCTCGGTGCTGGTGAGCCCGGAGGGACAGTATGAATACGAGGCGGCCCACGGCACGGTGACACGGCACTATTACCGCTACCTGAAGGGCGAGGAGACCAGCACCAACCCGGTGGCCACCATCTTCGCCTGGAGCGGCGCGCTGCGCAAGCGGGGAGAGCTGGACGGGCTGCCGGAGCTGCAGGCATTCGCGGACACGCTGGAAAAGGCGGTGCTGGATACCATCAACAGCGGGATCATGACGAAGGACCTGGCGCTGCTGTATGAGGGAGAGGCCAGAAGCGTTTCCAGCCGGGAGTTCCTTGCGGAGATTTCCGCGAGAATTAAGGGTTGACGGAAAAACGGGAAACCGTTATAATACAAGCAGATCTCCTGGGGTTCGCGACAGCTTTTCGGTTTTCCCCACATTTCGAAAAATGGAGCCCGGGTCCAAGGAACGATATGCCAAGCCCCCGTTTCTAACGCCAGGGGACGGCAGAGTCGATCGGCAGGGCACCAGCCTGCTTTACATAGCGGGTGAAAAAACGAGAGCATCGGCTCCCTGGGGTCACATAAAAAGCACCGGCACAAACCGGCGCTTTTTTGTTGCCTCTTTTTTACTTTCCGAGGGTGACCCTGGCGGAGAAGGGAAGGCCCCACATATACCAGGTTACGGTGGCTTCCCGGACGGAATGCATGCTCCGGGCGGTGAGGGCGGTGACGGAAAGATCGGCTTCGCCGCGGGCGGGAACCGTATGCTCCGCGGGATCCCCGACCACCAGGATATCCCCGCTCATGGGGGTGACCCGGATTTCCACGGTATCCGCCGGCAGGGCGGTGCGGTTATCCAGATGTACGGTCCAGGTGTAGAAAAGGCAGTCTTCCGGCGCGGGGAGATCCCCGGAGGTATGCCGGACGCCCACAAAGGTGCCGGAATCGACAGAGGATTTCAGGCTGGCGAAGTAATCCTCCCGGGTGAGGGGATCGGTGGCGACACAGGAGGTGAAGGTGACCTCCAGGGTGCTGGTGACATAGAGGTAACCGACGCCCACCAGGGCGGCGATGACCAGGACGATGAGGATGATTGCGAAGGGTTTCATCGGCGGCACCTCACGGCGTAGTTTCGGCTGTATCGGAATCGGAGAGGATGCGGTTGAGCTCCTCGATCATTTCCGCGTCCTTCAGGCTGAATTTGAACTCCACCCGGCGGGAAGCGTCCGCGTTTTCGCTTCCGTCGGCATTGCGCACGAGATCCGAATAGCTGCGCCCCTTGGCGGTGAGGATCTCCTGCAGCTTCAGTTTCTGCTCCCCGGTCAGGGTGCGCATATTCAGACAATAGAGGGCAACCTGCAGCGCCCGGTTCTGGCTGAGCTTCAGGTTGCTTTCATAGCTGCCGGAGGAATCGGTGTGGCCCTCGATGATGATCTCCCCCAGGTAGCCGGCATACTTATCCTGGAGCAGGACGTTCAGGTAAACGGGAATAAACCGCTCCAGAAGATTCCGACCTTCCTCCTTGATTTCGGATTTTCCGGTTTCGAAGAAGACGGAGCTGTCCAGCACGATATCGCCGGTATTGGGATCCACGGCGGCCTTCAGGCTGGCAGCGTTCAGGGAGGAGGAAAGCTCGCGGATCATGGTGGTGCGGATGCCGATGAGGTCATCGATCCGGCTGGCCTGGGAGGCCAGCAGCAGCTGCTGCTCCTCCAGCCGGGCGGTGGCTTCATCCAGGTCCTGCTGTTTGATGATGAGGGCGGCTTTGGCGTTTTCCAGCTCCTCTTCCCGGGCGGAAAGGGTATCCTGCAGCTTGTCCAGATCCGTCTGGATGATGATCAGGGCCTGCTCCTTGGCGTTGAGCTCATCCTTGGCCAGGTTCAGGGCGATGGTCTGCTTGTCCAGCTCTTTGGTTTTTGTATCCAGCTCCAGGGTCTTTGTTTCCAGCATGGTGAAATACTGATAGAGGCTGTAGGCCAGGATCAGCACAAAGATCAGGAGCAGGGCAGCCATCATATCGGAATAGCTGATCCAGCTGGCGCCGCCCTGGGCTCCACGGGAGGCCCTGCGGTTGTGTATGCGTTGACGTGCCATGGTCAGCCCTCCTCCGCGATGGCGGACAGGGTGGTGCTGATGCTGCCGATATTGCTTTCCATGGAGGAGAGAATTCCGCGGATTTCCTTCAGGGAGGCGTCACCGGTGTCGGCGGTGAGGGCGGAGATCCTTCCGGCCAGGTCTGAGATGAGGACGGACAGGTCCTTGTTTTCCTGCTCCATGCGGCTGAGCAGGTCCGCGGTGCGTTTTTCATAATTCTCATCATGCTCCCGGACCTGGTTGATGCCGCTCATATAGGTGTCAAACTTATCCAGGATATGATTTGTCATCTCCTGCAGGCTGCGGGCATTCTCCACGATCCCCCGGGCGGAGGACACGGTTTCCCCGGTCTGGCGGGCGGCCTGGATCTGATTCTGGGTGACGGCGTCCATGGCGGCGGACATGGCGGAGAACTGGTTGCCCATGCTCCGGTCCATTTCATCCAGGAAGCGGGCTACGATGCGGTTGACTCCGTCGATCTGGTTCCTGGTGGCGCCGATGATGAAGCGATCCATGGAATCGGAAACGGGGGTCATGGCGCGGGTGATGCTGCGGCCCACATTTTCGGCCAGCCGGTCCACCAGGGTATCGTTGATGCCCTGGAGCATGAAGTTGCGGTCCTGGTTCTGGATGATCATCTGCACATCGTTATCCAGGGGCCTGGACATGGCCAGCTGGGTGAAGGAGGTGACAAAATCATCGATGGCCCGGTAGCTGGAGCCCTGGGAGATGCGGTTGAGCATATTGAAGACGATGCTGCAGCTGATGCCGGCAACGGAGGTGCCGAAGGCGAAGCGCATGCCCTCCAGCAGGGTGGGAATCCCTTCCACCAGCTGGGCGGAATCGGCGAAATTCAGGGAGGAAAGCCCCCGGGAAAGGCCCATGAAGGTTCCGAGGATGCCCAGGGAGGTGAGCAGGTTGGGAATCAGCTCCGCCAGGGTGGCGTTGCCGGGACCGTGGGTGACGGTGTCGTCGTTGATATAATCCTCCACATTGGTGGGAAGACCCCGGCGGTCCAGCTGCTCCGCGTTCTGGAGGAAACGGAGCCAGGTGCCCCGCAGACGCTTGCCCACAAACCCGGCCTGCTGCCAGACGGGCTTATCCGTTGCCTGCCCGGCTTCGGCCTGCAGGCGGGAAATGGCCCGGCGCATGGCGGAGGTGGTGCGCCAGAGGGGAAGAAGGCACTTGAAAAAACCGATCAGCGTTACAACCGCGATGGCAGCGTATACAAGCCAGTCCGCCAGATCCGGAAGGAGCGCCGTTACTTTCGACAGGTCAGGCATGAAAAAGCCTCCTTGCAACGAAGATATCCTATTATATCATTCAAAAAATGAAATGTAAATGAAACAAATACGTAAAAGAATGCAAACAAAATGTCAGGTGGGGAAACGATCCCGGATCTGCTGCTGGTGCTCGGAGGGAAGGAGGCCGATTTCCTGCTGGAAGGCGCGGCGGAAGGTGCGCATGTTGGTGTAGCCGCAGCGGTCGCAGATGTCCGTCAGGGTCAGCTCCGGATTCCGCATGAGCAGCCGGGCTTTATCGATCCGGATCGCGTTGATAAACCGGCGGAAATTGGTGTGCATCCGGTCGGAAAAGAAATGGGACAGGTGGGAGACGCTGATGCCCATGGCGCGGGAAGCGCTTTCCAGGGTAATCTCCTCGCAGGCATGATCAGAAATGTAGGAAATGATCCGCTGGCCGAGATCCTGTTCGCTGTAGTCGTATACGGGACGGTAGGTGAGATTGTGGAGCACGCCGGCCAGCAGCACATGGAGGTGGGCAACGCAGAGGGCGAGGTCTTCATCCATATTGAGGCGGCCCAGCCGGTCCACGGACAGCCGGAGGTCCACACAGGTGCTGACGGCGGGAAGCACGGGAGTTTCCGGCTGCAGGCCGTGGAAGGTTCCGGCGTATTCCGGGATGATCTCCGGCGGGAAAATGGCGGTGATTCCTTCCACATCCTCACTCATCCGGTCAAAGCTGTGGGGAACGAGGGGAAAGACGACGGCCGCGTCCCCGGGGCTGAGCGTATACCGGATATCGCCGATGGTCATCACGACGGTTCCCCGGGTCGGCACCACAAGCTCCGCCACAGAGTGGACATGCAGGGGGAAGGGGTAGTGGGTCATTCCGCCAATGAAAAGCTTTTCCGGACGGTTCTCATAAAAAGCACCCATTATTTGTCCTCCAGATCCTCAAATTTTGCTGGGACGAAAACCGACAAAACGGTAAGATCTGACACATTATAAACCAGTTTCAACAAAAATAAAATGATTTTGAACCATGAAATGCAAATTTTGTCCCTTGAATTAACAGAAATGGTATTGTGAGGGCACGGAGGCAATGATAGTATTAAAGTCGATTTGAGAGTCGTTATACAGCAGTTATTCATATCGGGCTTTTTTCAAGCATGAAAGAAGGGGTGAAGGTATGCAGAAGGCAGAGCGCCGGATCAATTACAAACGGCGGCGTTCCATCCGGGAATTCCTGTATATTCTCCCGTTCCTGATCCTGGTGGCATTGTTTTCCTATTTCCCGCTGTACGGGTGGATTTACGCGTTTCATGATTACCAACCGCCTTTCCCGATCAGCAGCGAAACCTTCGTCGGATTCAAATGGTTCAACTTTATCATTTCCAATCCGACCCGGGTCAAGGATATCCTGAGGGTGCTCCGGAATACCTTTGCCATGAGCGGCATATCCCTGCTGTTCTCCTGGTTCCCGATGATTTTCGCGGTGTTCCTCAACGAAATCCGCTGCAAGCCGTACCGGAAATTCGTTCAGACGGCAACCACGCTGCCGAACTTCATTTCCTGGGTGCTGGTGTTCTCCATCGCTTTCAATGTGTTCAGCTCCACCGGCGCGGTGAACGTCGTGCTGCAGGACCTGGGGCTGATCTCCAAACCCATCGCCTTCCTGAAATCCTCCGATCATGTGTGGTTCAGGATGTGGCTGTGGCTGACCTGGAAAAACGCCGGATGGGCGGCGATCATGTACCTGGCGGCCATCGCCGGCATTGACGAGCAGATGATCGAGGCGGCGAAGGTGGACGGAGCCACCCGGATGCAGATTATCTGGAAAATAACGATCCCGAGCATCCTGCCGACGTTCTTCGTGATTGTGATGCTGAACATCGCCAGCTTCCTCAACAACGGCATGGAGCAGTACTACGTGTTCCAGAACGCGTTCAACAAGGAATACATCGAGGTGCTGGACCTTTACGTGTACAACATTGCCACCAGCGGCACCGGGAATTATCCCCTGTCCACGGCAATCAGCATCCTCAAGAGCGTGGTCAGCGTAGCCCTGCTGGCCGGAGCCAACGGAATCTCCAAGCTCATTCGCGGGGAAGGATTCATCTGATGAAAGGAGGCAGACTGCTATGACCGTACATGCACAGCAGGCAAAAAGGCATATCAAGCGAAGCTTCAGCGACCAGCTGATCAACGTACTGACCTATATTGTCTACGCGCTGTTTGCCTTCGTATGCCTTTACCCGTTTTACTACCTGATCATCAATTCCATCAGCGCCAACGACCTGAGCGAGCGCGGCAAGGTGCTCTTCTGGCCGCAGAATATCCACTTTACGAACTACAAAAACCTGGCCGGCATCCCGGGGCTTCCGGACGCGGCGCTGATGTCCGTGCTGCGTACGGTGGTCGGCACCGCGCTGACGGTGATCATTGCGGCATTCCTGGGATACATGTTTACCCGGCAGAGCCTCTGGAAGAGAAAGCTCTGGTACCGCTTTGTGGCGGTGACGATGTATTTCAACGCCGGCGTGATTCCCTGGTACCTTGCCATGAAGACGCTGGGGATGACCAACAACTTCTGGGGATACATTTTCCCGACGATTATACAGCCGTTCTACATCATTCTGTGCAAAACGTACTGCGAATCCGTTCCGCAGGCCCTGCAGGACGCGGCGGAAATTGACGGGGCCGGAACGCTGAGGGTGTTCTTCTCCATCATGCTTCCGGTGATCAAGCCGATCCTGGCCACCATCGCGATTTTCGCGGCGGTGAACCAGTGGAACGCTTTCCAGGATACGCTGCTGCTGATGCGGGACAAGAAGCTGTACACCCTGCAGTTCGTCCTGTACCAGTACATCAACCAGGCCAGTAGCCTGAAGGCAATCATCAGCAGCGGCTCCACCACCACCAATATGGCGGCGGTGCTGGCGACTGCGGCAACCGCAACCTCCATCCGGATGACGGTGACGGTGGTTGTGGTGATCCCCGTGATGCTGATCTATCCTTTCTTCCAGCGCTTCTTCACGAAGGGAATCATGATCGGCGCCGTGAAGGGCTGAGAACATTCAACGGAGCTTAAGGCGCGTAAGCCTTAACATAAAAAAAGGAGGGTATACTTATGAAACGGTTTCTGTCTGTTCTGCTGACACTGGCCCTGCTTCTCGGCATGGTTTCCGTCAGCGCGGTGGCCGAGGGCCAGGAACCCCTGACCGTCGTCGTCTATGACGCCGCCGCAAACTTCCACGGCATCCAGCCCGGCTGGTTCGGCAAGGTTGTGAAGGATCGCTTCAACATCGTGCTGGACATCGTTGCCCCGCAGGTTGCAGGCCAGGAAATTTACGCCACCCGTGCCGAAGACGGCTACCTGGGAGACATCATCCTGGTGGACAAGAGCGATTTCCCGAACCTGGTGAAGACCGGCCTGGTCCGCGAGATCACCGACAAGCTTCCTGAGTGCGAAAACATCATGAAGTTCAAGGACCAGATCGACCACTACAACAAGGGCCTGACCGGCGAAGACGGAAAGTACTATGGCATCCCCACCGAGATGACCGACACTTCCCCGACGACCCTGACGGATAACGTGATCTATTCCAGCCCGATGCTGCGCTGGGACCTGTACGACGCTGTTGGCAAGCCCGAGATCAAGGACCTGGAAGGCCTGCTGGACGTGCTGGAAGAGATCCATAAGATTCACCCCACCAACGAAGCGGGGGATCCCGCGTATCCCTTCTCCCTGTGGCCTGACTGGGACAACAACGATGACATGTCCGGCCCCGCCAACGTGGTGCAGCTGACCACCTGGTACGGCGAGAAGCCCAAGAGGAGCGCCATCCTGAAGCCCGACGGAACCTTCGCCAAGATCTATGACCGGGATTCCGCCTACTACAAGATTGCCAAGTTCCTGAACCACGCGAACCAGCGCGGCCTGGTGGATCCGGACTCCGGAACCCAGAACTGGGACAAGGCTGTTTCCAAGATGAGCGCGCTGCAAGTGGATGTTATGTGGTACAGCTGGCAGACGGGCTTCACCAATGTCGGTGAAAACCTGCCGGCCGGAAAGACCTTCATCTACATCCCCGTGGGTGACCAGAGCTACTACGCGGACGCGGACGCCTACTACGGAACTGCCCGTATGTTCGGTGTCGGCTCCAAGGTTGAAGGCGAAAAGTATGACCGGATCATGGAGTTCCTTGACTGGTACGCCAGCCCCGAAGGACTGACCTTCCAGCATGTGGGTATCGAAGGCCTGAACTACACCAAGAATGAAGACGGAACCTTCACCCGGCTGCATGACGACGCGCTGGCCAACAACCTGCCCGTGCCCGAGGACTATGTGGGAGAGGACGGCGTTGTGGGTTACAACGACGGCAACAACCAGATCAACCAGTGGATCGCCGGTGCTTCCTGCATCAACGCGAACAACGGTGAGCGCTTCGCTTCCAAGTTCTGGTCCTCCACGATTGAGAAGGAACTGGAAACCGACAAGGCCAAGAGGGAATGGCAGCAGACCTTCGATGCCACGGATCCCGTGGACTACATGAAGAAGCACAACCTGCTGAACGCCAGCCCCAGCGTCGGCTTCGCCCCGCCGGAAGACAGCAACGAAATCAAGGCCCTGCGCGCGCAGATCAACACCGAGCTGTGCACCTACACCTGGCAGGCGATCTTCGCTGAGACCGACGAAGAGTTCGAAGCCCTGTGGGACAAGATGATCGAACAGCTGGAAGGCTTCGAGTACGAGAAGCTGTACGAGAACGACGTTGCAGTTTACACTCAGGAAGTTGAACTGAAGAAGGCTGCTCTGGGCGAATAATACTTCCGAAGGATCGGGGCGCTCCACAAGGGGCGCCCCCTTTTTACAACAAAGGAGATGCGAAGATGAAAGACCTGTCCGCGATCCTGCCGGACGGCAGGGAATATGAATTCTGGGAAAAGGAGCCGGTGTGGACGCGGGAGCTTCATGTCAACGCATCCGATCCGACAGCTTCGGACGGGAACGACGGCAGCGAAGGGAAACCCTTCCGGACCATCGGCCGGGCGGCGGCAATCGCAACCCCCGGCACACGGGTGCTGATCCACGGGGGAATCTACCGGGAATGCGTGAAGCCGGAGGAGGGAGGCACGGATCCGGAGCACATGATTTCCTACGAGGCCTTCGGCGACGGGGATGTGATCCTCCGGGCCTCGGAGGAAGTGACGAAGTTTATCCCCAGCAAGGGATGGATGCTGTTCCGGGGATGGGAAAACGCGCCGAAGGGCGAAGCGAAAATCTGGGAATACGACCTTGATCCGGACCTGTTCCGGGGATACAATCCCTTCTGCGCGGTGAACATCCTCCATGACCGGCTGTTTATCGAATATGACAAAACCGACATGACCACTTACCTGAACCGAAGGGGATGCGTCTTCTGCGACGGGAAGCCCCTGGAGCAGGTGCCGCTGTACAACGGGATGGGAGCGAAGGACGGCACCTACTGGGTGGAAGCCAACGGCATGAAGGTGCATTTCCGCCTGCCGGGGGATGAGGACCCGAAGAATCACCGCATTGAGGTGACGGTCCGGGAACAGTGCTTCGCGCCGGAAAAGGAATTCCTGAACTATATCCGGGTGAAGGGCCTGATCTGCGAACACGCGGCCACGGGAGCGCCGGTGCCGCAGCGGGGCGCCATTTCCGCCCACCGGGGCCACCACTGGATCATTGAAGACTGCGAGGTCAACTGGTCCAACGGCGTGGCGGTGGACGTGGGGAACGAATGCTGGCACCATACGCATACCCCGGGGGAAACCATCGGATACAGCGTGGTGCGGAACTGCCGGATCCGGGACGCGGGGGTCTGCGGAATTGCCGGCATGTTCGCGGAAAGAATGCTGATTGAGGGCAACACCATTGAAGGAACCGGATGGCAGAAAATGGAGCTGTCCTGGGAGGCGGGAGCCATCAAGCTGCACAACTCCGTGGACGGGCTGATCCGGAACAACATCTTCCGGAACACCATCCGGGCGGATCACCTGTGGCTGGACTGCGGAAACGAGAACAACCGCATTACCGGAAACCTGTTCATCCACGGCATTGAGCAGCGGGAAGCGATTTTTATCGAATGCACCCGGGACGGAATCAACCTGATCGACAACAACATCATCTGGGACGTGGAAGGCCGGTTTGATCCGGCGAAGATCCCCGCGGAGCCCGGCTCCTCCGGGTGGTACAAGCTGCGGGAAAACGAAGCGGTGAACGGATACGGCGTCTACGGAGAGGGAACGGACCGGCTGCAGGTGGTTCACAACCTGATCGGAAAATGCCGCCACAGCGGATATTACCTGAAGCCCGTGCCCTTCCGGATGCACGGCATGGAACGGGGAGGAACCTCCCGGGACGCCCGGATCCTCGGGAATATCTTCTACGACTGCGGAGAAGCCGCCATCGTGTTCCCGACCCGGGACAACGAGGCGGAGGACAACCTATATGTCCGCATGCAGGGCGGGTACCTCCGGGTGATGTATCCGGAACCGGAGGTCTGCCTGAACCTTCCGGCCTGGCAGGAATTCTGCGGATTTGACCGGGAAGGGCAGAACGCCTGGTTTGACATGGATGTGGATGAGAACGGAAGCATCTCCTTCCGGAAGGCGGAAAAGCCGCCCATGGCCTTCGGCGGCCAGCTGGAGCGGCTGCAAATGATCCTGGACCCGGAAGAGGTGAAAGAGATACACGCCTGCCCGCTTTCCCCGGCGGACCGGGAGGGAAAGAAGCGGGAGGAAAGAACGATGCCCGGGCCGCTGGCGGCCTGGAAGACCGGAAACGGCCAGTGAGGATTACGGCAGGAGGAAGAGACCTATGCTCAGACAGGTAAAAACGGAAAACGGATGGGTTCGGGGAATTGAGGCGGCGGATCCCCGCATCACGGCATTCAAGGGGATCCCTTTCGCGGCGCCGCCGACGGGAAGAAACCGCTGGAGAGCGCCCCAGCCCTGCGGAAACTGGGCGGGAGTGCGGGACGCTTCGCGGTTCGCCCCGATTTCCATGCAGTGGATTCCGGGACTGGGAGACGATATTTACTGCAGGGAGTGGCATGTGGATCCGGAGATTCCCATGGGGGAGGACTGCCTGTACCTGAATGTATGGACCAACGCGAAAAATGCGAAGGATAAGCTTCCGGTGCTGGTATGGTTCTTCGGCGGCGGCCTGCAGTGCGGATACCCTGCGGAAATGGAGTTTGACGGAGAACGCATCGCCCGCCGGGGCATCGTCGTGGTGACGGTCAATTACCGGGTGGGGGCGCTGGGCTTCCTGACCCATCCGCAGATCTCCCGGGAACAGCCGGAGGCTCCGGCCAATTTCGGCAACCTGGACCAGCAGGCCGGGCTGCGCTGGGTGAAGCGGAATATCGCCGCCTTCGGCGGGGATCCGGGCAGGGTGACGATCGCCGGCCAGAGCGCGGGCGGCGGAAGCGTGATGTCCCAGCTGGCCTGCAAGGCGAACCGGGGGCTGTTCTCCGGGGCAGTGGTTATGAGCGCCATGATTTTTGATCCCTATATGCGGCGGGAAGTGGGCAGGCCGGAGCGGCTGAAGGACGCGGAAAAGAAGGGAGAGGACTTCTTCAGCTTCCTGGGCATCCGGACGCTGGAGGAAGCCCGGGCCATGGACGCGGTGCACCTGCAGCGGAGCTATGAAAAGTATATGGAGAGCCACATCCCCTTCTTCACGGTGCAGGATGACCTGTTCTGCACCGGGGATCCCATCGCGATGTACTGCCGGGGAGACTGCGTGGATGTGAAAATGATGGCGGGAAGCACCGGGGACGAATTCCCGAACGCCATGGACGCGGCGGACGAGGAAGGCCTGAAGAAGAAAGCGGAGCGCGTGTTCGGCGATAAGGCAGCGGAATTCCTTGCCCAGCCGGAGAGTCGGAAATACGTGCCGGAACTGGGCTACGCGCCGGTGAGCGGAATTGAGTGCACGGTGAAGGGCGTGCTGGCGGAAGCGGCAAAGACAGGAAGAAAGGGATACTGCTACCGCTTTGACCCGGATATTCCCGGATGGGACCATCCCGGAACCTTCCATTCCTCGGACCTGTGGTTCTGGTTTGAGACGCTGGCAAAATGCTGGCGGCCGTTTACAGGAAAGCATTACGACCTGGCGCGGCAGATGTGCGATTATTTCTGCAACTTTATCCGGACGGGGGATCCCAACGGACAGGATCTGAACGGAACGGACCTGCCCCGGTGGGAATGCTGGACGGACGAGACCCCCTGCTTCATGCAGTTCCGGACGGAGGGAGCCGTTCCGGTTCGGGAGCCGCTTTCGCCCTTCCGGCAGCTGATTGCCGACCGGATCATGGAGCGGATGAACAGCCTGTGATTCCCTCCTGCGGCAGCGCGGACAGCGCTGCCGTTTTTTATTCCGACGGAGAAGAATTGTCCGATACAAAGGGGACAACCGCTTGTTGGGACGGGGGAAAAATGGTATAATCAGGCAGCTGACAGGGATTATACTGTGGAGGTGCAGATCATGAGAAGAAACACAGAAGAAACGGGCAAGGCCGGCGCCAGGAAAAAGGTGGACAAGATGAGCATTCACTTTGTGTTGCCGCTGGTGGGATTCTACTGCGTGGTAGGCCTGCTGCTGATCCTGCTGGACGACCTGGTGACGAACGTGGCCGCCTGGGCCCTGGCGGCAGGACTGGTGCTGGTGGGCGCATGGCTGCTGCTCCGCTATTTCCGCTCCGGGATGGAGGAGCGTGTCAAGGGCATTGACCTGGCCATCGGCCTGGTGGTGCTGCTGGCCGGAATCCTGCTGATTACAAGCCCCAGCGACATGAAGGAAGTATTCCCGAAGATCTGGGGGCTTTCCCTGATCTTCGGCGCGTTCCTGAAGGTTCAGTACGCCTTTGACGAAAAGACCGTGAAGATGGACAAATGGTGGATCATGCTGATCCTTGCCGTGGTTTCGCTGACGATCGGCATCCTGGCGCTGCTGAACAAATCCGTGTTCGGGGACAACCAGAACCTGATCATCGGAATTTTCATGCTGAGCGAAGCGGTGCTGGACCTGGTGACCTTCTTCCTGCTGTCCCGGGGCATGAAACGGCAGACAACAGGCCAGCCGGCAACAGCACCCGTGACCGCGGCTCCCGCGGCTGCGGCACCTATGGCGGCGGCTCCCGCGGCTGCGGCTCCCGCGGATGAGACTCCCGCGGATGAGACCCCGGCGGCACCGGAAACCCCGGATGAGGCCCCGGAGGCCTGAGGAGGACAGGAATGAAGTATGAAGCGCTGCAGGCCCTGACGGACGCGGCGGAAAGGATCGTCTTTTTCGGCGGAGCCGGGGTTTCCACGGAGAGCGGGATTCCGGACTTCCGCAGCGTGGACGGCCTGTATCACCAGAAGTATGACTATCCGCCGGAGGAGATCCTTTCCCACACCTTTTTCATGAAAAGGCCGGAGGAGTTTTTCCGGTTTTACAGGGACAAGATGCTGCCGCTGGAGGCGAAGCCCAACGCGGCGCACCGGAAGCTGGCGGAATGGGAAGCGGCCGGGAAAATGACCGGCGTGGTTACCCAGAACATTGACGGACTGCACCAGGCGGCGGGAAGCAAACGGGTGTTTGAGCTGCACGGAAGCATTCACCGGAACTACTGCATGAAATGCGGGAAAAGCTATCCGCCGGAATACATCCGGGACAGCAGCGACCCGGTTCCGGTGTGCACCTGCGGCGGAAGGATCAAGCCGGACGTGGTGCTGTATGAAGAGGGACTGGACAACGACGTGATCGCCGGGGCGGTTCACGCAATCCGCAGCGCGGATCTTATGATCGTGGCGGGAACCAGCCTGACGGTTTACCCGGCGGCGGGGCTGCTGAACTATTTCCGGGGAAAGCACCTGGTGCTGATCAACCGGGACGCCACCCCGGTGGACAGCGAATGCGAGCTGGTGATCCGGGACAAGGTGGGGGAAGTGCTGGGCTCCCTTCGCTGAACGGAAACAGAACAAGGAAAAAACGATATCACATTGACAGGGAAATCCGCTTCATGATATGATTCAGCAAGCAAAGCGGGGATCCCGCCTGCCGCTCGAAAGAGGCGGCTTTTTGCTTATACACGGGAGGATGATGAAGATGAATCAGTATCGCGTGGGCATTATCGGGGCCACCGGCATGGTGGGACAGCGCTTTATTTCCCTGCTGAAGGACCATCCATGGTTCAGGGTGACCTGCCTGGCGGCTTCCGCCAGGAGCGCGGGAAAGAAATACAGGGAAGCGGTAGGGAAAAGATGGGCCTTTGACTGGCCGATTCCGGACTACGCGGCGGACATGACGGTTGTGGACGCGGCGGACGTGGAGCAGGTGGCGTCCCAGGTGGACTTCGTGTTCTGCGCCGTGGACATGAAAAAGGACGAGATCCGCGCCCTGGAGGAAAATTACGCGAAGCATGAGGTTCCCGTGGTGAGCAACAACAGCGCCTGCCGCGGCATTGAGGATGTTCCTATGGTTGTGCCGGAAATCAACGCGGCGCACCTGGAAGTGATTGAGACCCAGCGGAAGCGCCTGGGGAGCAAATACGGCTTCATTGCGGTGAAGCCCAACTGCTCCATCCAGAGCTATGTTCCGGCGCTGACGCCCCTGCTGGACTTTGAGCCCACCGAGGTGAGCGTTTGCACCTACCAGGCCATCAGCGGCGCGGGAAAGACCTTCAAGACCTGGCCGGAGATGGTGGACAACGTGATTCCCTACATCGGCGGCGAGGACGAGAAGAGCGAGAACGAACCGCTGAAGCTGTGGGGCACGGTGGAAGACCGGGGGAACGGAAAGGTGATCGTGAACGCGGAGAAGCCCGTGATCAGCGCCCAGTGCCTGCGGGTTGCGGCCAGCGACGGCCACATGGCGGCGGTTTCCGTGCGCTTCGGCAAGAAGGTGACAAAGGAACAGATCCTGGATCGGTGGGCGAACTACGAAACGGAAGCCCAGCGGCTGGAGCTGCCCAGCGCCCCCAAGCCCTTCCTGCAGTATTTTGAGGACCCGAGCCGTCCCCAGACCCGGCTGGACCGGGACTTCCAGAACGGCTTCGGCATCAGCATCGGCCGACTGCGGGAGGACAAGATCTTCGACTGGCGTTTTGTGTGCCTGAGCCATAACACCATCCGCGGCGCGGCCGGCGGCGGAATCCTGACAGCGGAGCTGCTGTGCAGGAAGGGCTGGATTCAGGCGAAGGAGCACTGAGCAGGAACGGCGGCGACGCCGTCCGCATACAGATTCGTAAAGGCAGAGTAGCGTTTTCCGCGTAAAGTGTTCATGGACGGGGAGTTGCCATGGAACGAAGCAGCTTTTGCTGCGCGGTGGGGAATGCGCATCCCGCTGCTTTTCCGGCAGGAAGCCTCTGCGGATCAAGACATTTTTTGTTCTGATTTGAAAGGAGGCTTTTTTTCATGAAGCTGAACAACAGGATCCAGCGGAAATACTTCCGGACCCCTTTCAGCGGGGAATACTGGCGGCAGGCTTTTTCAGAGCTGAAGAACACCCGGACGCTGGTTTTTGCCGCGCTGATCCTCGCGCTGCGCATCGCCGTGAAACCCCTGCGGATTCCGGTGGCAGCCGATGTGAACATCTCCTTCGGCTTTCTTTTCAACGCCCTGGGATCCATGGTGTACGGCCCGGTGGTGGCGCTGCTGAGCGGCGCCATCTCCGATACGCTGGGGTACCTGATCGCGCCCAACGGCGTATACTATTTCCCCTTTATTTTCCTGGAGATGGGCGGATCCCTGGTTTTCGCGCTGTTCCTTTACAGCACGGATATCACCCCGCTGCGGCTGATCCTGGCCAAATTCAGCGTGAACCTGCTGATCAACATCCTGCTGAATGAACCGATTATGTCCCTGTATTACAGGGATGTGCTGCACCTGAGCACGTACCAGCCCTTCGTATGGATCCGGCTGGTGAAGAACACGGTGATGCTGCCCTTTGAATCCATCCTGCTGATGGTGGTGTTCCGGGCGGTGCTTCCGGCCCTGGGGGGCGCGGGATTCACCGTTGCGGGAAGAACCGACCTGAATTACACAAAACGGCACATCGCGCTGCTGGTGACCCTGTTTGTGATCGGCGCGGCGGCGGTGACGGGATTCATCATCTACAGCTACAACACCACCTCCCTGAGCGCCTCCTACAGCGCAGGGGAAAGGACGGCGAGGAACCGGGCCCTGGAGGAGTATGTGCTGGAGAACCATCCGGACCTGAAGGCGGACCGGGTTGTTGGCATCGTCGAGTCCGCGTATCCCAAGGCCTTCAGCCCGGAGGTGGTATACACCGTGGCGGTGTACGGCGCGGACGTTTCCGGGGCGGAGGAGCCGGAGAAGCTGATGGAGGAGCTGGAGGGGCTGAGCAAGTCCAAGGCGGCGAAGCGGGAGGAGCTGACCTTCCTGTTCCGGGAGGAGATTACCCTGAGCGGCAAGAACGCGAAAGAACCCGAAAAAGGCAGGGAATGAACCGTGAACCTTGAAACGAAGAAGAAAGCCCTGGAAATCCTGGAGGAAATGTATCCCGAGGCCAAGGCAGAGCTGGTTTTTTCCAATCCGTATGAGATGATGGTGGCCACGATCCTTTCCGCCCAGTGTACGGACAAACAGGTGAACAAGGTGACGCCGGCGGTGTTTGCCCGCTATCCGGACGCCTGCGCCATGGCGGAAGCCCGGGTGGAGGACCTGTATCCTATGGTGAAAAGCTGCGGCTTCAAAACAAAGGCCTCCAACATCATCGCGGCCTGCCGGATTATCCGGGATGAGTTCGGCGGGCAGGTTCCGGACCGGATGGAGGACCTTGTGCGGCTTCCGGGAGTGGGACGGAAAACCGCGAACGTGGTGCTTTCCAACGCCTTCGGCATTCCCGCCTTCGCGGTGGACACCCATGTTTTCCGGGTGAGCAACCGGATCGGCCTTTGCAGGGCGGAGACGGTGGAGGAAACGGAACGAAAGATGACCCGGCTGATTCCCCGGGAAAAATGGGGCAACGCCCATCACTGGCTGATCTGGCACGGAAGATGGGTGTGCAAGGCCCAGCGGCCGCTGTGTGAAGAATGCGGACTGAAGGAAATCTGCGACTACCGAAAAAAACAATCCTGAGCAGCTTCTGCCCGGGACGATGGAAAACCAAAGAGGTTATGAATAAAAGAGGGGCCGGAACGCCGAAGATGAACTGCTTTTGGATCATTCCGGCTTCGGTTAGCATGCGGTGGAATGTGCGGTTAGTATACTGAAAACATCTATCTTTGATTTTTCTGGCTACTGTTTTTTATGCTGCATTTATACGATGGGAGTATTCGCATGATGATAAAGCGTCTGTTCAGGATGATGACTGTGTCGATTCTTCTGCTTTGCTTATTCGGGACGGCTGTAGCCGAAGAAAACATTGAAGAGACTCCGGGATGGAGAATCACTGACTCATCGGAGATTACGGAAGACGCACGGGCTGCT
>CAMHSI010000031.1 GCA_946187775.1 uncultured Clostridia bacterium
TCCGGCATATTCCGGATGAGCCGTCTTGAAGGCTTCCACCTGCTCATTGGTGAAGTCCACCACGTTCTCGGCAACCCAGATCTTGATATCGCCGCTGAAGCCCTCCGCGGAAGCGAAGGAAGCCAGGGACAGCATCATGACCGCTGCCAGAACCAACGCAAAGATCTTTTTCATACTCTTCTCTCCTTTTTATGTTATTTTTGCGGGACCCAAAGCGCCCGCCCTTCCGGGCAGCTGTACGCTTTGTTCCCTTCAAATTCGTCCATATTCTATCCTTTTTGTCCATCCGTGTCAATACTCAAATTTTTCCGGAACCCCTTATTTTGCTGAATTGGTATCGTTTCCGGTCCCGCCGGGCCTGAAGCCTTTTCAGCGCACGGAATTCAGCAGCGCGTCGTCAATTTTTCCCCAGGCGCCGTTTCCTTCCCCGCTGCATTTCACATAAATGCCCACCGTAACCTCGTCCCCTTCCCGGTGGGTGAACTCCGGAATCTCCCCGGCGTTCCAGGCATTGTATCCTTCAATGGGTATCTGCCCGGACCGGGCAGTCTCCTCCCCGTTGATCTTCACCCAGGCGTAGATGTCCGTTTCCCCGCAGTCCCCGCCCATCACGGAAACGGAGAACCGGAATTTGCCCGCCGGCAGGTCCTTCAGGGTCTGCTCCGCCGTAAACTCCACGCTGTCCTTCCCGGCGCTCCAGAAGTGCAGGTGCTTTACTCCCGTCAGGGAGTCCGTCTTTTTTTCCTCCACATACAGCTCGTCCGCCTTCTTCAGGTCCGTAACCTTCCAGGCCTCCCCGCCGTCCTCAAAGCTGTAGTCCTGCAGGTAGTTGAACTCGATCATGGACACGTGGCACTTCGCCTCCAGTCCCCCCGCGTTCCCGGTCACGGTGTACTGCCGGGGGCCGCCGGCGTGCATGGCTTCGTCCTCCTCCGGCGTCAGGTTCCAGGTCACCGGCACGGCCGTCCGGCTGTCGTCCGTCAGGATCGTGTCCACCGTTTCCGGCAGCTCCAGCGGCAGGTTCAGGTCGCAGGTCAGGGAAGGCTCCTCCAGAGCGTCAGGCACCGGCGCCACCTCGTTTCCCGTCCGCATCAGCCGGAACACCTTCAGGGATTCCAGCGGCATTCCCGCCGGGTCAAAGAACGCCTGGTTGTCCACAGCGCTGCCGCCGTAATATTTTCCCGCGTCCTCCGGATCATATTCCGCCGCGAAGCTGGAAGCCCAGCCGGATCCGTATTTCTCCCACTTTTCCTGGTTCTCCTCCCGGCTGTCCTGCCCCACGGTGATCCACGCGCCTTCCCAGTAGCATACCCCGATCCCCGCCGGCGTCCGGTTCACAACCGTGTCCGTAATATCCCGGATGCAGTTGGCCTGCCCCTGCACCGTGAAGGGATAGGGCTTCTCAATGCCGCCTCCCTCCCCGATGGTGTTGGGGGAGAAGTCGCTGTCCTCCGCCGTATAGGCGTAGGAGGTCTCCATCACCATAACCCTCTTGCCGTATTTTTCCGAAATCTCCGTCAGGATCCCCGCCAGGTTGTCCAGCGTCCCGTGCCAGTAGGGATAGTAGGAGGTGGCAAACACATCGTAGCCGATCAGGCCGTTCTTCTCGTAGTAATCCATCTTCTCCGCGTAGGTGCGGTAGCTCCCGGGGTTTTCCGGGTTGGCAAAATGCAGGGCGATCAGCGCCTCCGGATACACCTCCCGCACGGCCCTTGCCCCCGCGTCCATGATCCATGCGATGTTCATCCAGGTCTTTTCCCCGCAGAGCTTTCCGTTGGTTTCATTTCCCAGCTGCACCATCGCCACGTCGGCGCCGGCCTCCTTCAGCTGCTTCATGCAATCCAGCGTATACTCGTAGGCCGCCTGCTTCTTTTCCTTGATCTTCATGCCTTCCCACGCCCGGGGAACCATCTGCTTTCCCGGGTCCGCCCAGAAGTCGGAGTAGTGGAAGTCCGGCAGCAGCTTCATGCCGCACTTCGCCGCCCGCCTGCCGATCTCCGCCGCCGTGCGGATGTCGCAGTTTCCCCCGCCGAAGCTGTTTCCCTCGCTGTCGAAGGGGTCGTTCCAGATCCGCACCCGGATGGTGTTGATCCCGTTGTCCGCCAGGATCCGGAAGAGGTCCTCCTCTTTTCCGTCAAAATCGTGGTATTTCACGCCGCTCTGCTCTTCCGCCAGCACGCTGGAAATATCCATTCCGAAAATAAAATCCTCCGGAAGATTCTCAACCTTCCGGACATACAGCGTGTCCCCCGCCTCCTCCGCGGCGGAAAAAGGCATCATGAAAAGCCCCGCCGCCAGGGCGGCCAGGATCCGGATCATTTTCTTCATTCAGTTTTCCTCCCTTCAGCCAGTGGAAACAGAAAAGCGCGGGGTTACAGGTGTCCGTTCATGATGGACAGGATCAGGCCGCCGCTGTTGAACATGGGCGCCAGGGTGCTGGAGGCGATCATGTCCGTAATTCCCTCCACGGGAATCACCGTCTGCAGCAGGGGCGTCAGGGCAAACAGCACAAAGCAGAACAGCGCTCCCCGCAGCAGCCCGAAAACGCCGCCGGCCAGGGAATTCAGCTGCTTGAGCACCGGAAAGCGGAAGATCGCCTTCAGCAGGTTCACCACCAGGTGGAAAAGGATCAGCAGCCCCACGAAGGCCGCCACGAAGCAAAGCACGTTCAGCAGCGCCGAAACGATGGTCTGGGTCACGTAGTTCCCCACGGTCTGCCCGATATCCGTTCCCCGGTACACCTGCTGCTCCAGGTTGCTCTGCAGCAGCCTGTCCAGCGGCGCCGGCAGGGAAGCCCGCTCCAGGATGGCGGAGATGTTCTCCCCCGTCAGTCCCGCCACGTTCAGGGAGGACAGGGTCGAATCCTTCAGCCGCGTGGCCGCGTCCGCGTAGCTCATCAGCGTGGTGCTCAGCGTCGTGTTCGTCCGCACCCACTCCGCCAGCTTCGGGCCCGCCCAGAAGCTGGCCGCCAGGGAAACCAGGCAGCCTCCCATGGAAGCCACCGAGGCAATGAATCCCCGGTACATGCCAAACAGAACGCTCACGGCCACAATGCCGATAATTACCCAATCCACAGGATTCACCGTCTCACCTCCTTCCCGGTTTGGGGCAGTCCTTCCGCGCCTCCGTCATCACCGGATCGTGGTCCCCGCCCTCCGCGTACATCGCGTTGTATTCCGTCAGTTCGCCTTTTTTCATCACCGGCCCGCAGGCGGGGCAGGCGTCCAGCCCCGAATCCTCCGCCGAAAGCTCCCCGTAGGTGATCTCCTCCGGGGTCTTCGTATCCAGCAGCGGGCATTCCGGCGAGCCGTGGTAATAGCCGTTCTTCTTCGGGTGCCGCCAGAAAACCGTCCCGTTCTCCGGCACCGGAACCTGCCGTCCCTGCCAGTCCTCCCAGATCAGGATCTTCGTGTTCTCCCGGTAATGGTTGAAGATCCAGGCCATGTTCAGCCCCTCCGGGTTCTTCCTCCGCTGCACCCGCACGCATCCGTGGCTGGCCTTGGTGCCCAGCTGGGGCTCCGTGGCCGAGTAAATGATGTTACCGTTCCTCTCCACGTAGGGAACCTCGTGCAGCAGGTCCCCGTCGTTGAACCGGATGGCCCGGGGGCAGAACATGTTGTCCGAATAGAAGCCCCCCACCTTGCTCACCAGCAGGAATTCCCCGGACCGGGTTTCGTTGTAGGGCTGCCGCTCGTTGCTCTTTCCCGTGGAAACCATCAGCGTGGAGTACAGCTTTCCCTCCGTAAACACATACATCCGCTGGGTCAGCTTGTCCACCACCAGGCCCATCTCCCCGTCCGGCCGGATGGTCCGCAGCAGCCGTGTTTCCACATAGCCCTCCACCCGGGCGTTCCAGTTCGCCACCGGCGAATCGTGGAAGGAGGAGGAGTAGCACGCGATCTTCGACCATTCCGCTCCCCGCTCCAGCACGTATACCCCCTGGGAGGCCAGGGTCACCGTCCCAACGCCGTCGCTGTCCGCCCGGGGCTCCTTCCGGATCACCGCCTGGCGCACCTGGGCCTTCTCCTCCCCGTCGTCCACCACCGTCACCGGGGCCATCAGCGCCTGCCACACGGCTTCCTCGTCCCGGATGTCCATGGGCACGGTCCAGCCGTTCAGGGTCAGGTCCTCCCCGGCTCCCTTCCCCAGGGGCGTAAACTTTTCCGCCGGGGCTTCCACCGTCAGGGGGAAAGCCGTGGGCCGGGAAACCCTTCCGTCCCCGGCAGTCAGCCGTGCCTCCGCCGTGTATTCCCCGGCCGCCAGCTCCGCCGCAAAGGACGCGGCGCACTGCCCGGCCTCCGTCCGGATCCGCAGCAGCTCCTTTCCCCCGGCGTCCACCGTCAGCGTCCCCGCTTCCGTGGCCCAGTATTCCAGGTTCACCAGCTTTCCGGGAATCACCCGGCTCCGGTCCGCCTCCAGGCCGATCAGGGCGGGGATCATCTCCCCTACGGTGATTTCCGTCTCCGCCTGCCGGCCGTTCATTGTAAGCCGCACCGTCCACTTCCCGGGCGACACCGGAACTCCCTGCCAGGTCCCGTTCCAGTAGAAGGCGTTGTATCCCGCCGTAACCTTCCGGTTTTCCGTCACCCGGGCGGCGGTTTCCCCGTCGCTGCCGATAATGTCAATGCTGCAGGTGCCGTCCTCCGGCACCGTGAAGGAAACGACCACGGCTTCCCCGGGCAGCACCGGATCCCCGGAAAGGCTGATGCTCATTTCCGGCTCCTCCGCCCCGGCCGCATGTCCCGCCAGGCATGCCGCCGCCAGCAGCGCCGGCAGCAGTTTCCGCAGTCGTCCCATTGGTTTCCCCCGCTCTCAGTAGAGTTCCTTCAGCATGCGGATCTCCCGCTCATATCCGTCCAGCTCGTTGGGCGTCTCCAGGTAGAAGGGCAGCTCCCGCAGCGCCTCGTGGCGCATCACCCGCAGGATGGTTTCCGTTCCCAGGGTGCCCTCTCCGATCTTCTCGTGCCGGTCCTTCCGGGCTCCGGGCGGGTTCTTGCTGTCGTTGATGTGCACCGCCTTCAGCCGGTCCAGGCCCACCGTCCGGTCAAACTCCGCCAGCACGCCGTCCAGGTCATGGATAATGTCGTACCCCGCGTCGCTGACATGGCAGGTGTCCATGCACACCCCCATCTTCTCCTTCAGCTCCACCCGGTCGATGATCTCCCGCAGCTCCTCAAAGCGGCTCCCCACCTCGCTGCCTTTTCCCGCCATGGTTTCCAGCAGCACCGTGGTGGTCATCTCCCTGGTCAGGATCCCGTTGAGCATCTCCGCGATCATGGCGATGCCCGCCTCCGTTCCCTGGCCCACGTGGGAGCCGGGGTGGAAGTTGTACAGGTTCCCGGGAACGTACTCCATCCTCCGCAGGTCGTCCGCCATGGTCCTCTTCGCGAAGTCCCGGATCCCCGGGTCCGCGCTGCACCCGTTCAGGGTGTAGGGGGCGTGGGCCAGGATGATCCTGATCCCGTTTTCCGCGGCAAAGGCCCGGAAGGCCGCCGCGTCCGCCTCGTCCACGGGCTTGGCGTTCCCGCCCCGGGGGTTCCGGGTGAAAAACTGGAAGGTGTTCCCCCCGATGGAGAGGATCTCCTTCGCCATGTGCATGTATCCGCCCGACGCGGACAGGTGGCATCCGATTTTCAGCATGGTTCCGCTCCCGTCTCTCAGTATATGCCGATCATGGCCTGGGTCAGTGCCGTCATGGCCGCGGTAATGTCGTTCTGGGCCGCCCCGGTTTCAATCAGGTGCTGCAGGTTGGCCGCGGCGTTCACGATGGCGCTGTACTGGGCTCCTCCCGGATCCAGCGTCGCCAGCTGCTCCTGGGCCGCCGCGATCAGCCGGGCGGCGTCCTCCGCCTGCCGGTTGGGCAGGGCGCTTCCGCCCTCCCCGGTGGACCCGCCCCCGTGCAGGGTGCAGGTGATTCCGCCGTTATCCGTGCTCAGCCCCAGGTATTCCTCCAGCACCCCCTGGTACTCCGTCCCCACGAAGGGGGCCAGGTACTGTCCCGTCGTCAGGGAAACCACGCCCTTGGGCGTCACATAGGGGCAGTAGGGGGAAGCGGGCATTCCGCTCTCCGCGCAAACGTTCTGCATCGTGTGCATCTGGCAGTACTGGGTGGGCTGGGTTCCCTCCCGCCAGTAATCCGTCACCACGCCGTATCCCATGGCGTCCTCCCGGCAGGCGTCCGTGGCCAGCTGGCCGCTCACCGCGCAGGTGGTCACCTTCACCAGGCCGTAGTCCCCGGGATTTCCCTCCAGGATCTCCTTCCCCGGCAGCCCCTGGTGGATCTTGCTCATGTAGGCCTGCCACAGGGGCGCCGCCGCCCCGGAGCCCGTGGATTTGGAGGACAGCGCCTTGTAGTTGTCGTGCCCGATCCACAGGGACGAGGAATAGTATCCCGTAATCCCGGCGAAGAACACGCCCTTCTGGTCCGAGTTGGTTCCGGTCTTTCCGCCAACGGTCTGTCCCTTGATCCGGGCGCTGCCTCCCGTGCCGGAGGATACCGCGGATTTCAGCATGTCCACAATCAGCCAGCTGGTGCTTTCCTGGAAAACCCGGTAGCGCTCCTGGTGCTGGTGTCCGTCCCACACCACGTCTCCCCGGGCGTCGGAAATGCCCAGCACGGAGATGGGCTCCTGGTATACCCCGCTGTTGGCCAGCACCCCGAAGGCCACCGTCATCTGCAGGGGCGTGATGCCGGAGGACCCCAGGCTCAGGCCGAAGGGGGTTTTGTCAATGTGGTCGTCGTCAATGCCCATGCTGTGGAGGAAGGAAACGCTCCGGTCCACCCCCACCCGGGTCATCAGGGTCTGGGCCGCCGCCGTGTTCTGGGATTTCGCCATGGCGGTCCGCAGCGTCACGGGGCCCGTGTATCCGGCGCCGCCGTAGTTCTTCGGCCAGCTGTCGTTCCCCCGGGAGTCCTTCCACCCGGAAATGGGCAGCGGCATGTTGTACACCACCGAGGCCGGGCTGGCGCCCAGCTCCAGCGCCGGGGCGTACACGGCGATGGGCTTGATGGAGGAGCCTACGGGCATCTTCATGTCCGTGGCCCGGTTCAGGGTCTTCCGGGCGGTAACCTCCGTCCGGGACCCCACTACCGCCAGCAGCTCTCCCGTCCGGTAGTCCAGCACCGCGCAGGCCGCCTGGGGCTGGGGAATCTCGGTGAAGGTGCCGTCGGAATTCCGGCTCCGGTATACCTTGTCGGAGGGATCCCGCAGGGAGGGATACTTGGTCCAGTTCTGCAGGGTATCCTCCACCGTGCCCTGGATGTTGGGGTCAATGGCCAGCTGGATCTTGTATCCGCCGGTCCGCAGCTTGTTTTCCATGGCCGCCCGGTTCTGGGGGGTGTCCTGCAGGCCGTTGACCTCCAGCAGGATCTGCACGCATTCCTTTACCGCGTATTCAATGTAGTGGGGATACCGGTACATGCCGTTGTTCCCCGCCAGGTCCACCTCCTCCGGGGTCACGGAGGCAGTGGCCGGGTCCAGGGCCGCCTGGTATTCCTCCCGGCTGATGAACTGGTTTTCATACATGCACCGCAGCACGTAGTCCGTCCGCTGGTTGGTAATGGCGGCGTAGTCCTTCTCCCCGTCCTTGCGGGTATAGAAATTCCGCCGGGGATTGTAGTAGTAGGGATTGTTGTTGATCCCCGCCAGCATGGCGCACTCCCGGATGGTCAGCTGCCCCAGGTCCTTGTTGAAGTACCCCTTGGCGGCGATTTCCACCCCGTAGTAGTTCTCCCCCAGGTAGATGGTGTTCAGGTAGCTTTCCAGGATCTGCTCCTTGGTGTAGCGGGTCTCCAGCTGCATGGCCAGGTAGGCCTCCTGGATTTTCCGCTTGTAGCTCTGCTCCGAAGAAAGCAGCGTGTTCTTGATCAGCTGCTGGGTGATGGTGGATCCGCCCTGGGTGCCCGATGTGGTCAGGTTGGCCACAAAGGCACCCACGATCCGCTTCAGGTCCACCCCGGGGTGGGTGAAGAACCGGGCGTCCTCCACCGCCACAAAGGCGTTCCGCAGCCGCTGGGGCACCGCGCTCAGGGGAACCGACACCCGGTTCTCCGTTCCCCGGTAAACCGTCAGCAGGTTCCGGTTCCGGTCCATGAATTCCGAGTTCTGGTCCTGGGCGTCCAGGGCCACCAGGTCCAGCTCCGGCGCCGTATCCACGTATCCCTTGGCGATGCCCGCCAGGGTGCCCAGCCCGGCGATCCCCGCCAGCAGCACCACCAGCGCCAGCACCCGCACCGTGTTCACCAGCACGCTCAGCACAAAATTCGGCTTGCGCACCTCCGGCCGGAAAATGCTGCGGGGCTCCGGCTTTTCCTCCTCCGGCTCCCCGTCCTCTTCATATTCGTCTTCCCCGTATCCGTTCCCGTCGAAGGCAGCAAAAGACCCGGGCCCGCCTGCGGCGCCCCCGTCTCCTTCCGGATCATCCTCTTCCGGATATGCCTCCTCCGGATACCCTTCCCCCGCGTAGTCTTCCTCCTGCAGGGGAGTGTATATCCCGGTATCGCCGCTCTCCGGGGCCCCGTAAATCTCCTCCGGGTCCTCCGCGTAGCGGTTCCGTTTCCTTCCGAACATCGCTGCTCTCTTTCCGTCCCTTTCCCCGGCTTTCCGCCTTGTATCCCTGCGGAAAAGCCTGCAACAGGACATTGTATTATATCACATTCCCGCCGGCGGAAACAAGTTTTCCCCGGCTGTCAATACAACGCCGGAAAAAGCCGAATAAATCCCTTGACATTCTCCGGAAAAGGTGTAAAATAGGGTCGAAGGTCAAAGATAGTCAAATACGGCCTTCCCGGAGGTGTTGTCTATGAACCTGAATCAGTTTACGCAGAAGAGCCTGGCCGCCCTGCAGCGGGCCCAGTCTCTCGCCGTGGAATACGGCCATGTGGATGTGCAGCAGGAGCATCTTTTGGCCGCCCTTGTCGAAAACCCGCAGGACCTGGTGCCCCAGCTCCTTTCCCGCTGCGGTATCTCTGCCGATGCCTTCCGCCGTTCCCTGGAGGACGGGCTTTCCCGCCTGCCCCGGGTGTCCGGCTCCGGGGTCTCCCAGCCCGGCTATGCCGCCGATGTGGAGAAGGCCCTGCTGGAGGCGGAAAAACAGGCCAAGCAGATGAAGGATGAATACCTGTCCGTGGAGCATCTGTGGATGGGGCTGTGCGCCAAGGCCTCCCCCTCCGTCTCCCGCCTGCTGAAAACCTTCGGCTACAGCCCGGAGGCCTTCCTCCGCGCCCTGCAGGAGGTCCGGGGGTCCGCCCGGGTCACCTCCGATTCCCCGGAGGACACCTATGACGCCCTGAAGAAATACGGAACCGACCTGGTGGAGCTGGCCCGGAAGCAGAAGCTGGATCCCGTCATCGGCCGGGATTCGGAAATCCGCAATGTCATCCGCATCCTTTCCCGTAAAACCAAAAACAACCCCGTCCTCATCGGCGAGCCCGGCGTCGGCAAAACCGCCATCGCCGAGGGCCTGGCCCAGCGGATCGTCCGGGGAGACGTGCCCGAGAGCCTGAAGGACAAAACCATCTTCTCCCTGGATATGGGCAGCCTCATCGCCGGCGCCAAGTTCCGGGGCGAGTTTGAGGAGCGCCTCAAGGCCGTCCTGGAGGAAATCCGCAAGAGCGAAGGCCGCATCCTCCTCTTCATCGATGAGCTCCATACCATCGTGGGCGCCGGCAAGGCCGACGGCGCCATGGACGCGGGCAACCTGCTCAAGCCCATGCTGGCCCGGGGCGAGCTGCACTGCATCGGCGCCACCACCCTCAATGAATACAGGAAGTATATCGAGAAGGACGCCGCCCTGGAGCGCCGTTTCCAGCCTGTCATGGTTTCCGAGCCCACCGTGGAGGATACCATCGCCATCCTCCGGGGCCTCAAGGAGCGCTATGAGGTGTTCCACGGCGTCAAAATCCAGGACGCCGCCCTCATCGCCGCCGCCACATTGTCCAACCGCTATATCACCGACCGGTTTCTCCCCGATAAGGCCATCGACCTGGTGGACGAGGCCTGCGCCCTGATCCGCACGGAGATCGATTCCCTGCCGGCGGAGCTGGACGATATCCGCCGCCATATCATGCAGCTGGAAATCGAGGAAGCTGCCCTGAAGAAGGAGGAGGACTCCCTGTCCGCCGCCCATCTTGAGGAAGTGCAGAAGGAGCTGGCGGAACAGCGGGAGAAGTTCGCCGCCATGAAGGCCCGCTGGGAGGCGGAGAAGGAAGCCATCGGCAAGGTCACCCGCCTGCGGGAGGAAATCGAGCAGGTCAACGCCCGCATCGAGCAGGCGGAGCGCTCCTACGACCTGAACAAGGCCGCCGAGCTGAAATACGGCGAGCTCCCCCGCCTGAAGCAGGAGCTGGAAAAGGAGGAAGCCGTGGCCGAGGAAACCCGCGGGGACAACAGCCTCCTGCATGATAAGGTCACCGAAGAAGAAATCGCCCGGATCATCTGCCGCTGGACCGGCATCCCCGTGGCAAAGCTCATGGAGGGTGAACGGGAAAAGCTCCTCCATCTGGAGGAGGAGCTCCACCGCCGGGTCATCGGCCAGGATGAGGCCGTCCGCAAGGTTGCCGAGGCCATCCTCCGCTCCCGTGCCGGCATCCAGGACCCCAACCGGCCCCTGGGTTCCTTCCTCTTCCTGGGCCCCACCGGCGTCGGCAAAACCGAGCTGGCCAAGGCCCTGGCCCAGGCCCTCTTTGACGATGAGAAGAACATGGTCCGTATCGATATGTCCGAGTATATGGAGAAGTTCAGCGTCTCCCGGCTCATCGGGGCGCCTCCCGGATACGTGGGCTACGATGAGGGCGGCCAGCTGACGGAAGCCGTCCGCCGCCATCCTTACTGCGTCGTCCTCTTCGACGAGGTGGAAAAGGCCCATCCGGATGTCTTCAACGTCCTGCTCCAGGTCCTGGACGACGGCCGCATCACCGACAGCCAGGGCCGCACCGTGGACTTCAAGAACGCCATCCTCATCATGACCAGCAACCTGGGCAGCGAATACCTGCTGGACGGCATGGAAAACGGCGAAATCAAGCCCGAAGCCCGGGAAGCCGTGGATCGCCTGCTGAAGACCCGCTTCCGTCCCGAATTCCTGAACCGGATTGATGAAATCGTGTATTACAAGCCCCTCACCCGGGAGGAGATCCGCAGCATCGTGGGCCTCATGGTGGACGGCCTCAACCGCCGCCTGGAGTCCCGCCGCCTGAAGGTGGTCCTCACCGACGCGGCCCTGGACGCCGTTATAGAGCGGGGCTTCGATCCCAATTTCGGCGCCCGGCCCCTGAAGCGCTACCTCCAGTCCCATGTGGAAACCCTCATCGCCCGGAAGGTCATCGCCGCCGATGTGGCGCCCGATACCGTCCTTACCGTGGATGCGGACGAACACGGGGAAATCGTGATCCGCTGAAGCCCTCAGTCTTTGGAGGCCTTCAGCACCCAGAAGCCGCCGCTCCGGTCCAGCTTCTCCACCCGGGGATAAAGGGTCTGCAGGTATTTCAGGCAGCTCTCCGCCCCCTGCTGTTTCCGGATCACCAGGTACAGGGCGCCCCCGGGCTTCAGGCATTCCGCCGCGTCGGCGAACATTTTGTAAATCACCTGTTTTCCCGCCCGGATGGGCGGGTTGGTAATCACGGCGTCAAAGGCCTTTCCCGCAAAGGCCTCCATGCCGTCGCTCTCCGCGCAGGTCACCCCTGCGCGGTTTTTTTCTGCGTTTTTCCGGGCAAGCTCCAGCGCCCGCAGGTTCACGTCCGCCATCGTCACCCGGGCCTCCGGCCATTTCAGCGCCACGGAAATCCCGATCACGCCCCATCCGCAGCCCAGGTCCAGGATCTCCCCGGCCATCTCCTCCGGCAGGGCCTCCAGCAAGGCCCGGGTGCCGTTGTCCACCTCTCCCCGGGAAAAAACCCCCGCGTCCGTCACAAAAGTCATCCCGATTCCCCGGTAGGTGAAGGCGCACTCTGCCGGCCGGCTCTCGCTGGCCGGCTCCCGGGTGTAATAATGATCGTTCATACGTTCTCCCTGCCTTCCGCGGCCTGCCGCAGGGCGGAAACCTCCGCCTCCGTCAGCTCCCGCCATTCTCCTTCCCCCAGCTCCGGGTCCAGCTCCAGCGGGCCGAACCGCCGCCTGTGCAGCTCCAGCACCTCGTGGCCCGCCGCCGCGAACATCCGCTTCACCTGGTGGAATTTTCCCTCGGAAACCGTCACCTCCGCCAGGGAGGTCTCCTCCCCCGCCCGGAGGATCGTAAGCAGCGCCGGCTGCGCCGTAAAGTCCCCCAGGTCCATGCCCCGGGCAAAGGCCTCCACCACTTCCGGCCCCAGCCTGCCCGCGGTCACTGCCCGGTACACCTTGTCCACGTGCCTCCCCGGGCTCAGCAGCCGGTGGTTCAGCTCCCCGTCGCAGGTAAAAATCAGGATTCCCGTGGTGTCCTTGTCCAGCCGGCCCACCGGCATGCAGCCGATGCTCCGGTAAACCCCCGGCAGCAGGTCCATCACCGTGGGCTGCTTCGGATCCCTGGCCGCCGTCAGCACCCCCGCCGGCTTGTGCATCATCACGTGGCGGACAACCCGTCCGTCCAGCCGCTTTCCCCGCAGGGTCAGCTCCGCCTTTTCCGTATCAAAAGAAAGGGCGGAATCCCGGATGATCCGCCCGTCCACCGCGGCCTCTCCGCCGCGGATCCATGTCTTTACTTCGCTCCGGCTGCCCTCTCCCAGCATGGTCAGCCATCGGTCCAGCCGCATCTTCATTCCTTCCGCAGTCCCCTCACAAAGGCTGCCGTCACCATGGACCGCAGGGGAATCAGCGGCGCCGTCAGCGCGATGCCCGCCGCCAGGATGATCAGTGTGGGCGTCGTGGAGGGCATGGACACGTCCCCGGAGATCACGCCGCTCACGTTGTTCAGCAGCGGCACATACCGCAGCATCGCCGCAAATCCCGCGATCAGAAGCGGCAGCAGGAAAACCAGGCTGCAGATCCGGCACAGCAGCACCTTCGGCCGCTTTCCCTTCAGCAGTCCCTTTTCCCCCAGCACCCGGGCGTGCCGGTCCCCGCTGTGGAAACCCGCCCCCAGGGCGAAGAGCAGGATCAGCGCCGCCAGGATCAGCAGCAGGTAGATCACCCCGGTCTTCATGTCCTTGCCGCCGAATTCATAGATCATGTTCATCACCGTCAGCCCGTCCGTGTCCCCGGAATACTTTTCCCAGGCAAACAGCAGCGCCGCGGTCAGGGGCGCGGCCCACAGGGCCAGGAGTCCCAGCCGGCCAAGCCCGTACCCCAGCTTTTTCAGGTAGTTTCCCGGATCCGCCAGCCCCGGGGAGAAGAGCCTGCCCCCTCCCAGGCTGTCCTGCATGGCCGCCGCCGCGTTCACCCGCGCCGGAATCTTGATCAGCAGCCACATCACCGCCGACAGCGCCGCGCAGTACCGCATCGGCCCCTTCTCCGTCAGGAAAAGCAGGGGGGCCAGGCACATCAGCGTCAGGGCGCCCTCCACAGCCAGGAACTTCAGCGTTTCCGTCTTCCGGCCGGAAACCGTCCGTATCGCAGTCCGGAATGCCTGTGAAATCTTCATTCGTTTTCCTCCACCGCCGGATTCCTCCGGCCCTTATCCCCGGGTGCGGATGTAGTTGATCAGTCCGCCGGCAAGGATCATGCCCCGCTGCCGCTCCGTCAGGGGCAGCAGCACCCGGTAGGATTCCTGCTTCGTTTCGTTGCGAAGCTCCAGCTCGTCCTTCCCTGCGGCAATGGCTTCCCGCACCGCCGGCAGGCTCATTTCGTCCCCCTGGTCAATCCGGTCGTAGTCCGCCTCCTCCGCGAAGGTCAGGGGCAGGATTCCGTTGTTGATCAGGTTGGCCTGGTGAATCCGGGCGAAGCTCTTGGCCGCCACCGCGCGGATCCCCAGGTACAGGGGAACCAGCGCGGCGTGCTCCCGGCTGGAGCCCTGGCCGTAGTTGGAGCCCGCCACCAGGATGCCGCCCTTCTCCGCCTTGGCCCGGGCCGGGAAGGTCTCGTCCACCGGCGTCAGGCAGTAATCGCTCAGGTGCGGGATGTTGCTGCGGTAGGGCAGCAGCTTCGCGTTGCTGGGCATAATATGGTCCGTGGTGATGTTGTCCTCCATCTTCAGGAGAACCTTGCCGCAAACCGTCTCCTCCAGGTCATGTCCCAGGGGGAAGGGCTTGATGTTGGGGCCCCGCACCACTTCAACCTCGTCTTCCTGTCCCTCCGCCGCCGGCGGAATGATCAGGTTGTCGTTCACGTCAAAGGAGGCCGGCTGCTCCACCTCCAGGTCGATGTCCAGGCACCGGGGATCCGTCAGCACCCCGGCGATGGCGGTCACCGCCGCCGTTTCGCAGCTTGTCAGGTAAATTCCCGCCGAGGCGGTCCCGCTGCGGGCGTAGAAGTTCCGGTTGTTGGTGCGGACGGAAACCGCGTTGGTCTTCGGGCTCTGGCCCATGCCGATGCAGGGGCCGCAGGCGCATTCCAGGATCCGGGCGCCGGCGTTGAGCATGTCCGCCAGGGCGCCGTTCTCCGCCAGCATGGTCAGCACCTGCTTGCTGCCGGGGCCGATCACCAGGCTCACATCCGGATGCACCGTCTTCCCCTTCAGGATCCGGGCCACCCGCATCATGTCCTGGTAGCTGGAGTTGGTGCAGCTGCCGATGAACACCTGGTCCACCTTGATGGGCCCGGCTTCCTTCACCGTCACCACGTTGTCCGGCAGGTGCGGCCGGGCCACCAGGGGCTCCAGGGTGTCCAGGTTGATTTCCAGCGTCTCGTCGTATTCCGCGTCCGGGTCGGCTCCCAGCTCCCGGAAGTCCCCTTCCCGGCCCTGGGCCTTCAGGAACGCCCTTGTCACCTCGTCGCTGGGGAACACGGAGGTGGTGGCTCCCAGCTCCGCCCCCATGTTGGCAATGGTGGCCCGCTCCGGAACCGTCAGGCTCTTCACGCCCTCCCCGATGTATTCCATCACCTTGCCGGTGCCGCCCTTGACGCTCAGCCGCCGCAGCACCTCCAGGATAATATCCTTGGCCGCCACCCCGTAGGGCAGCTTTCCGCTGAGCTTCACGCCAACCACCTTCGGGCAGGTCAGGTAGTAGGCGCCGCCGCCCATGGCCACCGCCACGTCCAGGCCGCCGGCCCCGATGGCCAGCATGCCGATGCCGCCGCCGGTGGGGGTGTGGCTGTCGCTGCCCAGCAGCGTCATTCCCGGCACCCCGAAGCGCTCCACGTTCACCTGGTGGCAGATGCCGTTTCCGGGCTTGGAGCACCAGATGCCGTGCTTCTTCGCCACGCTCTGGATGTACTGGTGGTCGTCCGCGTTCTCAAATCCCGTCTGCAGGGTGTTGTGGTCAATGTAGGCCACGCTGCGCCGGGTCTTGACCCTTCCGATCCCCATGGCCTCAAACTGCAGGTAGGCCATGGTTCCCGTGGAGTCCTGGGTCAGGGTCTGGTCAATCCGGATGGAGATTTCCTCCCCGGCCGCAAGGGTACCGGTCACCAGGTGGTCCTTCAGGATTTTCTGTGTCAGGTTCATCGCTTTTCCTCCGGTAAAAAGGACGGTCACTCTTTCGGGTGACCGTTCTCTGTTTTCTGTATTCCATTATCCTCCCCCGGCCCGGAAAGTCAATGTACCCGGCCGGAAAGAACACAGAAAGTCCATCATCCGCTGTCCGGATGGCCTTCCTTTACCGGATGCAGTCCTTTCCGCCCATGTACATCCGCAGGGGCGCGGGAATCGCCACGCTGCCGTCCTCCCGCAGGTTGTTCTCCAGGAAGGCAATCAGCATCCGGGGCGGCGCCACGCAGGTGTTGTTCAGCGTGTGGGCCAGGTATTTGCTGCCGTCCTTGGCCTTCACCCGAATCTGCAGCCGCCTTGCCTGGGCGTCTCCCAGGTTGGAGCAGGAGCCCACCTCGAAGTATTTCTTCTGCCGGGGAGACCAGGCTTCCACGTCCAGGCTCTTCACCTTCAGGTCCGCCAGGTCGCCGCTGCAGCACTCCAGGGTGCGCACCGGGATGTCCAGGGTCCGGAAGAAGTCCACCGTGTTCTGCCACAGCCGGTCAAACCACATAGGGCTGTCCTCCGGCTTGCAGATCACGATCATTTCCTGCTTTTCAAACTGGTGGATCCGGTAAACGCCCCGCTCCTCGATGCCGTGGGCGCCCACTTCCTTGCGGAAGCAGGGGCTGTAGCTGGTCAGGGTCTGGGGCAGCTTCTCCTCGTCCAGGATCGTGTTGATGAACTTGCCGATCATGGAGTGCTCGGAGGTACCGATCAGGTACAGGTCCTCGCCCTCGATCTTGTACATCATGTTTTCCATCTCGGCGAAGCTCATGACGCCGCTCACCACGTTGCCGTGGATCATGAAGGGCGGAATCACGTAGGTGAATCCCCGGTCGATCATGAAATCCCGGGCGTAGCTCAGGATGGCGCTGTGCAGCCGGGCGATGTCCCCCGTCAGGTAGTAGAAGCCGTTGCCGCTGGTTTCCCGGGCGGGATCCAGCTCGATGCCGTGGAGCCGCTCCATGATGTCCACATGGTAGGGAATCTCCCATTCCGGCACCGTCGGCTCGCCGAAGCGCTCGAGTTCAACGTTCTCGCTGTCGTCCCGGCCGATGGGCACGCTGTCGTCAATGATGTTGGGAATCACCAGCATCCGCTTGCGGATTTCCGCCTTGAGCTCCTCTTCCTTCTGCTCCAGCTGCGCCAGCTGCTCCGCCGCCGCGGCCACCTCGGCCTTCACCGCCTCGGCCTCTTCCGTCTTCTTCTGGGCCAGCAGGCCGCCGATCTGCTTCGAAAGGGTCTTCCGCTTGTTCCGCAGCCCGTCCGCCTGCTGCTGGGCCTCCCGGTATTCCCGGTCCATGGCGATCACTTCGTCCACCATGGGCAGCTTTTCTTCCTGGAATTTCTTCCGGATATTCTCCCGGACTTTCTCCGGATCATTCCGGAGCAGGTTGATATCCAGCATTGTTTTCTTCCTCCCCGTCCCTTACTTTTTGACCGTGATCACCACATGCCGGTTGGGTTCGTCCCCCTCGGAGTGGGTGTCCACGCCCTCGTTCTGCTGCAGGGCAAAGTGGATAATCCGGCGCTCGTAGGGATTCATGGGCTCCAGGCTCACCTTTCGGCCCGTCCGCAGGGCCCGGTTGGCCATCCGGTTGGCCAGGCGGATCAGGGTGTCCTCCCGCTTCTCCCGGTAGTTCTCCGTGTCCAGGGTCACCCGGGTGTAGCTGTCCTTGCCCCGGTTCACCTTCAGGCTGGTCAGGTACTGCAGCGCGTCCAGGGTCTCGCCCCTGCGGCCGATCAGGATCCCCAGGGTGTCTCCCTGCATGAATCCGTACACGTTGCCTTCCGCGTCCGTTCCCATGTCAATGGAAACCTCCACGCCCATCAGCTTCGTCAGCTCCGCCAGGAACTCCTTGGCGATGCCCGCGGGGCTTTCCGCCTCCAGGGACTCCGCGGGGATCATGGTAATCTCCGGCTTCTCCAGGTTCCGGATCTCCGCCTTGGGCGCTTCCTCTGCTGCAGTCTCCGCGGCTTCCGCGGGCTTCTCCTCCGGCTTCTTCTGGGCCCTGGGCTCCGGCTTCCTTTCCGGTTTCTTCTCTTCGGCCTTCTTTTCCTCAGCCTTCTTCTCTTCCGGCTTCTTCTCCGGCTTCCGTTCGGGCTTCTTTTCCGCCTTCTTCTCCGGCTTCCTTTCCGGCTTCTTCGCCGGCGCTTCCTCCAGCAGGTCTCCCAGCGGATCCTCCTCGGATTCCTTCACCGTCAGCCGCACCTTCACGGGGCGGGAGCCAAACAGGCCGAACAGGCCCTTGCTGCCTTCCTCCACCACCGTCACATCCACATCGCCGATGGAAACCCCAAGCTCCTGGAGGCCCAGCTCAACGGCCTCCTCCTTGGTTCTCGCAGACGCTTCATATGTCCTCATGTTATTTCACACTGCCCTCTCCGGCCACCGGGGCGGCCATTTGTTCTTTTTTGTCCAGGTACTTGTTGATGATCCACGTCTGTCCCATGCTCACCAGGTTGCCCGCCACCCAGTACAGGGCGAAGGCGGAGCTGTATCCGATACAGATCCACAGGGAGAACAGCGGGAAGAACCACTGCATGAACTTGCCGGTGTTGGGCTGTCCGTCCGCGGGCTGGGGCTGGGCCTGGTTGCCGCCCATCACCTTGGTCATCACCACCTGGCTCACCGCCGAGAGGATCGGCAGGATCAGGAAGCCGTTGTACATGGTCTTCACAGACCAGTTCACCATGGGAATGGTGTATCCGGGGATGTTGGAAATCCCGGTGTTGTAGAAGTCGTATACCCGCATTTTCTCAACCAGCAGCATCACCGTGGGCTGCAGGTTGCTGCCCTCGAAGCAGGAGGCGGTGATGCCGCCGCTGATCAGGCTTTCCTTCAGGGCGTCCGGCACGCTCTTGAGCACGTCCGCGCTCAGGCCTTCAAACCACTCCGCCGTAAAGGACTGCATCTGGGCCGGCAGCGCGCCGCCCAGCTCGTTGAACCAGGCCACCCATTCGTTGGAGGAGATCATCCGCAGGGCGTTGAAGTCCGGCAGCGCCGTGTAGAAGGGGTTGTCCGGCATCCACAGGTTCCGGATCCAGAGAAAGGCCTCCATGCTGGGCTCCTGCCCGTTCAGGATCTGGGCCGCCTGGGCCAGCAGCTCCTTGTTGGCCACCGTCCGCATGGCGCCGAAAACGGCGATGAGGATCGGCCAGGTCAGAAGCAGCGGCAGGCAGCTGCTCAGGGGGTTCACGTGGGCTTTCTTGTAAAGCTCCGCGGTCTTTGCGTTCAGTTTTTCCTTGTCGTTGGCGTACTTCTTCTGCAGGGCCGCCATCTGGGGCTGAAGCTTCTGGGTCTTGCGCATGCTGGCCCGGCTCCTGATGTCCAGGGGCGTCAGGGCAAGCCGCACCAGCAGCGTAAACACGATGATGGCCAGTCCCCATCCGCCGATCCAGCTGTTGATCCAGTTCAGGATCGCAAACAGCCCGTCGTTGATCCAAGCAAACATTCCGGTCTATTCCCTCCTCAGTGTGATATTCGGGTCCTCCGGCACCGGATCGTACCCTCCCCGGCTGAAAGGATTGCACCGCAGGATCCGCCAGGCAGCCATCCGCCCGCCCTTCAGCGCGCCGTAACGTTCAATGGCCGTCATGGCGTACTCGGAGCAGGTGGGGATGTACCGGCAGGTGGGGTGCTTCTTCCTCCGGCTCAGGTTCCGGCGGTAAAAGCGGATCATGGAAAGCATCGCTTTTTTCATCTGGCGCGGTTCCCTTCTTCTTCGCCGGAAGAGCGGAGCACCCCCTGCTTCTTCAGCAGGTAGCGCACATCCTTCCTCAGCGTGTCAAAGGCGGCCTCCGCGGCTGACGGCCTGGCGACAATCACGTACAAGCCGGTTTTCACGTCCCCCAGATGGGGCCGAAAGCATTCCCGCAGGCGGCGCTTGACCTTGTTCCGGGTCACAGCGTTGCCCACCTTCTTGCTGACGGAAAAACCGACCTTCAGCTCCCGCCCGGGGGCGGTCAGCAGAACCAGGTCGCGGCAGGCGGCAGAATGTCCCTTGCGGTACACATACTGGAACGCCCTGTTTTTTTGCAGCCGGTAGCGTCTTTCCATGTTTTTCATCCTTCCGCTTTCCGCGGAGTCCCATATAGCGGAAAAGCCCGCCCATTCGGAAAACGGGCGGGCCTCATCCACAACGTAAAAAATTTTACGGCAAGCTGACGCGGATTAAACCGTCAGCTCCTTGCGGCCGCGGCGGCGGCGGGCAGCCAAAACCCGGCGGCCGTTCTTGGTCGCCATCCGGGCACGGAAGCCGTGTACCTTGCTGCGCTGGCGCTTTTTGGGCTGATACGTACGGAACATAGTCAACACTCCTCATCCAAATCAATCTTGACAAACGGGGCCTGCTGCCCCGATGCTTTACAGAACAGCCTCAATAGTATATCGAAGGCCTTTCCGTCTGTCAAGAATATTTTTT
>CAMHSI010000032.1 GCA_946187775.1 uncultured Clostridia bacterium
TGAAGGCTTCACCCAGAGCAGCCCCAAGAAGCAGGGCTGGATCATGAACGACATCCAGGTCGGCGACAAGATCGTCAAGGCCGGCAACTGCTGGGAACCCGGCAACCAGGATGAAATCGTTCTGGGCCTGATGAACGACTATGACAAGGAATTCCTCAGCCACTACAACTACTCCAAGTGGGCTGACTTTGTGAATCCTCCGATCGAGCTGGCTCCCTTCGGAGAAGCATGGCAGATCGACTACACGCCCGTTGATGTTGAGCATACCGACTTCTGCGCGATCCAGGACAAGGATCTGCCCGAGATCATCATGTGCGATCCGGCCGAGCTCGACGCCAAGTGGGATGCGTTCGTCGCAGAAATCGAGCCCTCCGCCAAGGCTTTCGAAGACTATATGCAGGAGCATGTTGTAATCGAAGCCCACAAGGTTCTCGACAATAAGTAAATCTTGATTCTCCGGCCATGGGGAGAGGTTTGTCTCTCCCCATGACTTTTTCGGAAAGGGGTTTGTCATAATGACCAGTATTGCGGGTAACCGGAAGGAATTGAAACCGATCCGGAAGAAAGGCTTTTTCTCCACGTTGGGGAAACAGTGGCAGCTGATGATTATGTCGGTGCCGATTTTCCTGTATGTGCTTTTCTTCAACTACTATCCGATGTATTTCTGGGTTACGGCGTTTCAGGATTATAAGCCGAAGCTCGGCGTTGCGGGCAGTAAAATGGTCGGACTCAAAAACTTTGAGTGGCTGTTCGGCCGCGCGGATTTCCTGAACAGTATCCGGAATACTCTGGCGATGAGCGTTATCAACCTGGTCTTCGGCACGGTGTCCGCCGTGCTGCTGGCGGTGCTGCTCAACGAGGTTCGGAACCGCGCCTTCAAGCGGACGGTCCAGACGGTTACCTACCTGCCTCACTTCCTGAGTATGGTTATTGTCGTCGGTATGGCGCAGAACCTCTTTGCAAGCACCGGCTCTGTCAACGATTTGCTGAAGTCGCTCGGCCTGGTGAAGGAACCGGTTTTCTTCCTTGGGGAAGGGAAGTATTTCTGGTGGCTGGTCGGCGTGATCAACGTCTGGAAGGAAGTCGGCTGGGGCACCATCATCTATATTTCCGCCATGACCTCAATCGATCCGTGCCTCTATGAAGCGGCGTCCATCGACGGCGCAGGCCGGTTCCAGCGGATCATGCATGTTACACTGCCCGGAATCAAATCCACTTTTGTTATTCTTCTGATCATGAATATTGGCCACCTGATGGAGGCCGGGTTCGAAATCCAGTATCTGCTGGGTAACGCCCAGGTGCTTGACTGGTCCCAGACCATCGACGTATTCGTACTGAAATACGGCGTGAGCAAGCAGCAGTACGGCGTAGCTACAGCGGCCGGTATGTTCAAGAGTATCGTGGCAATCCTCCTCCTGCTGACAGCGAATTTTGTCGCCAAAAAGCTGGATGAAGATACGTTGATCTGAGGAGGGATGAAATCATGACGACCGCTGTGATCAATAAACGCAAAAACCGAATTAAACGGGACAGAGTTTTCCCGATTGTCAATACAGTGATCCTCTTCCTGCTGATGTTCCTGACCCTTTATCCGGTCATCAACACGGTAGCCTATTCCTTCAACGATGGAACGGATGCCCTGCGGGGCGGTATCGGCCTGTGGCCCCGGATCTTCAGCACAAAGAGCTATGAATCCATCCTGTCCGACAGCGCGGTTTACCAGGCTGCCTTCATTTCCGCGGCGAAGACGGTCGTGACGACCCTGCTGAACCTGTTCTGGACCGGTATGCTGGCTTACGCGCTGAGCCGGAAGGAATATGTACTCCGCAAAGTGATTACGACCGTACTGGTGCTGACGATGTACGTCAACGCCGGTATGATTCCGAATTACCTGCTGATTTCCAAAACGCTGGGCCTGCGGAACACTTTCCTGGTATACATTATTCCGACGATGTTCTCCTGCTTCAACATGATTGTGATCCGGACCTATATCGCCGGACTTCCGGAAGCGCTGGTCGAATCGGCGAGGATCGACGGAGCGGGGGACCTGCGGGCATACTGGCAGATTATTTTCCCGCTGTGCATGCCGGTTCTGGCGACGGTTGCCCTGTTTGTGGCTGTAGGCGCGTGGAACAGCTGGTTCGATACATACCTGTACTGCGGCAGCGAAAAAGACCTGTATACGCTGCAGTATATCCTGAAAATGAAACTGGCAACGACGCAGAACAGTTCAAACGCGGCGCAGACATCGGTGGACGCGCTGAAATCGACAACGCTGACCACACCGGTAACGATCCGCTGCGCAATTACCGTGATTTCCACGGTCCCGATCCTGATCGTGTATCCCTTCCTGCAGAAGTACTTCGTGACCGGCATGGCCCTTGGCGCGGTTAAGGGATAAAGAAAGGGGGCTCGCCCGGTGCCTGAAAGCAGAAAATATGTAGGTTCCGCCCGGGCGGGCCGGTTTGAGGACGGATTCCGCGTTCTCCAGGGACATCGGGAGTATGTGACCTACCTGGAGGATTCCTCCGTGCGGGTGTGGCATGCGGATACGCCCTGGCGGTATGAAATGCACGACCATTCCGCGGTGGAAATGGTGCTGGTGCTGGAGGGCACGGTGAGCTACACCGTGCGGGATACGGCGTATGAGGTGCACAAGGGAGAGGTGCTGATCATTCCTCCGGACACGCTGCACGAGCTGAGCATGGGGGAGAACAGCGCCAGGTACCTGTATCTCTTTGAGCCGGAGCCGATCCTGGGCATGCGGGATATCAACGCGCTGTCGCGGCATTTCCGCCGGGTGTTCCACCTGCGGGACGGATCGGACGCCCATGTGCGCATCCGGGAGCTGCTGCTGAAGATCCGGAACGTGTATGAAAAGCAGGACCAGATGTGGAACGCCATGTGCTACAGCTACCTGCTGCGGATTTATACGACGCTGGGCCAGCGATACCTGAGCGGGGTGAAGCCCCGGTTCAAAGCGGAGCGCAGCGCGGATTCCGAGGTGGTGAACGCCGCCATGACGTATATCAACAGCCACTACAAGGAGAACCTGTCCCTGGAGGATGTGTCCGGGTTTGCCGGATTCAGCCGGTATTACTTCTCCCGGGCATTCAAGAAGCAGACGGGAAGCTCCTTCAAGGACTACCTGATCCAGAAGCGGCTGCAGGCGGCCATGGACCTGCTGATCCAGACCAACATGCAGATGCGGGAGGTGGCCCAGGAAAGCGGATTCGGCAGCGTTGCCACCTTCAACCGGGTGTTCCGGGAAAACAAGGGGTGCACGCCCTCCCAGTACCGGGCGATCCACGGCTCCTACTGAAAACAGAAGCGCCCTTTCATGGACATGGTGGAAAAGCAAAGGCCGCAGGCGAGATCATTCCTTGCCTGCGGCCTTTTTTGCTTATGCGGGTTTTCAGCCATGGGGAGCCCCTTATTCGAACCGACTTGCCTTTTTCAGGATCCGCATTCCCCGGAAGGAAGGCTCCCGACGGTCCGGGGTTTCGGGAAGATCGAACTCGAAGGAGGTGGAGGCGTTGATGACGGGAACGCCGCTGTACTCCCTTTCGCGAACGAAGAAGGCGGAATAGGACTGGTGCACATGCCCGTGGACCATGACGGCGGGGCGGTAACGCTCCAGCAGGGGGCCGAAGCACTCAAACCCCCGGTGGGAGGGATGATCCTCGTCGCCGACGCCGCGGATGGGGGAATGGGTGAGGAGGATATCGAAGCCCCCGGTGGCCCGGAGCTTCCCGCGGAGGGAGGCAATGCGGGCGGCCATTTCCTTCTCCGTGTACATATTGACACAATCCGGCCGATAGCGGTAGCAGCCGCCGAGGCCGAGAATCCGGACTCCCTTGATCATGACGATCTTTCCATCCGCGCAGAGGCAGCCTTCCGGAGGCTTTTCCCTATAACGATCATCGTGATTCCCGTGGACATAGATCACGGGGGCGCTGGTGAAGCAGGTAAGGTAGGACAGGTAGGAGGAGGGGAGGTCGCCGGCGGAAAGAATCAGGTCCACGCCGGAAAGGGCTTCCCTGCAGTGCTCCCCCCAGAGCCGGGGCGAAGGTTCATCGGAGATGGCAAGAATCCGCATAACGCTTCCTCACTTTCTGTTCCAGCTGAAGGAGGAAAGCTCGGGCGTGAGCTCCCCGTGGAGTCCCTGGAGGCGGACCAGGGGCCGCGCGGAATCGATCATCTCGTTTTCCGCGGGAATGGAGCCGACGATATTGTCCACAAGGTAATCCATGCAAAGGATTTCCGCCGGGGTGAGCCGCCGGTCCGCCTCGCAGCGGAGAACGCCCTGCTGGTCGCGGATTTCCCCTTCGAAGGGGGTGAAGGTTCCTTCCTTCAGCTCGTGGCGGAAATGGTTCACGATGCGGGCGGCATAGGGATCAAAGCGGGCGGAGAAGACCACATCCAGGATGTGGGAGCTGATGCCCCACCAGTAGTTGGTGGCGTTCTGCCTGTTTTCACCGGGGTTGAAGGTGCCGTTGAGGATCATTTCGGAAATCAGGCGGTAGAACAGCCCCCACCGGGGAACCAGGGTGGCCATGTTGGAGATGCTGTCCCCGTCGCGGACATAAAGCCCGTAATCCCGGGCGCCGTACTTGGGGGCGGTGATATCCCGGTTGCAGATGACCCGGATTTCCGGATCCTCGAAGGGAAGCTTATCGTTATACCAGGAGGCGGAGAACCAGTTCAGGTAGATCTTCGCCTTGGGATTTACCATGCGGGCCCCCAGGGCAAAAGCGTTGGCCGCGGCGGGGGAACCGTAGATGGGGTAATCCGCGATATAGCCGATCTTCCCGTTTTCGGAAAGGATGCCGGCAGCCAGGCCCAGCAGGAATTTCGCTTCGTAGAAGCGGATATAGTACGTGCGGATATTGGTATAGCTGGAAAGCAGGGAGCAGCAGAGGAACCGGGCGTCCCGATGGGTGAGGGCCGGCTCGATGGTGCTGTTGAGCATGACGGGGGAGGTTGCGAAGAAGGCGGTATAGCCTTCCTTGATGAGATCCGCCACCTTATTCCCGAAGTCCGTGCGGGAGGGGACGACAAAGGCGGCGGTTTCCAGCTTTCCGCCCAGCTTCTCCTCCGCTTCGAGGCGGCCGAGGTTGTGCCAGTAATTCCAGGCGGAATCCTCAATGGGCCGGTTGAAGAGGAAGGCGGCCTTCAGTTTGGAGGGCCGGAAGAGGGAGGAGATGATGTTGGGCACGGGGGGCGCGGGATTCGCCCGGTCCATGACCAGGTTTACCCGGCCGTCCTGGGCAACGAATTCCCGGGACATGAGGCGCACCCGTTCCTTTGTTTTATCCAGGTCATCGTTTTTGACATCCTCATAGCCGAAGGCGATGAGGTAGGCCAGGAAAGCGTCTCCGGCGGGAAGGCGGTGTTCCTCCTGCACCAGCTGCTCATAGGCCTCGGAAAAATAATGGCAGATTTTGCGCAGAGAGAGGATTTCATCCTCGGTCCAGGTTTCCCCGGCGCGGACTCCCGGAAGGCTGACCAGCTTCTGATAGGAGCCGGGGCGGGAGAAGAGGGGAGAGATGAGGCCGGTTTCCCTGGAGAAGTCATAATACTCATAGCAGGCGATGACTTCAGGATCGTCCGTGCGGACGGGGAAAACCCGGCTCAGGTCCGCCTCGATTTCCAGGGCGCCCATGGCCTTCATGACGGAAACGCGCTTGTTTCCTTCTATAATATAATAGTAACCGAGATATTCCAGGGCGGTGACGGGCTGGTTGACCCCGGAGCTCTCCACGCTTTCATAGAGCTGGTCCCATTTGGCGGCAAACTCGCTGCCGCCGTCGAGAATCGGGAGGAAGTTCTTGGTGAAGGCTTTGGAACGGCCCTGGGAAACGGATCCCAGCACCCGGGAGAGGGGGATGGAGACAACCCCCAGGGATATCCGGGAAAGGCTGGAAAGATCCGGCACCTTTGCTTCCAGGACGGGCAGATAGGGGTCCTGATTGGCCTGAATCGCTGCCGCATAGAGATGAAGCCCTTCACGCCGTGCTTTTCCGTAATGATCCATACAATAAACCTCCGAATTCCGGAGCGCAGCGCCGCGGGGGCGGAACGCTCCTGTACCTTCCATTATACTTTTGAACCCCGGGAGGATGCAAGGCGGGGAATCCGAACTTTTTTACCTTATAATGGGAAAATGTACGTGATTTGTCGAATCTGGGTTAAAGCGGGAACAATTTGTCATCTTGAAAAAAGGCGCCGGGATGATAAAATAGAAACGTTCAAGACAGTAAACGGAGGAACGCCGGATGCCTGAAATCGGGATGGTTTTGCGCGAGGGAAAAGGGAAAAAGGTATACGCGACGGATGATCCGGACAAGGCAATTGTCTATTTCAAGGACGAGGCAATGGCTTTTCACGGCCTGAAACGGGGAAGGATCCTCGGAAAGGGCGAGGTCAACAACGCGGTGTGCGAGCATCTTTTCTCCCTGCTGGAGGACAACGGAATCGAGAGCCATTTCATTGAAAAGCTGGACGCCCGGCACAGCCTGGTGAAGCGCTGCGAGATGCTGCCCTTCTTCGTGAAGATCCGGAACCGGGTGGCCGGGCAGCTGGCGGGCCGGACGGGGCTCCCGGTGGGGCAGAAGCTGGATCCCGTGGTGGTGGAATACGTGCTGCGAGACATAGACCCGGACCTGGATCCGATGATCAACCACACGCATATCTACGCCATGAAGGCCGCCACGCCGGAGGAAATGGAGCAGATTGACAGGACCTGCCTGAAGGTGAACGAGATCCTGATGAACTACCTGCGGGAGATCAACATTGAGCTGATTGATTTCAAGCTGGAGTTCGGCCGGTATCACGGACGGATCATCGTGGCGGACGAGATCACCCCGGACACGGCCCGTTTCTGGGACAGCAGCACCCACGAGCCCCTGGACAAGGACCGGTTCCGCCGGGACATGGACAATGTGGCGGAGGCTTACCAGGAGGTGCTCCACCGCATGATGGGCGTGGGCTGAAAACACCGCTGTTGCAAAGGGCCCGTACTTGTGTTACAATCCCATGCGGCGTGTTATGCGCCACGGCATCAGACAAGATTCAGGAGGAAAGAAATTCATGAGCCATACCTATGAGAAGGTTTCCGGAAACAAAGCAAAGCTGACGTTCACCATCCCCGCAGAGCAGTTTGATGAGGCGATGCAGAAGGCTTTTCTGAAGCTGCGCGGCCGGATCAACGTTCCCGGATTCCGCAAGGGGAAGGCCCCCAGAAGGATGATAGAGACCCTGTACGGAGAAGGAATCTTCTACGACGACGCGTTTGAACTGATTTTCCCGGACGCTTACGAAGCGGCCGTGAAGGAATATGACCTGCATCCGGTGGACCGTCCGGAAATCGACCTGGACGAGATCGGCTCCGGCAAGGACCTGAAGTTCCACCTGGAGGTGTTCGTGCGGCCCGACGTGAAGCTGGGCGAATACAAGAAGCTGACGGTGGAAGCCGAGAAGCAGCAGCTGACGGACGACATGGTGGACGCCAGGATCAGCGCCGACCAGGACAAGGCCAGCCGCACGGTGGACGTGGATGACCGGGCCGTTCAGGAAGGCGACACCGTCAACCTGGACTACGCCGGCAGCGTGGACGGAGTTGCCTTCGAAGGCGGCACCGCCCAGGGACAGACCCTGAAGATCGGCAGCCATCAGTTCATCCCCGGATTCGAGGAGCAGATGGTTGGCATGCAGATCGGCGAGGAGAAGGACCTGCAGGTGAAGTTCCCGGATGAATACCACGCGGAAGAGCTGAAGGGCAAGGACGCCGTGTTCCATGTGAAGGTGAACGGAATCCAGGTGACGGAGAAGCCGGAGCTGGACGACGATTTCGCCGCGGACATCAGCGAGTTCAACACCTTCGCCGAGTACAAGGATTCCATCGTGAAGGAACTGACCGAGCGGGTTGAGAAGAACAACGAGATCGCCGCGGAGAACGCCCTGGTTGAAAAGGCCGTTGAGAACGCCGAAATGGATATTCCCCAGGCCATGATCGACGACCAGGCGGAATACATGGTTCGCGAGATGGCCATGCGCATGAGCTACCAGGGCCTGAAGATGGAAGACTACATGAAGTACACCGGCCAGACGAAGGACGACCTGAAGGCCATGTACAAGCCCGAGGCGGAGAAGCGCGTGAAGACCGAGCTGGTGATCGACGCCATCCGCAAGGCAGAGAACATCGAGCCCAGCGAAGCGGACATCGAGAAGGCCACGGCGGACCAGGCAGAGCGCTCCGGCATGGACGTTGAGGAATTCAAGAAGAACCTGACGGAGGAGCAGAAGTCCTACCTGAAGGACAACGCCGCCATCCAGAAGGTGCTGGACCTGCTGAAGGACGGCGCCACGATCCTGGAGAAGAAGGAAGAGAAGGACGGGGAAGCGGAGAAGCCTGCGAAGAAGCCCGCCCGGAAGACCGCGAAGAAGGACACCGAAAACGAAGAGGAACCCGCGAAGAAGCCCGCCCGGAAAACCGCGAAGAAGGAAGCCGCGGACGGGGATGAAGCGGAGAAGCCCGTGAAGAAGGCCGCCGAGAAGAAGGCTGCCAAGGCAGAGGACACCGCGGAGAAGAAGCCCGCGAAGAAGACCGCGGCCAAGAAAAAGGAAACCGCGGAAGAATAAGAAAAACGCACCGCACATTGCACGCAACGGCGGCCCGGCCGGGCCGCCGTTCCTGTCCACAAAGGAGGAAACAAAATGCCGCTTGTACCGATGGTCATTGAACAGACAAACCGGGGCGAACGCTCCTACGATATTTATTCCCGCCTGCTGAAGGACCGCATTGTTTTCCTGGGCGGGGAGATCGACGACGACACCGCCAACCTGGTGGTGGCCCAGATGCTGTTCCTTGAAATGGAAGATCCGGACAGCGATATCAGCCTGTATATCAACAGCCCCGGGGGCTCCGTGACGGCGGGCATGGCGATTTACGACACCATGCGCTACATCAAGCCCCAGGTGCGCACGGTATGCGTGGGCATGGCGGCCAGCATGGGCGCCTTCCTGCTGATGGCCGGAGAGAAGGGAAAGCGCCTGGCGCTTCCCAACGCGGAGGTTATGATCCACCAGCCGCTGGGCGGGGCCCAGGGACAGGCCACGGACGTGGCGATCCGGGCGGAGTGGCTGATGAAGACCAAGAAGAAGATGACCGCCATGATGGCGGAAATGACGGGCCAGAGCCTGAAGAAGGTTCAGGCGGACGTGGAGCGGGACTATTTCATGAGCGCGGAGGAAGCGCTGGAATACCACATTATCGACGAGATCTACCAGCCGCGCGACAAACAGGCGAAGTGAGGATTCTGGAATGGCAAACAACGGAATGAACCGGCAGGGGCCGCGCTGCTCCTTCTGCGGAAAATCCCAGAGCATGGTGGAACGGCTGGTGGCCGGACCCAACGTATACATCTGCAACGAATGCATCGGCCTGTGCAATGACATCCTGAAAGATGAGGAGTTCATGGACGCCGGCGAGAAGAAGCAGGAGATGACCAAGCTGCTGCTGCCTTCGGAAATGAAAAAGATCCTGGACGAATACGTGATCGGCCAGGAGCGGGCGAAGCGGGCGCTGAGCGTTGCCGTATACAACCACTACAAGCGGATCAACCGGAAGCAGAAGAAAGAGGATGTTGAGCTGCAGAAGAGCAACATCCTGCTGCTGGGTCCCACCGGAAGCGGAAAGACCTACCTGGCCCAGACCCTGGCCAGGATCCTGGAGGTTCCCTTTGCCATTGCGGACGCCACGAGCGTTACGGAAGCCGGCTATGTGGGCGACGATGTGGAAACCATCCTGCTGAAGCTGATCCAGGCGGCGGACTGGGACATTGAAAAGGCCCAGCGGGGAATCGTGTATATCGACGAGATTGACAAGATTGCCCGGAAAGGGGAAAACATGTCCATTACCCGGGACGTGAGCGGCGAAGGCGTGCAGCAGGCGCTGCTGAAGATCCTGGAGGGAACGGAAGCCGCGGTGCCTCCCCAGGGAGGACGGAAGCATCCCCACCAGGAGATGATCCGCATTGACACGACCAACATCCTGTTCATCTGCGGCGGCGCCTTTGACGGGCTGGTTCCCATCATCGAGAACCGCATCGGCAAGAAGGTGCTGGGCTTCGGCGCGGAGGTGCAGAGCCAGCGGGATCCTTCCCGGACGGACGCCCTGAAGGAAGTGCGGCCGGAGGACCTGACCAAATACGGCCTGATTCCGGAATTCGTGGGCCGGCTGCCCATTATCGTGACGCTGGACGGGCTGGACGAGGACGCCCTGGTGCGGATCCTGACGGAGCCGCGGAACGCGCTGTGCAAACAGTATGAAGCGCTGCTGGACATGGACGGAATCCGGCTGACCTTCGAGGAGGACGCGGTGCGGGAAATCGCACGGCAGGCCATCACCCGCAAATGCGGCGCCCGGGGACTGCGGGCGATCATCGAGGACGTGATGCTGGATACCATGTTTGAGCTTCCGGGAATGACGGACGTCAACGAATGCGTTGTGACCAAGGAATCCCTGGAGGGCGGCAAACCGAAACTGATCTCCGGCGTGCGCAGACGGAACGCCAAGCGGTCGGAAAGCACACGGCGGAACGAGGAAAACAAAGAGATAAGCTGAGAGGATATTCATGAGAAAACCGCAAACAATCCAACTGCCGGTACTGCCCCTGCGCGGACTGATGATTTTTCCCAACATGGTGCTCCATTTTGACGTTGGACGCCATAAGTCCGTAATGGCCCTGGAAAAGGGAATGACAGACCGGCAAAAGGTGTTTCTGGTAAGCCAGAAGGATGAAAATACGGAGGATCCGGGCTGGAAGGACCTGTGCAAGGTTGGCACCATCGCGGAGATCCGCCAGGTGATGAACCTGCCCGGGGAAAACATCCGGGTGCTGGTGGAGGGAAAGGCCAGGGGCGTCATCGAGGAGCCCCTGGGGGACGATCCCTGCCTGAGCGCCGTGATCCGCGTATACGAGGACAAGGTGCCCCGGTCTGCGGAAGCGAAGGCGCTGCTGCGGACCTGCCAGGACCTTTTTGCCGATTTTGCGCGGACTTCCCAGCGGGTGAGCCAGGAAACCGTTGACTCCATGCGGACCGTGGAAAAGGTTGGCGAGGCGGCGGACCTGCTGGCGGCCAACGTGCTGACGAAGCAGGAGGAGCGGCAGGAGCTGCTGGACGAGCTGGATCCCATGAAGCGGCTGGAGAAGATGTGCGCCATCCTCATGCGGGAAACCGACATGGCGGACACGGAAAAGCAGATCCAGGCCCGGATCCGCAAGCAGGTGGAGAAGAACCAGAAGGATTACTACCTGCGGGAGCAGATCAAGGCGATCCAGAACGAGCTGGGGGACCGGGACGACAACGACGCCGCGGAGCTGCGGGAGCGGATGGAAAAGACGCCCCTGAACGAGGAAGCCCGGGCCAAGGTCGAAAAGGAGCTGGACCGGATGAGCCGGATGGCTCCCGGATCCCCGGAGGCCTCCGTGAGCCAGAACTACATCGAATGGATCCTGGACCTTCCCTGGGGGAAGGAAACGGAGGACAACCTGGACCTGAACCGGGCCCGGGAGATCCTGAACCGGGACCACTACGGGATGGAAGAGGTTAAGGAACGGATTATTGAATACCTGGCCGTGCTGCGGCTGAAAAAGGATATGAAGGGACCGATCCTCTGCTTCGTGGGACCTCCCGGCGTGGGCAAAACCAGCATTGTGAGGGCCATTGCGGAAGCGGTGGGCCGCAAGTTTGTGCAGATGAGCCTGGGGGGCGTGCGGGACGAGGCGGAAATCCGCGGACACCGCAGGACCTATATCGGCTCCATTCCGGGACGGATTATTTCCGGCATCAAGCAGGCCGGGACCATGAACCCGGTGTTCCTTTTCGACGAAATTGACAAAATGAGCGGCGATTTCCGCGGGGATCCGGCTTCCGCCATGCTGGAGGTGCTGGACGCGGAACAGAACAACGCTTTCCGGGACCATTACCTGGAGATTCCCTTCGACCTGAGCAAGGTGATGTTCATCACCACCGCCAACAGCATGGAAACCATTCCCGGGCCGCTGCTGGACCGGATGGAGCTGATTGAGGTGCCCAGCTACACGGAGGAGGAAAAGCTGCAGATCCTCAAGCGGCACCTGATGCCCAAGCAGATCCGGGAACACGGGATGCGGGAGAGCGCCCTGAAGGTGCGGGAAGACGCCCTGAAGGACATGATCGAGAGCTACACCCGGGAGGCCGGCGTGCGTACGCTGGAGCGGACCGCGGCCTCGGTGTGCCGGAAGGCTGCGGTGATGATGCTGGACAGCGGAAAGCGCAGCATGACCATCAGCCTGAAAACCCTGCGGGAGCTGCTGGGAGCGCCCCGGTACCTGCGGGAAGCGCCGGAAAAGGAACCCAGGGTGGGCGTTGTGAACGGCCTGGCCTATACCACCGTCGGCGGGGAAATGCTGGAGGTGGAATGCACCCTGATGCCCGGCAAAGGAAGCCTGAAGATGACCGGGCAGCTGGGGGACGTGATGAAGGAATCCGCGGAGGCCGCCTTCAGCTGGGTACGGGCCCACAGCGAGGAGCTGAAGCTGGAGCAGGATTTCTACCAGAAGCAGGATATTCATATCCACGTTCCGGAAGGGGCCGTTCCCAAGGACGGACCTTCGGCGGGGGTTACCATGACAACGGCGCTGGTGAGCGCGCTGACGGGAACCCCGGTGCGCCAGAACGTTGCCATGACCGGTGAAATCACCCTGCGGGGCAGGGTGCTGCCCATCGGCGGGCTGAAGGAAAAGACCCTGGCCGCGTACCGGGCAGGGATTGACACCCTGATTATTCCGGAGGAGAACCGGAAGGACCTGGAGAAGATTCCGGATTACGTGCTGAGCAAGTTCCGGATCGTTCCGGTGCGGACCATCGGGGAAGTGCTGGAGACCGCGCTGAAGAAGGACTGACACCCGCAAGGAGAACCGAATGGAAATCAAATCCGCTGAATTCGTGACATCCATGGCCGACTACGGGAAGTTTCCCGGAAAGGGACTTCCCCAGATCGCCGTGGCCGGCAAGAGCAACGTGGGGAAAAGCACCCTGATCAACCGGCTGTGCCGGCGGAACAAGCTGGCACGGACCAGCTCCACTCCCGGGAAAACCCGGCTGCTGAACGTGTTCCTGCTGAACGGGGATTTCCACCTGGTGGACCTGCCGGGATACGGATTCGCGAAGGTGGACAAGCAGGAAAAGCTCCGCTGGGGCAAGATGATGCAGGATTACTTCACCCAGGCGGAGGAGCTGAAACACGTGCTGTGCCTGGTGGACATCCGGCATGAGCCCACGGAGGACGATATTACCATGAACCGCTTCCTGCGCCAGAGCGGGATTCCCTTCTCGGTGATCGCCACGAAGGCGGACAAGATCAGCCGGGGAGCGCGCAGCAAGTACCTGGCGCCCATCTGCCGGGCGCTGAGCGTGCAGCCCTGGGAAATCCTCTGCTTCAGCGGCGAGGACGGAACGGGAAGGGACGAGCTGCTGAAGCTGCTGGAAGATATATTGAAGAGCTGATACATCAAAAAAACGAAAAGATTTCTGAATTCCAAGATTTTCCTGTTGCATGCAGGATGGGAGTAGTGTATAATACGGCTCCGTGGAACAGGAGCGTTCATAGAAAGAGACACTGTAGGCTGATTCCATCCGGTGGGAAAGGCGTGCAGATATCGTCCTGCCTGCGAATGCAAAGTGGAACAGACCATGAGAATCCACGCAAAAACCGCAGCCCGCGTGGGAATTTGTTCCTGAAACGGGCAATACAGGGGAGGAAGTACCATGAATCTGGTAAAGTGTCCCAGATGCGATCTCAATTATATCCGGGAGGACGAGAAGTACTGCAAGGTTTGCCTGCGGGAGCTGAAGGGAGATAACAGCCAGGAGGAAGTGGAACTGTGCAGCATCTGCAATGAGGAGCCGGCACTGCCGGGGAAGGATGTCTGCCTGTTCTGCCTGAAGGAAATGAACAAGAGCAACAGCACACAGGATGACACCACGGACGGCGATGGCGCCGAGAGCGTGGATACCTCCAGTATCGGAGATATGGATTCCGTGAGCGGTATGGATGAGATCATCCCGGAAGAGGAGGAGAACATCCCGAGCCAGGAATACGGGGAGATTGAAGAAGAACTGAGCCTGGAGGACGTCCGGGAGGACGAGGAAAAGGAAGCGGACGACGAGGAAGACGAGGAAGAACAGTAAAGGATAACCGGAAAGGAACAAGCATCATGCGCCTGTTTGCCATTGGAGACCTGCACATGTCCGGGGGAGCTGACAAACCCATGGACATCTTCGGGTCCCAGTGGGACAGGCATTTTTTGCATATCAGCCAAAACTGGCGGGAAATGGTGGGGGAAGAGGACACGGTGCTGATTCCGGGAGACATCAGCTGGGCGATGCAGCTGAAGGACGCCCTCCCGGACCTGGAGGCAATCGCCGCCCTGCCGGGAAGGAAGATCCTCTGCAAGGGAAACCATGAATACTGGTGGTCCTCCATCAGCCGGATCCGGACGCTTCTTCCGGCGGGAATGACCGCGCTGCAGTTTGACGCGACGGAGGCCGGCGGCTGCGTGATCTGCGGAACACGGGGATGGAGCTATCCCACGGAGCGCAATCCGCTGGACCCGGAGGACGAAAAGATCTTCCGGAGGGAAATGCAGCGGCTGGAGCTGGCGCTGGACCGGGCGGAGGCCCTTGCCGAGGGCCGGCCGATCCTGGTGATGATGCACTTTCCGCCGAAAATGCGGGAGGACGGGGAAACCCCCTTCACCCGGGCGCTGGAGGCGCGGAAAACGGTGCGGGCCGTTGTATACGGACACCTGCACGGCGCAGCGTTCGCAGGGGGATTTGCCGGGGAGAGCGGGGGAATCCGCTACTACCCCGTGTCCTGCGACGGGATCGGATTCCGGCCCAGGGAGATTCCCTGGCCGTCGCTGGAGGAATGAATTTCTAAACTTTTTGTAACAAAATTTTCCCGTGAGAGATGAGACTGCCCACGCAAATGCGGGGCAGTCTTTTTTGCACACAAAATATGGGGAAGGAACCCCGGGAAACCCACAAGACTGGGCGATATATTGCAAATCTATTAAGCAAAAGTTAAAATACAGACACAAACGCTCTCCAAAAACATCCGGGAGAAGTGAATTTCAGGCTTGCAAGGGGAACAAAACTATGCTAAATTTGTGGGGAAAAAGGGTAGCACAACCCAAAAATGAACACAAAAGTGGTAGAAAGGGGGAGCGGTGTCTATGGGAAACGGGACACTGCGATTCATCGGTTCTTTCTGCCACAGCCTTGATACGAAGGGGCGGCTTGTGATTCCCCAGACCTTCCGGGAAAAGCTGGGAGAGAAATTCTGCGTGGCGCCCTCCTACGATTTCAAATCCATCGCTGTGTACCCCACGGAGATGTGGGAGCGGCGGAATGAGGAATACGAAAAACTCGGGAAGCTGAACCCCGCGCTGAACCGGTACCTGGAGCAGTTTTACGCCCTGAGCTATGACGAGCAGTCCTGCGACGGACAGGGGCGCGTGCTGCTGCCGGTGAACATCCGGCAGAAGATTCTCGGGGAGGAGCGGGACGTTGAGATTACCGGCGCCAACGACCATATCCGCGTGGTGGCGCAGAGCGTCAGCGGCAGCAGCTGGACGCAGTTCAACGACGAGCTGCCGGCGCTGCTGGAAATGATTGCCGGACTGGAAAGGAAAGAAACCCCTGAAGCATAAAAAAAGCGGCTTGCCGCTATGACCGGAGGAATATTCAATGCTTGATATGCCGATCAGAGCAGGAAAACGGATCCAGGATGTACAAATTAATATCCGGGAGAAGATGGCGCGCCGCACCGGCGAACGGCAGCAGACGGCCAGCCTGCACCGCCAGCGGATGAGCTGCTCCGATTCGGTGAAATCCTTCACGAACACCCAGGACTGGACGGGCGGCATGGGCATCAGCCCCAGCGGCCGGTTCCAGGTGATCGAAGAGGCCACCCGGAAGCCCCGGCTGGTTTCCGGCGAGGGAATCCGCTGGGACGCCGCATGGATTGCCATCGGCCTGGCCATTGCGATCTGCGTTGTGGTGCTGCTGGCGGACGTTGCGGGCATGGGCCTGGGATCCAGGTCCATCAGCAAGCTGGAATCAAAAATTGAGGACATGAACAGCAGAAACGAAACCCTGCGGCAGGAGCTGGCGCTGAGTTCCGGAGACGTGAGCGTATGCACGGAAGCAGTGAAGCTGAACCTGATTTCCGGCTATGGCGCCACGACGATCACCCTGACCGCCCCGAGCGAGCTGAGCGCCGGCGCGGTGACTATGGACGTGCGGGGAGCGGCCAACGGCTGGACCAGCAGCGCGGGCATCGGAGACTGAGGAGAAAGATACAATGAAACTGAGAGAATTGCTGACAGAACTGCCCTATGTGATTTCCACACGGGGAGATATGGATACGGAAATACGGGAGATTACCTCCTCCAGCCGGGACCGGACGGAGCGGGGTCTCTTTTTCTGTATTGTGGGAGCGCGGTTTGACGCCCACGACTACGCGCCGGAGGCCATCGGGAACGGATGCGTTGCCCTGATTGTGGAGCGGTATGTGGCGCTGGACGTGCCCCAGGTTCTGGTGAGCAACGGCCGGGCGGCCATGGCGCGGATCGCGGCGGCTTTTTACGGAAACCCGTCCCGGGAAATGCGGATGATCGGCATCACGGGAACCAAGGGAAAAACCACCACCACCTACCTGCTGAAGAGCATCTGCGAGAAGGCGGGGCTGAAGTGCGGCATCATCGGCTCCACGGGAACCGTGGTGGAGGACCAGCACCTGGACAGCAAGCTGACCACGCCGGATCCCATCGACCTGCAGAAGATGCTGCGGATGATGGCGGACGAGGGTGTTAAGGTTTGCTGCATGGAGGTTTCCGCCCACGCCATCGACATGAACCGGCTGGACGGCATGTCCTTTGAGGTGGGGTGCTATACGAACCTGAGCCAGGATCACCTGGATTACTTCTATACCATGGAACGGTACTTCGAGACGAAGAAGCTGTTCTTCACCTCCGGGATGGCCAGGAACGCGGCCATCAACGCGGACGACGAGACATCGGAAAAGCTGAAGGAGGGGCTGAAACAGCCCTTCATTACCTACGGCATCTGCGTGGACGCGGACGTATTCGCCCGGGATATCGAGATCACCGAAGAGGGAGTCCGCTTCAAGGTGGGGATGAACGGGATGGATGAGATCGGCATCTACATGCACATGACTGGCATGTTCAACGTATACAACGCCCTGGCGGCGTGCAGCTGCGCCCTGATCATGGGCATCGCGCCGGAAAAGATCAAGGAAGGCCTGGAAGCGGTTACCCGGGTGCCGGGCCGGATTGAGGTGCTGCAGACGGGAACGCCCTACAAGGTGATCCTGGACTACAGCCATTCGCCGGACGCGCTGGAGAACATCCTGAAGACCGTGCGCCAGTTTACACGGAACCGGCTGATTGCCGTTTTCGGCTGCGGCGGGGACCGGGACAAGGGCAAGCGGCCGATGATGGGAGAGATCGGCGGAAGGCTGGCGGACCACTGCATCCTGACCTCGGACAATCCCAGGACGGAGAACCCCCTGGTGATCCTGGCAGCCATTGAAAAGGGCATCAAGCCCACGGGAAAGAGCTACGAGGTGATTGAAAACCGCCGGGAGGCCATCCGGAAGGCATTGCGGATGGCAGAGGACGGGGATATCATCGTGCTGGCCGGAAAGGGACACGAGACGTACCAGGAAATCATGGGGATCAAGCGTCCCTTTGATGAAAAGGTGATCGTGAGCGAGCTGCTTACGGAAATGCGGGAAGAAAAGGGAAATGTGCCTCCGACGGTGAAATAATATAGGATATTGTTTCCTGGAAAGGAAGTCGGATGGCAGGTATGTACAGAATGATGGGGGCCCTGCTGCTGTCAATGGCGATTGCGCTGGTGACAGGGCCGAAACTGATCGCCTATTTGAAAAAGCTGCATTTCGGACAGACAATTTATGAATTGGGCCCGGCACACCAGAAGAAACAGGGAACGCCCGTGATGGGCGGCCTGATGATGGCTGCCGGGATTCTGATATCCTCCCTGGTTTTCCACCCGGCGAAGTGGGGCGGCGCATGGGATTTTATTTTCCCGCTGCTGGGCGTTTCGTTCCTGAGCATGGGCGTCGGCTTTGCGGACGACTGGATCAAGGCGGTGAAGAAGCGCCATGACGGCCTTTCCCCGAAGCAGAAGATTGCGGGGCAGGTGCTGATTGCCGTTCTTTTCAGCGTATACTGCTATTTCAACCCGGCGGTAGGCAGCAGGATCCGGATTCCCTTCTTCGGGGCGGAATGGGACCTGGGCGTGTTCTACATCCCGGTGATGACGCTGCTGGTGATCTTCATTGTGAACAGCAGCAACCTGCAGGACGGGCTGGACGGGCTGCTGGGGACGGTGACGGCGGTTTCCTCCTCCGCCTGGGGGATGATCTGCCTGCTGATCCTGTTCGTTCCCACCATGGCGGAGATCGCGGATCCGGCGGGAGCCCATGTGTGCGGCGTGTTTGCCATGAGCGTGGCGGGGGCCTGCATCGGATTCCTGCGGTATAACCGGTATCCGGCCAAAACCTTCATGGGGGATACGGGCAGCATGCTCCTGGGGGGCGCCGCCGTTGCCATGGCGATGCTGACACGGCTTCCGATCCTGCTGGCGCTGGTTTTCTTTACCCCCATCATGAGCAGCGTGAGCGTGATCCTGCAGCGGTATTACTTCAAGCTGACCCACGGGAAGCGGATTTTCCTGATGAGCCCGATTCACCACCATTTTGAGAAGAAGGGCTACTCCGAGACGCAGATTGTGAGCATGTACGCGGGAATCACCCTGGTGCTGAGCCTGATTGCCGTGCTGAGCATTGTAAAATAATCGTAACTATTCAGTCGCTCCGCTTTCTGAGGAATTCCATTCCGGGGGACGGCTCTCGCCTCCGTTCACTTACGCAGCGGTTCTAAGCTCTGTCTGCGCCTTACGGCTTGCCAATTGCTAAGAACCGGCGAGAATCAAGGCCCCCGGAGATGGAACACCTCAGCGCTCCGCTTGCTGGACTGAATAGTTAGAAATAATCAAAGAAGGAAGAGCCATGAATTACGATCAGAAAAAAGTGCTTGTTGTTGGAATGGCCCGGAGCGGGATCGCGGCGGCGCAGCTGCTGCGGGCCTGCGGGGCGGACGTTACGGTGAATGACAGCAAGAGCGAGGAGGAACTGGGAAGCCAGCTGAACCCCCTGGAGGGGCTGCAGCTGACCCGGCGGTTCGGCTGCGGAGCCATGGAGCTGCTGGAGGGCATGGACTGCCTGGTGATTTCCCCCGGCATTCCCGACACGGCTCCCTTTGTTGTGAAAGCGAAGGAAATGGGCATTTACGTGATCGGGGAACTGGAGCTGGCGGCGCAGCTTTCCAGGGGCGTGCTTACGGCCGTGAGCGGCACCAACGGAAAGACCACCACGGTTTCCCTGCTGGGAGAAATGTTCACCAACAGCGGAAAGGTGACCCACGTGGTGGGGAACATCGGGTATCCCTTCTCCCTGGCGGCGCTGGTG
>CAMHSI010000033.1 GCA_946187775.1 uncultured Clostridia bacterium
GGGTTGATGTCGGGATTCTCGTACAGGTAGGTCTGCGTCCGCTTGCCGGCAATTCCGTCCGCCGTCAGCCCGTTGTTCCGCTGGAAGGCCCTCACGGCCCGGTAGGTCTGCATGCCGTAGGCGCCGTCCGCGGCTCCCTCCGGCAGGTATCCCAGCTCAATCAGCCGCTCCTGCAGCTGCTTTACTTCCTTGCCCCGGTCGTTTCTCGCCAGGTTCCGGTATTTCTTGTTGGGGGTGATTTCCGGCACGGGCTTGGGCGTCTCCGTCGCCGGGGCCGGGGTAACCTCCGGGGAGGCGATGGCCTCCGTCTCCTCCGGAAGCTCCGCCGTGGCCTCCACCGCCGTGGGCGCCGGCGTGGGCGTTACCTGCGGCGCGGTGGTATTCTGCACAGACAGCGACAGCACCGCCGTCATGTATATCAGCAGGTATTTCATGTAATCCATGCGCGCCACTCTCCGTTTCATCAGGTACAGTGATTATATCAAACCGGTCCGGGAAACACAATCCCCGGTTCCCTTCATTTCCGTCCCTTTTCCCCGGGTCCTCCCCCGGAAAAAAGGAGCCCTCCGTCCATCATGGCCCGGGTGTAAGCCAGCACCGTAACCTTCTCCGCGCCTCCCGCCCGCAGGGCTTCCGCGCACCGGCGGGCCGTGGTCCCCGTCGTCAGCACATCGTCCACCAGCAGCACCGGAAACCGGATCTCCCCTTCCGGGTAAAAGGCCTTTTCCAGGTTCCTTTCCCGCTCCACCCGGTTCAGGGAGGCCTGGGTCTTCTCCCGGGTTTCCGCCCGTCCCAGCAGCTTCCGGCAGGGCAGCCCCAGGACCTTCGCCGCCGTTTCCGCCAGCTCCTTCCCGTGGTCGATGCACCGTTCCATCCGCCGGCTCTCCGGCATGGGCACCCAGGTCACCACCGTTTCCGGCTCGAATCGGATATGCTCCGGAACCGGCTCCAGCAGCTTCCCCAGCTCCTCCGCCGCGCATTTTTCCGCGTTATGCTTCAGCCGCAGCACCAGCTGCCGCGCCACCCCGGCGTGGGGCCGCAGGGAGTAGGCGTCCAGCCCCGGCTCCAGCTCTTCCCGGTCCCAGGCAAAAACCGTTCCGTCGGCCATCAGCCTGCTTTCGCATTCCCGGCACAGCACGCCTCCGCCGGAGATCTTCCCGCAGGCCCGGCACACCGCCTTCTCCGGGAACACCGTTTCCAGCAGGAACCGTTTTACCCCCGGCAGGAAGGAAAACCACCTGCCGTACAGCTTTTCCATCCGGGCCTCACCTCCTGGTCCCGCCGACGCTCCGTCCTTTTTATGCTGCCTGTCCTTCCGCTTTCCTGATATAAAAATTTTACTTCATCAGCCGGTTTTTTTCAATAAAAACGCATGCGCGGCCGTTTGTCAACGCCGGGCAGGATATGGTATACTGCAGGGAAAGAATTGCATGCAAGGATCCCCGCGGGGCCCTTCCGGGCTGCAGCCCGCAGGGGGATGGAGGGCACATGGAGCAGAAAAACCATTTCATTCACAAAAAAGGCGTGATTTTCCTTCTCCGCCTGCTTCTGCCCTGCCTGCTGGTGGCGGTGGCAGCCGCGGTGTTCATCTTCTTTTACCGGGCCCAGCTGAACGCTGCCCACCGGCAGTCCGCCATCGACCAGCGGCTGAGGGATTACAACCCCATTCTCCAGAACTTTTTTGAGGATACCGAAAAGCTGTATATCAGCCTGGAGGCTGAAAACAACAAACTGCTGTGCAGCCAGGCCGCCCTCCTGTTCAGCAAGGACGCCTCCCATGATCAGGAGGAGGAAAGGCTGGAATGGATCCGATCCCTGCTGGAAAACGACACGGTGCGGATCCTCGCCCCGGAAGAGGAGGTGGATCTCCTCCGCGACTCCACCGCCCCCCTGCCGGACGGGCGGACCATCGCCATCACCTTCCCGTCCCCGGCGGAGCGGGAGTACGGGAAGCTCGAGGCCCTGGACTATACCCTCCTGATGAACCGGCTGAAGTCCGGCGCGCCGGGATATTACCTGGTTTCTGATGAGGGAGAATGGAAGATCTGGCCCGAGGACGGGCAGGCGGAAAACCTCCGGGCCCTGGTCTCCGGCATGCTCAGCGCCGGCCAGGTGGATTACACGGAACTGAGAAAGGAAGCCGGCCTGTCCCCGGACGGCGTCGCCATCACCCGGCTTGCCAGCCCCGCCTCGGATGCCTTCCCCGCCGGCCGGTTTACCGTCTCCTGCGCGGCGTACAAAGGGGATACAAGCCTTGTGGTCAACCTCACCGAAACCGCTGAAATGTACCGGGTGGGCAGCGAGCGCACCTGGTGCCTGATCATCCTGGTGGCGGCGGTGTTCATCTTCCTGGGATGGTCCATCGGGCGCACCGATCTGTACCAGTCCGATTACCCCTATTCCTCCGGCCGCCGCAAGGCCTTCCTCAAGTGCAGGTTCCTGCTCCTGACGGCCTGCGTCACCCTGTTTGTCAGCGTGCTGGATGTCCAGCTGCTTTCCGTCATCAACCAGAATGCGGAGAGCACCGTCTCCTCCGTCACCGCCCTGCAGGAGATCCTGGCCCGGGAGGAGGCCCTTTCAACCCGGATTCGGAAGGACTTCGACCGGGTGTACCAGCAGCGGGCGAATACCGCTGCCCGGTTCTTCTCTGCAAACCCGGGCAGCATCAACATGGATACGCTGGCTTCCATGGACGACGCCCTGGGCGGGCTGCAGCTGGAAATCCGGGGGCTGGATAACAGGGTAACCGCATCGGACGCCAGCATCCATGCCGGGGACGTTTCCACGGACGAGCCCGATACGGCGGTTTACCGCTCCCCCCTGCTGGACGCGAAGGGCCAGACCACAGGCTACGTGGATTTTCACGCGGATGTTTCCCAGTACAGCGCCCTCCTGAAGGACTCCACCGTCACCGGGGTCATCAGCAGCATGCATATGCTGGACAACCTGGAGGTGCTGGCGGTGGACAGCGCGCAAAAGCAGCAGGTCCAGGCCAGCTCCAGGGAGGACTGGGTCGGCCTGTCCCCCGAGCAGCTCGGCCTCGATACAGATCTTCTGTATAACCGGTTTGAGGGCGTCCTGAAGCTGGGCGGCCAGGAGCGCTACGCCTCCGTCTTCTCCCGGGGAGAGCATCTCATCATCGTCTCCTGCAAGAACACTTCCTTCCTGGATTACCTGGGGCGCACCGCGCTGCTGGTGGGCGTCCTGGCGTTCCTGGCCCTGCTCCTGTTCACCTATACGGTCCGCCGGCAGTACGCCCTGCAGGCCGCCACCGCCGGAAGGCAGCCGGACCGCGAGGAGCGGTATCCTCCCCTCCGGTTCTTCCTCTCCGGGTTTATGCTCACCCTCTTCTTCCTCACCGTCTGCCTCTATGTCACTTCGGAGCTGGATCCCGGCGGCATGACCTATAAGCTGGTCCGCGGCCAGTGGGTCCTGGGGATCAACCCGGTAACCTTCACCTTCGTCATGATGATCTCCAGCCTCTTCCTCGCCGTCTGCATCCTGCTGGACCTGGTGATGGAACGGGTGTATAAGTTCAGCAGTCCCCGGAGCATCACCATCTGTGAGCTGGTCAAGAGCGCCAGCCGCTATGTGGCCGTCATCGCCCTGATCCTCACCACCCTGTCCATGTTCGGCGTGAACACGGGAACGCTCCTGGGGGGCGCCGGCGTCGTCGCCCTGGTTTTCACCCTGGGCGCCAACAGCCTGCTGTCGGATGTCATCGCGGGCATCTTCCTGATTTTTGACAAGAGCTTTTCCATCGGCGACTATGTCACCGTCGGCTCCTTCAACGGCTATATCCGGGATATCAGCATCCGCTGCACCACCATCCAGGAGCCGGAAACCCGGAATATCAAAATCGTCAACAACGCCACCCTGAAGGATCTCATCAACCGCAGCAAAACCCTTTCCTCCGTCTTTGTGGACTTCATCATCTGCCACGATATCGGACTGAAAAAGGGTGAAAAAATCATAGAGGAAAACCTGGAGCCCCTGCCGGCCAAATATCCGCAGATCGTGGGCAAGCCCCGGTATCTCGGCGTGGTCACCATGCCCCAGCAGGGGCAGGGCGGCTTCAGGGTGCGCGTCGCCTTCGACTGCCAGGAGAAGGACCGCATCCAGCTGGAATACCGGCTGCAGCGGGAGCTCCTCTGGCTGGCCAACCTGCTGCTCAACGACAGCTCCGAGGCCGGGATCGACGGCTGCCGCGTGGACTGATAAAACGCCGGGAAGGAAGGGCGACGAAGCCCCGCTGCCCGGAAAGCGGTCGGATATCTGCTTTGAATGAATTGATAAACGCGTATAACGCTGTAAATGGTTAAAGTTCCGTGTCCCGCAGCCGCAGGGCCAGGGTTGTGTACCGCTTTGCCACGTGGTTGTTTTCCACCATCCGGCGGATCACCTCTTCGCTTCCCGTCAGCACAACCAGCTCCCGCGCCCGGGTCATGGCGGTATACAGCAGGTTCCGGGTCAGCAGCATGGGCGGCCCCCCGATCACCGGCATCACCACCACCGGGAATTCGCTTCCCTGGCTTTTATGCACCGAAAGGCAGTAGGCCGGCTCCAGCTCCTCCAGGTCCCCGCTTTCGTATGTAACTTCCTTTTCTTCGTCAAAGAGCACCGTCAGCGTCGTGTTCTCCGGGTCCACCGCGGTAATGAACCCCACGTCCCCGTTGAACACGCCGCTGCCCTCTTCATAGCCCCCCGGCGTCTCCCGGGTCCATTCGATCCGGTAGTCGTTTTTTGTCTGGATCACCTTGTCCCCCAGCCGGAACAGGGTCTCCCCCCAGGTGATCTGGGGCTTGTCCGGCGCCGGGGGATTCAATGCCTCCTGCAGCAATATGTTCAGGCTGTTGACCCCGCATTCCCCCTTCCGGGCCGGGGCCAGCACCTGGATGTTCCGGGTCGCCAGGGCTGCCGCCTCCTCCGCCGGGTAGCCCAGGTAGGCCGGCAGCCGCCGGGTCACCAGCGACAGCACCGACCGGGCCGCCTCCGCGTAGGAGCTCTTCCGCTCAAAAAAGAAATCCGTGTCCTTTTCGTTCAGCAGGGGCATCTCCCCCCGGTTGATCAGGTGGGCGTTCATCACGATGCGGCTGGTTTCGCTCTGGCGGTAGATGTCCGTCAGCCGGGCGCAGGGCACCGTCCCGCTCTCCAGGATGTCCCCCAGCACGTTCCCCGCCCCCACGCTGGGCAGCTGGTCCGCGTCCCCCACCAGGATCAGCCGGGTCCCCGGCTCAATGGCCCGCAGCAGGCTCCGCATCAGCATCAGGTCGATCATCGAGGCCTCGTCGGCGATGATACAGTCCGCCTCCAGCGGGTTTTCCGCGTTCCGGGCGAAGGCCCCCTCCTCCCCGCCGTATTCCAGCAGCCGGTGGATGGTCTTCGCCTCCGCCCCGGTGGCCTCCGTCATCCGCTTGGCCGCCCGCCCCGTGGGGGCGCACAGCAGCACCTGGTTCTCCCCGCTCAGCAGCTCCAGGATGCAGTTGATAATGGTGGTTTTCCCGGTGCCCGGCCCGCCGGTGATCACGAAAACCCCCGTCTCCAGCGCCCGCACGATGGCCTCCCGCTGGTTCCGGGAAAAGCGGATCCCCCGGTCCTTTTCAAAGGCGGATACCGCCTTCACCGCCCCGGCGAATTTGTCCGGCCGGATGGCCAGCATCAGCTCCCGGATCCGCAGGGCCGTTTCCTGCTCCGCCCGCCAGAATTCCGGCAGGTAAATCCGCCGGTTCTCCGGGTCCCCGCCTTCCTCCGCAATCAGCGCCGAGGAAAGCAGCAGCGAAGTCAGGGCCCGCTGGCACAGCTCCCCCGGCACCTGCAGCAGCGCCGAGGCCGAGCGGCACAGCTCCCCCTCCGGCAGGTACACGTGCCCCGCGGAGGCCGCCGTTTCCCGCAGGATGTATTTCATGGCGCAGCGCACCCGGTTGTCGCTGTCCGGCGCCACCCCCAGGGCGATGCCGATCCGGTCCGCCGTCTTGAACCCGACCCCCTCCAGGTCGTCGCACAGCCGGTAGGGGTTTTCCCGAACGATGTCCGCCGTCCGGTCCCCGTAGTATTTCCCGATCCGAACCGCCAGGGTCGCGGGAATCCCGTAGCTCTGCAGGAAGATCAGGGCCTTCCGGGCCCCCTGCTGCTCCGCGTAGCTCTCGGCGATCATGGCCATCCGCTTGGGCCCGATGCCGGGAATCTCCGTCAGCCGCTCCGGGTGCTCCGAAATCACCTCCAGGGTTTCCTCCCCGAACTGCTTCACGATCAGCGTGGCCGTGGCCGGGCCGATGCCCCGGATCAGCCCGCTGCCCAGGTACCGCTCAATGCCCAGCAGCGTCGTGGGCGCCTGGATTTCGCAGGAAAAACACCGGAACTGCTTCCCGTAGGTCCGGTGCTCCGTCCATTCCCCGGTGAAAACCGCCTGCTCCCCGGGGCTCAGCTCCGGCAGCGTCCCCACCACCGTAAACTCGTTCCGCCCCGCCCGCACCGACAGCACCGTCCATCCGTTTTCCTCGTTGCGGAAAACGGTCCCCAGAATCCCGGCCTCCAGCTTTTCCATCCGCGTCCTCCCGGTGTTCCCCTGTTGTCTTTTTCTTCCTGATTGAATGTAAGGAAAAACCGCGCCTTTGTCAAGGCGAACAGTCCCGTTTGACAAGTTGTGTCCTCCGGCCTTATTATATAGATTGGTGTTTTGTGATCGCACCAAACACGGAACTTGGATGGAGGGAATCCCGTGCTTGAATGTATCGTAACCAAATTCGGCGGCAGCTCGCTGGCCAGCGATGAGCAGTTCCGCAAGGTCCGGAGCATCCTGGAGCTGGAGCCGACCCGCCGTTACCTGGTCCCCAGCGCCCCCGGAAAGCGCACCCCCGACGATGAGAAGGTCACCGACCTCCTCTATCTCTGCCACACCCTGAAGAGCGACGGCAAGCCTTTTTCCGCTGAGTTCGCCAAGATCCGGGAGCGGTATGAGTCCATCGCCCGGGGGCTTCACCTGAAAGTGGATATCTCCTCAAAGCTGCAGGAGGTGGAGGACGGGATCGCCTCCGGCAAAAGCCGCGCCTGGTGCGCCAGCCGCGGGGAATACCTCTGCGGTCTCCTCATGGCGGACTACCTGGGCTGGCGTTTCCTGGACGCTGCCGAGGGCGTAGTCTTCACCGATGAGGGCACCCTGGATGACGAAGCCACTCAGGAAAAGCTTTCCGCCCTCCTCGCCGGCGGGGAATCCACCGTGGTTCCCGGCTTTTACGGCGCCAAGCGCAGCGGCGAGGTGTGCACCTTCTCCCGGGGCGGCAGCGATATCACCGGCGCCCTGGTGGCCCGGGCCGTCCATGCCGATGTGTATGAAAACTGGACCGATGTTTCCGGCTTCCTGATGGCAGATCCCCGGATTGTGGAAAACCCGGCGGAAATCTCCTCCATCACCTATAAGGAGCTCCGGGAGCTGAGCCATATGGGCGCCTCCGTCCTGCATGAGGACGCCATGTTCCCCGTGCACCGCGCCGGCATCCCCACCAATATCCGCAACACCAACAAGCCCTATCACCCCGGCACCATGATCAGCAAGAACGCTCCCCACGAGGTCACCGTCCCCACCATCACCGGCATCGCCGGCCACCGGGGCTACAGCGTCATCAGCGTGGAAAAGAACATGATGAACAGCGAGGTGGGCTTCGGCCGCAAGGTGCTGCAGGTCCTGGAGAAGGAGGGCATCTCCTTCGAGCATATGCCCACCGGCATCGACAGCATGTGCGTCGTGGTGCAGACCTCCGTCTTTGAGCCCCACCGCAGCCAGGTCCTCTCCGAAATCGAGAAGCTGGTGGAGGGCAGCGGCAGCGTCTCCGTCAGCGACAATCTTTCCATCATCGCCACCGTCGGCCGCGGCATGGTCCACAACTGCGGTACCGCCGCCCGGCTTTTCGGCGCCATGAGCCGCGCCCGCATCAACGTCCGCATGATCGACCAGGGCTCCAGCGAGCTCTCCATCATCGTCGGCGTCAACGATTCCGATTTTGAGCAGACCATTCACGCCATCTACCACGAATTTGTCGGATAACTGAAAAATAAAAGGAGGGATCCCGCATGAAAGTCCTTGTCACCGGTTCCGCCGGCGTTCCCGGAAGCGACGTCCTGCGCCTGCTGGAGGCCCGCGGGATTCCCTGCGTCGGGACCGACTCCCCGGAGCTGGACCTCACCGACGCCGAGTCCGTCTACCGCCTGGTGGAGGACGCCGCGCCCGACGCCATCATCCACTGCGCCGGCTACACCAGTGCCGACCGGGCGGAGTCCCTGCCGGAGCACTGCGCCGCCCTCAACGGCATGGGCACCCTCACGGTGGCCCGGGCCGCTGTCCGGGTGGGGGCGAAAATGCTTTACCTTTCCACGCCCCAGGTCTTCCCCGGCACCGGCGATACCCCCTACGGGGTTTCCGCCGCCTACGGTCCCCACAATGTCTTCGGCATGAGCAAGGTCCAGGGGGAGGACGCCGTGCGCTCCCTCCTCACCCGTTATTTCATCGTCCGGGCCGACTGGATTTACGGCAGCGGCCGGGGGGATTTCCTCCGTCCCATGCTCCAGGAAGCCCGTGAAAAAAAGGTCCTTCGCCTGGCCTCCGACCAGGTGTGCTCCCCCACCTACGCCGCCGACCTGGCAAAGGTCCTGGTCGACCTGGTTGCGACGGAGAAATACGGGATCTGGCACGCCCGGAACGAGGGCTTTTACTCCCGGGCGGAGTTCGGCTCCCTGATCATGAAAAAAACCGGCACCCCGTGCCGGATTCTCCCGGTGCTCACCGCGGACCTTCCCGGATCCCCCCGCCGGCCCCTGAACCTCCGGTTCACCGGCGAGCTTCCTCCGGGAATCGATCCCATGCCCTCCGTGGAGGACGCGCTCACCCGCTGTGTCAGCGATCTGGATCTGTATACCTGATTCCGCAGCTCTGAAGGCCTTTCAGGAAGTCCCCGGGAAGGGGCGCCCGAAAGGTCATTTTTTCATGGGTGCGGGGGTGCTCAAAGCTCAGGCTCCTGGCGTGGAGCATGAGGCAGGGCACCTTCGCGCCCTTTTCGTTTCCGTACAGGGGATCCCCGCACACCGGGTGGTGGATGTGCTTCATGTGCACCCGGATCTGGTGGGTCCTCCCCGTCAGGATGTGAACGTCCAGCAGCGTGCATTCCCTGCCCCGCTCCACCACCGTCCATTCCGTCACGGCCTCCCGGCCCTCCGGGTCCACCGCCATCTTCTTCCGGTCCTTCCGGCTCCGGCCGATGGGCGCCTCAATCCGCCCCTGCTCCTCCTTCATAAGGCCCTCCGTCAGGGCCAGGTAGTGCTTCTCAATCTCCCGGTCCTTCAGCATCCGGCTCAGCTCCGCCTGGGTCTCGTCGTTCTTGGCCACCATCATCACCCCGCTGGTGTCCTTGTCCAGCCGGTGCACGATCCCCGGCCGCAGCTCCCCGCCGATGCCTCCCAGCTCGTCCAGGTTCCCCAGCAGCGCGTTCACCAGGGTACCCTCGGTGTGCCCCGCCGCCGGATGCACCACCATTCCCCGGGGCTTCACCACCACAGCCATGTCCGCGTCCTCATAGAGGATCTCCAGGGGGATGTCCTCCGCCTGGGGAACCGGATCCTTCGGCGCGGGAATCGTCAGGACCACCTCCCGCCCGGGGGCCGGCTTCGTTCCCGCCTTCCGGCAGGGCTCCCCCGCCAGCAGGCAGTATCCCTCCTCCATCAGCGCCGCCGCCCGGCTCCGGCTGATCCCCGCCGCCTCTCCCAGCTGCACGTCCAGCCGCCGCCCGTCGGTTTCCAGGCAAATCCGCTTCTCTTCCATTCTTTTCTCCTTCAATTTACCCCTCCCGGCCGAACAGCAGCCGGGCCATCACCACGGCGCACCCCACCGTCAGGCAGGCGTCCGCCACGTTGAACACCGCGAAGCGCACAAACAGGAACTCAATCATGTCCGGCACATATCCGTGAATGAACCGGTCCATCATGTTCCCCGCCGCGCCTCCCAGCATCAGCATGAGGCCCGCGAGGGTCGCCGGGTGCAGCTCCTTCTTCCGCAGGTACAGGAAGGCTCCAACAATCAGCGCCAGGCTCAGGATCCCCAGGGCCCAGGGGGCCCCGCTCAGCAGGGAGAAGGCGATTCCCCGGTTCTCCGCGTACCGGAGGCCGATCACCCCCGGAATCAGCGCCTGCCCCCCTTCCGGGATCCCCGGCGCCAGCATTTTCGTCACCCGGTCCGCGGCAAATACCGCCGCCGCAAGGGCCCAGGGCCAGATCCGCTTCATGCCTCCCGCTCCTTTTCTTCCTTTTCCTTCGCCGCCTCCGTCAGCTCGTCGATCCGCCGGCACAGCTTCCGCAGCACCTTCAGCCCCTCCGCCATCAGCTCCGTGTCCTTCGGGCAGCTGCATTTCAGCACCAGCCGGTAGGGCGCCCGGGCCGTCAGCATCAGCCGTCCGTCCGTCTCCGCGATGGCCTGCAGGAAGATCCGGCCCTCCGGCACATACCGCTCGTCCAGCTTCATGCTCAGGCCTTCCTTGCCCCGGCCCACAGCGCTGACGCCGATCCGGTTGGCCAGCGCCCGCAGCTGGCTCACGTCCAGCAGCGTTTCCGCCGGCCCCGGCAGCTCGCCGTAGCGGTCGATGAGCTCGTCCGTCACGTCCGCCCGCTCCTCGTCCGTCACAACGGAGGCGATCCGCTTGTACATCTCCATCCGCTGCTTCTCTTCGGCCACGTAGTCCGTCCCCAGGAACGCGTCCACCCGCAGGTCCACCCGGGTTTCCAGCTCCCGGGTCTCCCGCCGGCCCTGCACCTCCGCCAGGGTCTCCTCCATCAGCTTGCAGTACATGTCGTAGCCCACCGCCGCCAGGTGCCCGTGCTGCTCCGGTCCCAGGATGTTCCCGGCCCCCCGGATCTCCAGGTCCCGCATGGCGATGCGGAAGCCCGCCCCGAACTCCGTAAATTCCCGGATGGCGGAAAGCCGCTGCTGGGCCGTCTCCGTCAGGATCTTGTCCGTCCGCACCGTAAAGTAGGCGTAGGCCTGCCGGTTGCTCCGGCCCACCCTTCCCCGCAGCTGGTACAGCTGGCTCAGGCCGAACCGGTCCGCGTCGAAAACGATCAGGGTGTTGGCCCCGGGCACGTCCAGCCCGTTCTCAATGATCGTCGTGCACAGCAGCACGTCGTAGTTCCCCGCGTAGAAGTCCATCATCACGTCTTCCAGCTGGTGCTCCCGCATCTGCCCGTGGGCCACGCCGATGTGGGCCTCCGGCACCAGGGCCCGCAGCCGCTCGTAGAAGGTGTTGATGCTCCGCACCCGGTTGTAGAGGAAATACACCTGCCCGCCCCGGCTCAGCTCCCGCAGGATCGCGTCCCGGATCAGGGCGTCCGAATATTCCGTCACCACCGTCTGCACCGGAATCCGGTCCTCCGGCGGCGTTTCCAGCACGCTCATGTCCCGGATCCCCGTCATGCTCATGTGCAGCGTCCGGGGGATGGGCGTGGCGCTCAGCGTCAGCACGTCCACCTGCTTTTTCATGTTCTTGATGGTTTCCTTGTGGGCCACGCCGAAGCGCTGCTCCTCGTCCACGATCAGCAGCCCCAGGTCCTTGAATTTCACGTCCTTGGCCAGCAGCCGGTGGGTGCCGATAATGAAGTCGATATCCCCCGCCGCCAGCTTCTCCAGCACCGCCTTCTGCTCCTTCGGCGTCCGGAACCGGCTCAGGTAGTCGATCCGCGCCCCGGTGTTCCGGAACCGCTTCACGATGGTGTTGTAGTGCTGCTGCACCAGGATGGTGGTGGGCGCCAGCAGCGCCGCCTGCTTGTTGTCCGCAATGGCCTTGAAGGCCGCCCGCAGGCTTACCTCCGTCTTGCCGTAGCCCACGTCCCCGCACAGCAGCCGGTCCATGTTCCGGTGGCTTTCCATGTCCGCGGAAATCTCCCGCACGCTCTGGGCCTGGTCCGGCGTCAGCTCCCAGGGGAACTCGTCCTCAAATTCCCGCTGCCAGGCCGTTTCCGGCCCGAAGGCGTATCCCGTCTCCCGGCTCCGCTCCGCGTACAGGGCCTTCAGGTCGAAGGCCAGGGTCTTCAGGCTCTCCTTGACCTTGCCCTTCTGCCGGGCCCATTCGCCGCCTCCCAGCCGGTTCAGCTTCGGCGCCTGTCCCGGGTTGCCGATATACCGCTGCACCCGCTCCAGCTGCTCCACCGGCACGTACAGCTTGTCGTTCCCGTCGTACTGAATCAGCAGGTAGTCCCGCCAGGTGCCCTCGCTCTGGATCCGGGTCATCCCCCTGTACAGGCCTACCCCGTGGTCCTCATGTACCACGTAGTCCCCCACCTTCAGGTCCGTGAAGGTGGAAATCCGTTCCCCGCTGTATTTCCGGCTCTTGCTCTTCCGGTATCCCTCGCCCCAGATGTCCGCGTCGGATACCACCACGGTGCCGGTTTTCTTCAGGATGAATCCGCTCCGCAGCGTCATGGGCAGGATCAGGGCCTCTCCCTGTCCTGCCTCCCGGGGCGTTTCGCAGAAAACCGCCTTTTCCCCCAGCTCGCCCAGGCTTTCCTCCAGCCGCTTTCCCCGGGAGCTTCCGCCGGAAAGCAGGTAAATCCGGTATCCCGCCGCCCGCCAGGCGGCGATGTCATTCTTCAGCGTCCTGATCTGGCCGCCGTATCCGGGAATCCCCGCCGCCTCGGTGTCCGTAACGCTGTCCGGTTTGATGCCCCCCAGCCCCAGCAGCATTTCCGTCAGCACGCCCGTGGGGGTGTCTCCCGCCGCCCGTCGGATGCTGTCCCAGTCCATCAGCAGCTTTTCCTGCTCCCGAACCGCTTCGCCCCGGGCCATGGCGGAGGCCAGGTCCTCGGCAAATCCGGCCTGCCGCTCCTCCGTCCGGGTCCGCAGCCGGTCCGGCTCCAGCAGCAGCACCAGGTCCGGCCGGAACCAGTCAAACACCGTCCCCGTCTTCTCTGTCAAAACCGTTATCCAGGCCCGCATCCGCCGGAAGGGAATCCCCTCCTCCAGGCTCTGCGCGTCCTCCAGCAGCCGGCTCATCCGCCGCTCCGTTTCCGCCGCTTCCGCCGCCTTGTATCCGGCCTCCCGCACCGCCGGGGCCACCGCCCGGTCAAACAGCTCCGCGTCGTCCTCGTCCTCCGGCAGGGGCGGCAGCTCCGGGAAAAGGCTTTCCCCCTTCTCTCGTTCCTCCGTCCCCAGGGCGGCGCGCATCCGGGCCGCCGCCGCCGGGTATTCCCCCTCCTCCAGCAGCGCCTCGCAGGCCGGCGTCAGGGGTATCTCCCCCGCCGTCTCCTGGCTCCGCTGGCTGATGCAGTCAAATACCCGCAGGCTGTCAATCTCGTCGTCAAAAAATTCCATCCGGATCCCCTGGCTCATGGCCGGGGGATACACGTCCAGGATGGATCCCCGCAGGGCAAACTGTCCCTTGCCTTCCACCATGCCGACCCGCTCGTATCCCATCCGAACCAGCCGCCGGGCCAGCTCCGCCGGGGGCGTCCGGTCCCCGGGCTTCAGCGTCACCGTAATCTCCCGGAAGGGTTCCGGCCGGCCCATCCGCTGGGCCATGGCCTCCGCCCCGGCGCAGAGGATCCGCGCCTCCCCGGAGCATACCGCGCTCAGGGCCTCCAGCCGCCGCCAGCTGCTTTCCAGGCTTCCCGCCGCCCTTGTCAGGTCAATCTCGCCCCCCGGCAGGAACGCCGCCTTGCCTCCCATCTGCCGGGCGTCGTCCGCCGCCCGGGAGGCCTTCAGGTCGTTTTCCGCCACCAGCAGGGTTCGCTTCCCCGCCTTTGCCGCCCGGCAGGCCAGGGCCGCCGCCAGCGTGGCGTTCACCCCCGTCAGCGCCGCAATTTTCCCCCGCCCTGCGGCAATCAGCGTTTCTTCCCCGGGGATCCTGATATTCTCCAGCACGTTTTTCCCTTTCCCGCTCTTCCTTCAGCCGTTTCAGTTGCTCTGCTGCGCCGCCGCCAGCCGCATGGCCGCGTCAATGCCCCGCTCCGTCCATTCCACGGCGCATGCCGCCGCCTCTTTGAAGGCCGCCGCCATCCGGGGCTGCTCATCCGGTCCCGGCCGGCCCAGCACCCATTTCACCAGGTCCTCCCCCTTGGGCCGGTCCCCGGTGCCTACCCGGATCCGGGGAAAATGCTCCCATCCCGTCTCCGCCACAATGCTGCGCATGCCGTTGTGGGTTCCCGGGCCGCCCCCGGCCCGCACCCGGATCTTTCCCGGAGGCAGGTCGATATCGTCGTAGATCACCAGGCAGTTCTCCTCCCGCACCCCGTTGCGGGCCGCGATTTTTTTCACCGCCTCGCCGCTGTTGTTCATGTAGGTCAGCGGCCGGCATAAAATCACCTTTTTCGTCCCGTCGGTCCACGCCGCTTCCGCCCAGGGCTGCAGCATCTTCTTCCGCAGATGCACCCCGTATTTCTCCTCCAGCAGGTCCATCACCTCAAACCCCGCGTTGTGCCGGGTGTGGGCGTATTTGTCCCCGGGATTCCCCAGCCCGACGATCAGGCAGATCTTCTTCTCCATCTCTTTTGTTCCTCGCTTCTTTGATGACGCGGCGGCCCCGCAGCCCCCGCCCCAAAAACACCTTGCGGCGAAGGGGAGCTTTCCCCTTCGCTTTGCACAGTGTCGCATGTTTGCCCCCGGATGTCAAGAACCGGAACGAAGCAGCCTTCGTTCCGGTCCGTTTTCCTGTATTCGCCTGTGTTTAAAGCAGCGGGATGTTCGCCTTCCGGCAGGCCTCCTGCACCTCTTCCGGCCACAGGGAGGCCTGCACCTCCCCCACGTGGGCCTTCCGCAGGAAGTACACGCACATCCGGCTCTGGCCGATGCCCCCGCCGATGGTCTGGGGCAGCTCGCCCGCCAGCAGCGCCTTCTGGAAGGGCAGCTCCGCCCGCTCCTCGCATCCCCGGATCTTCAGCTGCTTCCGCAGGGTGTCCGGGTCCACCCGGATCCCCATGCTGCTCACCTCCAGGGAGATGTCCAGCAGCGGGTCATACAAAAGGATGTCCCCGTTCAGGCTCCAGTCGTCGTAGTCCGGGGCCCGGCCGTCGTGGATCTTCCCGCTGCGCAGGGCGCCGCCCACCTGCATCAGGAAAACCGCGCCGTATTCCTTCGCCGCCCGGTATTCCCGGTCCTTGGGATCCAGCTCCGGATACCGGTCCTCCAGCTCCTGGGTGGTCACGAAGGTGATGTGGTCCGGCAGCTCCGGCTTGATGTGGGGATAGTGGGCGCAGACGAAGCCCTCCGTCTTCCGCAGCGTCAGGTAGATCTTCCCCACGATGTCCCGCAGGAACCCTTCGTTCCGCTCCGAGGGATCCATAATCCGCTCCCAGTCCCACTGGTCCACGAAGATGGAGTGGATGTTGTCCGTCTCCTCGTCCCGGCGGATGGCGTTCATGTCCGTGTAAAGCCCTTCCCCGACGGAGAAGCCGTAGGTCTTCAGCGCCTGCCGCTTCCATTTGGCCAGGGAGTGGACGATTTCCGCCTGCTGCCCCGTCTCCAGGATGTCGAAGGATACCGGCCGCTCCACCCCGTTCAGGTTGTCGTTCAGGCCGGATTCAGGCGTCACCATAATCGGCGCGGAAACCCGGGTCAGGTTCAGGGCCTTGGCCAGCTCCTGCTCAAAGAAGTCCTTCACCAGCTTGATGGCGATCTCCGTATCCCGCAGGTCCAGCACCGGATTGTAGTTCTCCGGAACAATCAGCCGCATCAAAAAAACCTCCCGTCGCGCGGTATTCCGATAAAAATATACCGGTATGATACCACGCTCCGGGAGGGTTGAAAAGCTTTTTCGTGTTTATCGGTTGTTCTTCTCGTTCATTTCCTCAATGCCCGCCCGCCGGGGTTCCGGCGCGCAGCAGGGGCAGGCCTTCTTGCTGCGGTATTTGCTGTCCTCCAGCTCTCCGTAATTGAATTCAACCGTGGATTTCGATCCCCGGATCCGCTCGCATTCCGGGCTGGAATGGTAGTAGGCCGAGTAGTCCTTCGGGCTCCAGTAGAGCTTCAGCTCATCGTCCGGGTATCCCAGCGTCCGCCCGGCGTCGTCCCAGATGATCACCTTCGTGTACAGCTGTCCCGCCTTGTTGCCGTTGCTCAGGTTGTCCCACAGCCATTTCTCGTTGATGCCCTCCGGCGTCCGCTTCTGCTGCACCCGGATGCACCCGTGGCTGGCCTTCTCCCCCAGGTACCGCTCACACCGGTCGTAGCTCCATTTCACGCCCCCGTTCCCGTCGTCCTTGGGGATCATGGGCACCTCGTGGATCAGGATCCCGTCGTTGATGCGGATGGCGTTGTTGCACATCATGTTGACGTTCCCGTCGTCATCCTTCAGGGGAAAATCCCCCGTCCAGCTGATGCACAGGAATTCCCCCGCCGGGGTCTCGTTCCAGCGGGTTCCCTTCTTCGGGTTGTAGTATCCCGTGGAGCACAGCAGGGTGGAATACAGCTTCCCTTCCTTGTAGAGGTACAGCCGCTGCTTCTGCTTGTCGATCACGATGCCGTAGGTCTGGTCCACCGGCACCTCTTTCAGCAGCTTGGTTTCCACCCAGCCCTGGAATTTCTCTGCCCACACCTTCACCTTGGAGCCCTCCGGCGAGGAGGAGTAGGCCTCCACCAGCGTCCATTCCTCTCCCCGCTCCAGCACGTGCACCGCCTGGCTTTCCCCGGTGATCTCCCCGGTGTATTCCGTGCAGTCGGCGCTGGGCTCCTTCCGGGCCTTGTACTGGTGCCGCTGGCTGTAGTCCAGCACCGTCACCGGGGAAGTCAGCACCCGCCACACCGCCGCCTCGTCGTGGGATCCCATGGCAAGCTTCCAGTAGCAGTTTTCATGGTCGCACTGCACCGGGCTTCCCTCTCCCGGCGTGTGCCATTCGATGTCCTTGGCCAGCAGCGTGTCCGCCGGGTCCCGGATTGCCACCTCTTCCTCCTCCAGCTCGAAGAGGTCCCCCAGGTCGATCTCCTGCTCCTCCGCCAACCCCGGGCCGCAAAGCAGCGCGAAGCCCGCCAGCAGGGCAATCCCCCTGCGGGCGGGCTTCCGTATCCGTTTCATTTCTTCCAATAAGCTTCTCATCATTTCCCCGGTCCCGTTTTTTCTGAAAGCATATCACAGGATCTCCCGGGGATCAATAGGTCATTTTCCGCGTCTCCGCCCAGCCCTGGTCAATGGTCTCCTGGTGGCTGGTGGCGTAGGGGCCGATGGCGGTAACCTGCGCCTGGGTCCGCGGGAAATGGATGCACAGGTGGCCGTTGAAGTTGTTGTCCTTGTTGTGGGAGGTGCCGTGGGGCGTATTATGGGTGGAGGCCATGTAAACGCTGCCGTCGGAGAAGATCACCCATACCGGCTTCGGGTTCCAGGTGGTTTCCCCGCCGAAGGCCCGGTTCATCTTCGCCGTGTCGTTGGCCGTCACCGGCTCGCAGTCCGCATGGGCACCCACGGAGAAGATGTTCACCTGCCAGGAGATCCCCGTGGCGTAGTCATACACCGTGGCGTAGGGATACTTCTTCGCCACGTCCTTCACCGTCGTGTACCAGTTGGCGTAGATCACCCGGCTGGCGTTGGGCCGCCCCGCCAGGGCTTCCGCCGCTCCGGGCACCGGTGCCGGCGTGGGCGTGGGGGCCGGGGTGGGGGTGGCTGCCGGCAGGCCTCCGTCCTGCAGCTTCGCCAGGGTCCTTGCCCCCGCGATGCCGTCCTCCGTCAGGTTGTTGGCCTTCTGGAAGGCCCGTACCGCTGCCGCGGTCTTGCTGCCGTATACGCCGTCGGCCTTTCCGGAAAGGTATCCCTGCTCAATCAGCAGCGTCTGCAGGCTCTTGACTTCCGTCCCGGTGCTTCCCTCCTTCAGGGATCCGGAGGCTTCCGTCTCCTGGGTGGCTTCCGCCGCCGCGCTCTTCTTCACCGCTTCCTTTGCGTCCCCGCCGTAGAGCTTCTTCAGGGTCTGCTCCCCCGCGGCGCCGTCCGCCTTCAGGCCGTTGGCAATCTGGAAGGCCTTCACCGCCGCTGCGGTTACCAGGCCGTAATTCCCGTCCGGTTTTCCCTCCAGGTATCCCAGCTGGATCAGGTTCTCCTGCAGCTGCTTCACGTCCGTTCCCGTGCTTCCCCGCCGCAGCGTGGCCCAGGTGGAGCTTTCCGCCTCGGTTTCCGCCGCCGCGCTCTCCGGAATGGTGGTGACCTCTGGAACCTCGAAGGAAATCGCCTCAATGCTGAACAGCCTGCTGTAGGTTCCCTCTCCCGCGATGCCGTCCGCCTTCAGGCCGTTGTTGGTCTGGAAGCTCTTCAGGGCGTTGACGCTGGCCCGGCCGAATTTGCCGTCCAGCTTGCCCCGGTAATATCCCAGCTCCTGCAGCCGCTCCTGCACCGCCTTGGCGTCCTTGCCCTCGGATCCGTTCTTCACCGTGCTGTCCGGAATCTCAAAGGTAGGCACCGGCGTGGGAGTGGGGGTGGGTTCCGGGGTGGGCGTCGTCTCGTCGCCGACACCCAGGGCGCTGCCGCTCTCCAGCAGCTTCCGGGTCTCGGCCCCCGCGGCGCCGTCCGCCTCCAGGCCGTTCTTCCTCTGGAAGGCCGTCACCGCCGAGCGGGTAGCCGTATCATATACGTTGGTAATCTTCGCCGTGTAGTAGCCCAGGTCCGCCAGCATCTGCTGCAGCTCGCCCACCAGGGCTCCCGTGTTGTTCATCTTCATGGTGGCCCCGGGCACCGGGCTCAGGGTTTTCACCGTCTGCTTGTTGCCCTTGGAGTTCAGGGGCTTTCCGGAATAGATGTAGGCCTGCAGGTTCGCGTCCACCAGCCCCGTGTCCGGATACTCGTTCTTCTGCTGGAAGGCGATGACGGCCTTCTCCGTGGCCTCGCCGAAGATCCCGTCCGCCGTGGCCTTCTTGCTCATGTACCCCAGCTCAATCAGGGCCTCCTGCAGGGAGCGCACCGCCGTGCTCTTGTCTCCCCGGCGCAGGATGGTGTAGCCGCCGGCGTCCTCCTCCGGCGACAGGGTGGGAATCGGCGTGGGGGTGGGGGTCACCCGGATCTTCTTCACCGTTTTCAGCACGATGTACTCTGTCCGGACCCAGCCCTTGTACTTCCCGTACTCCACCGCGGCCCAGTTCCCGTTCTTTTCCTTCACGGTAATCTCCGCGCCGGCGGGAATCCGGTGAATCAGCTCGGATTTCACGCTCCGGCTCTTCCGCAGGTTCACCTTCACCTTCGTCACCGTGGTGTAGGGGTAGCTGGAGACGATCTCCTGCTCCTCCGCCGCCGCCACAGTCCGCGTCGGTGCCATCACCGCCGCCCCGCCCATGCAAAGCGCCAGCGCCGTTACCGCCGCCAGGATCCGGATCCATTTCCTTGTCTGCTGCACCATGGATTTCCCTCCCGAAAAAAAGGGCGTAAAAAGCCCGTTGACTTCGATACATGTGATTCTACCCTCTTTGTGTCGAAAAGTCAACGGAATTTTTACAATTTTATGACATTTTTATGCTTTTC
>CAMHSI010000034.1 GCA_946187775.1 uncultured Clostridia bacterium
CCTGCTGGGCGTGGTGCTGCTCACCTCCCTGGGCACCTGGGGCCTGCCCCAGATGATCGGCAAGTTCTATGCCATCAAGAGTGAGGGCGCCATCCACAAGGGCACCGTCATCTCCACCGTCTTCGCCATGGTCGTGGCCGGCGGATGCTATTTCCTGGGCGGTTTCGGCCGCCTCTTCTCCGCGGAAATCGGGGTCACCGAAGCCGGCACTCCCGCAGGCGGCTATGACGCGGTGGTTCCCGCCATGCTGTCCGGGCTGACGCCTTTCCTGCTGGCGGTGGTGATCATCCTGGTGCTCAGCGCCTCCATGTCCACCCTTTCCTCCCTGGTGCTGACCTCCTCCTCCACCATGACCCTGGACCTGCTGAAGGGCCATGTCATCAAGGAGATGGATGAGAAAAAGCAGCTCCTCGTCATGCGGCTGCTGATCCTGGTCTTCATCGTGATTTCCGCTGCCCTGGCGATTTTCCAGGCCAGGTCCTCCGTTGCCTTCATCGCCCAGGCCATGGGCATCAGCTGGGGCGCCATGGCCGGCGCCTTCCTGGCTCCCTTCCTCTACGGCCTGTACTGGAAGCGCACCACGAAGAACGCCTGCTGGGCCTCCATGATCTTCTCCGTGATCTTCATGACCCTGGATATGCTGAGCAACCTGAAGATCCTGAACCTGAACCTGGGGCTCCTCCAGTCCCCCATCAACGCCGGCGCCTTCTGCATGATCATCGGGCTGATCCTGGTGCCCCTGGTCAGCATCCTCACCAAGGCCCCCGACAAAGCGATGGTGGACGATATCTTCAGTAGCTACGAGCGCAAGGTCACCGTAAAGGCGAAGACCTCCATCGAAGCGGAGGAAAACTGATCCTCCCTTCAGGAAAGGCCCCCGGAGTTTTCTCCGGAGGCCTTCTTTTTATTTCCGCAGGTTCAGGATCCGAACACCTTGCCGGTGATCTTCACCGCGTCCCGCACGTCCTTCCCGTAATAGTCCGCGCCGATGGACCGGGCGTACTCCTCCGTCACCACGGCTCCGCCCACCATCACCTTCGGCGGATCCGGCAGCTCCTTCAGCCGCTTCACGGTTTCCGCCATGGCCGGCAGGGTGGTGGTCATCAGCGCGCTGAGCCCCACCAGCCGAACCCCCGTTTTCCGGGCTTCCTCCACCACGGTTTCCGGGGAAACGTCCTTTCCCAGGTCCTTCACCCGGTATCCGTAGTTCTCCAGCACCGTAATCACGATGTTCTTGCCGATGTCGTGGATATCCCCCTGCACGGTGGCCATGATCAAGCGTCCCCGGTCCGTTCCCTTTTCCCCTTTTTTCAGCAGGGATCCCCGGATCTCCTCAAAGGCCGCCTGCGCTGCCTGGGCCGCAGAAAGCAGCTGGGGCAGGAACACCTTCCCCTGCTCATACTTTTCCCCGGTTTCCTCCAGCGCGGGAATCAGCTCCTGCTCCACCAGCTCCATTTCCTTCCGGGTGGCCAGCGCCTCCGCGGTCAGGCGTCCCGCTTCCTTCCGGAGTCCCCGGCGGATGGCCTCTCCCAGGGTCATCTCCGCCGGCGCGGCCTTTTTCTCCGCGGCTCCGTTTTCATTCGTTTCCCCCGCGAACCGCTCCACATATGCCCGGCACTCCGCGTCCTCCCCGCTCAGGGCCCTCCGGGCGGCGATCATGTCCATGATTTCCTTCTGGTTCGGATTCACAATGGGCATGGTAAGCCCGGCCTCCAGGGCGCTGCACAGGAACGCCTCGGTCACCAGCAGCCGGTTCGGCAGGCCGAAGGAGATATTGCTGACCCCCAGCACCGTTTTCAGTCCCAGCCTTTCCGTCACCAGGCGCACCGCCTTCAGCGTCTCCGCGGCCTGCTCCTGCTGGGCGGATACCGTCAGCGTCAGGCAGTCGATCCACACGTCCTCCCGGGGAATGCCCGCTTCCAGCGCCCGGTTCAGGATTTTTTCCGCAATGGCAAACCGCTTTTCCGCGGTGTCCGGAATCCCGTTCTCATCCAGCGTCAGGCCCACCACCGCCGCGCCGTATTTTTTCACCAGCGGCAGCACGGTCCGGAGGCTCTCCTCCTTGCCGTTCACGGAGTTCACCGCCGCCTTGCCGCTGTAAACCCGCAGCGCCGCTTCCAGCGCCGCCGGATCCGTGGTGTCCAGCTGCAGGGGAAGGTCCACCGCCGCCTGGATCGCCCGCACCGCCCGGGGCAGCATCGTCACCTCGTCCACCCCGGGATACCCGACGTTCACGTCCAGGATGTCCGCTCCCGCGTCCGCCTGCCGGATCGCCATTTCCACCAGGTAGTCCAGGTCTTCCTGCAGCAGCGCCTGCTGCATCCGTTTCTTTCCGGTGGGGTTGATCCGCTCCCCGATCACCCGGATTCCGTCCGTCCGCACGCACACCGGCCCCGTGCAGACCGCGCCGCCGATCTCCGGCCGCCCTGCCGCGGGATATTCCCTGCCTGCCAGCGCCCGGATGAAGGAAGGATCCGTTCCGCAGCATCCCCCCAGGATTTCCGCGCCGGCGGCCGCCAGCGCCTCCATGGCCCGGGCGAAGGCTTCCGCGTCCACGCCGTATTTCCCCGTAACCGGGTCCGGAAGCCCGGCGTTGGGCTTCGCGATCACCGGAAGGCGTGTGTTTCTCCGGATTTCCTGCACGATGGGAACCATTTCCGCCGGCCCCAGGGAACAGTTGACCCCTACCGCGTCCGCCCCGAGTCCCTCCAGGGTGCGCGCCATGGAGGCCGGGGTGCATCCCGTGAAGGTGCGCCCTGTTTCATCAAAGCTCATGGTCACCATCACCGGAAGGTCCGTTTCCTCTTTGGCGGCCAGCAGCGCTGCCCGGGTTTCCGTCAGGTCGCTCATGGTTTCAATGACGACCAGGTCGGCTCCCGCGTCTTTCCCGGCCCGCATAACCTCCCGGTACAGCTCCACCGCGTCCTCAAAGGGCAGGGAGCCCAGCGGCTCCACCATCACCCCCAGCGGGCCCGCGTCCAGGGCTGCCAGGGCGCCGGTTTCCGCGGCGCACTCCCGGGCAATCCGGATCCCGGCGGAAACCACTTCCCTTACGGTGTATCCCGTATGCTTCAGCTTCAGGCCGTTGGCCCCGAAGGTGTTTGCGTAAACCGCCCGGCTTCCCGCCTGCAGGTAAGCCCGGTGCACGGCGGCCACCTTCTCCGGGTCGGTGATATTCAGCGTTTCCGGAATGGTGCCCGGTTTCATGCCGCCTGCCTGCAGCATGGTTCCCATGGCGCCGTCCAGCAGGGTCGGCAGTTTAAATCCCACAGAATTTTCCTCCTCTCCGATACGCGCAGTCTTCCCGCAGCCCGCAAAAGCCGCAGCCCCGGATCTTCGCTCCCTGGGGCCGGTCCGAAAGGCCGATCACCGCCGTCACGGATTTGCAGGGCAGCAGCAGGAAGCTTTCGTTGGCGGTGACGCCGAGTCTCCTCTCCGCGTCCAGCGCCCACAGAAAATCCGCCTGCAGGCTCAGGGGAAGGTCCCCGTATCCCGGGCTGAACCGGTCCGTCCGGTATAAGTCCGGAAACCGGCGGCTGATCTCCTCCTCCGCCGCGTCGCACACCGCTTCCGTCCAGGCGCTGCCGCAGGCGTCCATCACGGCCGCCCGCGCCATGTCCCGGGCCTCCCATTCCTGCTCCAGCCGGTCAAACCCCGCGCCCAGGGTGCATACCGCCAGCACCGCTGTTTCGCATTGCTCCAGCATGTTTTCCGCCAGCCGCCCCGGAAGCCGGATGCCGGCCTCCGGCAGCAGGATCTCCCCGTCCCCGCGCTCCGTGCGGAAAGCCCTCCACAGGAACCTGGGCCGCAGCCTGCTCTCCAGCAGCGCCGCGGCTTCCTCCGCCATCTGCCGGGTTTCTCCCCCTGCCCCGGCCGCGCCGAGATACCGCAGGGCCTCCTCCACCGGAACCCTCATCTGCTCACCGCCTTACCGCAGGATCGCGGAAAGGTTCTTCATGATTCCTTCCGCCACCTCGGGCTTGTTCATGGTGTAAACATGGATATGCCGGATCCCGTTGGCGATCAGGTCGATAATCTGTTCCGTGGCGTAGATGATTCCGGCCTGCTTCATGGCCTCCGGGCTGTCCCCGAAGCAGTCCACGATGGCGCGGAACCGCTGGGGAACGTCCGTTCCGGACATGGCAACGCTCCGCTGCAGCTGCCGGGGACTGGTGATGGGCATGATCCCGGCAATCACCGGAACCAGGATTCCCGCCTCCCGGGCCCGGTACAGGAAATTGTAAAAGATATCGTTGTTGAAGAACATCTGGGTGGTCAGGAAATCCAGCCCGGCGTCCGTCTTTTCCTTCAGGTGCCGCAGGTCCTCGGCCTTGTTCCGGCTTTCGATGTGCCCTTCCGGATAGCAGGCCCCGCCGATGCAGAAATCCCCGTTCTCCCGGATATCCCGGATCAGCTCCACCGCATAGCGGTAGTCCTCCGAAATCTTTCCGTCCTTCGGCAGGTCTCCCCGGAGGGCAAGGATGTTCTCGATCCCGTTTTCCCGGTACAGCTCCAGCATTTTCATCACATGCGCCCGGTCGGAGGATACGCATGTCAGGTGCGCCAGGGTCGGAACCCCCAGCGTGTTCTGGATGTCCGCCGCGATCCCCGTAGTGAACTCCCCGGTTCCGCCTCCGGCCCCGTAGGTCACGCTCATGAAATCCGGACGCAGCCGGGCGATCTCCCGGGCCGTTGCAGCGGTTTCGCTGTATTTTTCGGAAGTTTTCGGCGGGAACACCTCCAGGGAGAAGGTGACTCCGTCCCGCTTCAGCAGTTCTGAAATACGCATAGCCGTTCCCCTTTTTTCTTTCGGTTCCTGCCAAGTATACCATAAATCCCTTCCCGCCGCCCGGGCCCCTGTCCCCTGTTTGGCATTTGTCTTGTTTTTCTTTTTCTTTCTTGACAGCCGCCTGCCTTTCCGCTACATTGAACGCAGAGGAAAAAACACGCCGAAGGGCTGTATTTATTCGAATTTGCGGGAGGTACTGTCCATGAATCATTTTGATCCCTCGTTTGAGTCCCTGCGCACCTATTCCGCCCCGGAATGGTTCAGGGATGCCAAGTTCGGCATCTGGAGCCACTGGGGCCCCCAGAGCGTTCCCATGTTCGGGGACTGGTATGCCCGGAATATGTATATAGAAGGAACGCCCCAGTATGAATACCATGTCCGCCATTACGGACACCCTTCCGTTTTCGGCTACAAGGATATCTGCGCCCTGTGGAAGGCGGAAAAATTCGATCCGGAATCCCTGGCGGACAAGTATTACAAAGCCGGCGCCCGGTATCTCATGACCCAGGGCACCCATCACGACCATTTCTTCAACTACGATTCAAAGATCAACCGGATGAACAGCGTCAACGTTGGTCCCCATAAGGATATCCTCGCCCTCTGGAAGAAGGCGGCGGACCGGCTGGGCATGCCCTTCGGCATCAGCGAACACCTGGGGGCTTCCTTCTCCTGGTGGCGGGTCAATAAGGGCTGTGACAAGTCCGGCCCCTACGCCGGCGTCCCCTATGACGGGAACGACCCGGCCTGGCAGGATTTCTACCATGCCAACCAGGAGCACGGAACGGAGAACCCGACAGCCGCCGATCCCTGGTACACCTCCAATCCCGGCTTCCGCTCCTACTGGCAGCGCTGCGTCAATGAAATGATCGACCGCTTCCATCCGGACCTGCTGTATACCGACGGCGTGCTTCCCTTCGGGGAGCACTGGATGGGCCAGCAGGGGGATCCGGATCCTGCCGTTTACCGCCTGGGTCTTGAGGTGGTGGCACACCTGTACAACACCTCCATTGACGACCACGGGGAAAACCGGGCCGTCTACCTGCAGAAGGACCGCCGGCCGGAAATCTTCAGCATCGGCGTGCTGGACATCGAAAAGAGCCAGCTGCCCGGCATCATGCCGGAGCCATGGCATACCGATACCTGCATCGGCAACTGGTTCTATGATGTCCATTATCCCTACAAGAAGCCGGAGCAGATCATCGAAATGCTCGTGGATATCATTTCCAAAAACGGCGTCATGCTCCTCAATATCCTCCAGCGGCCGGACGGAACCATCGATGACGACGCGGAGTTCATCCTGGAAAAAATCGGCGAATGGTTCGCCGTCAACGGGGAAGCCGTTTACGGCACCCGTCCCTGGGACGTCTTCGGCGAGGGGGAAACCCGGGTCAAAATCGACGGCTTCACCGAAGACAAAACCGACTGGGGCCGGAACGATTACCGTTTCGTGCAGAAAAACGGCGCCGTCTACGCCTTCATGATGGGGGCTTCCGGCGGGCAGGCCGCCGTGCTGCGCAGCTTTGCGGACCGGCCGGTCCGCGGCGTGGAGCTGCTGGGGGCGGGACCCGTTCCCTTCGTCCAGGAAATGGGCGTCCTGCTGGTAAGCCTGCCGGACCGGCTCCCTTCCCTGTGCGCCAACACCCTGAAGATTACCTTCTGACCGACACTTTGTTCCGGAGGGAAAAATGATTACAAACGACAAGGGAATCGTTGAACTCAAGCACTTTATCCTGCGGGAGGTCTGCCGTCTGGCCTGGGAGGACCGCCTGACCCCGGAGGAAACGGAAAAAATCGTCTATCGGGTCAGTCCCGGCCCGAAAGCCAGTTACCGATGCTGCGTTTACAAGGAGCGGGAAATCGTCCGGGGCCGGATCCGGCTGGCTATGGGAGAATGCCCGGAACCCGGCCTCCAGTCCGATAACGTGGTGGCGGTCATCCCCGCCGCCTGCGACGACTGTCCCATCCAGGACTATTTCGTCTCGGACATCTGCCGGTTCTGCCTGGGCAAGGCCTGCCTGAACGCCTGCCGGTTCAACGCCATTTCTCCCGGCGATACAAAAATGCGCATTGATTCCACCAAGTGCAAATCCTGCGGAATGTGCGCCAAATCCTGTCCCTTCGGCGCCATCATCCACCGGGCGCGTCCCTGCCGGAAAGCCTGTCCCGTGGACGCTATCTTCTATGATGAAGCCGGGATCTGCCGGATCGACGAAAGCAAGTGCATTCACTGCGGCCACTGCATCCACAACTGCCCCTTCGGCGCCATCGGCTCAAAGATCTACGCCGTGGACATCATCCGGGCCATCCGGGAGGGAAAACGCGTCATTGCCATGTGCGCCCCGGCCACGGAAGGCCAGTTCGGCAAGGACGTGGGCATGGCTTCCGTCCGGGCCGCCCTGAAAAAAGCCGGCTTTGCGGATATGGTGGAGGTAGGCCTCGGCGGGGACATGACCGCCGCCTGCGAAGCCATGGAATGGATCGAAGCCCGGAAGGAAGGCCGGATCATGACCACCTCCTGCTGTCCCGCCTTCATCTCCATGCTCCGCCATCATTTTCCCGAGCTGTATGAGAAAAACAAGTCCGCCACCGTATCTCCCATGGTGGCCGTATCCCGCTACCTGAAATCCATGGATCCGGACTGTGTCACCGTCTTTATCGGGCCCTGCATCGCCAAGAAAGGCGAAACCCTGAACCCCTTCATCAAGGATTCCGCCGATTATGCCCTTACCTACGGGGAAATCGTAGCCCTGCTGGATTCCAGGGGCATTTCCGTGGAGCCTGCGGAGGAGGACTACCAGGAATCCTCCCGCTTCGGCAAAAACTTTGCGGGCAGCGGCGGCGTCGCCGGTGCCGTGCTGGAGGTCATGAAGGAGCTGGGCGAGGATACCTCGGATATCCGCCTGGTCACCTGCGCCGGCGGGGAGGACTGCAGGAAAACCATGCTCCTGCTGAAGACCGGCAAGCTGGACGCCGATTTTGTGGAAGGCATGATCTGCCCCGGCGGCTGCGTGGGCGGTCCCTCCAAGCACCAGGCGGAATCTCTGGTGCTCCAGGCCCGTAAAACCCTGCTGGAAAAGGCGGATAACCGGAAGATCCTGGAAAACCTCAGCCATTATCCCATGGATCGCTTCTCCATGCTCCGGGACGGCAGCATGGGAAAGGTTCCCTCCCTTCCGGACCGGGAGGATTCCTGATCCCCTCATTTGACCCGGACAGCCCTCCTGTAGTATGATTACCGGCGCCGGAAGCCTTTCCGTTTCCGGCGCCGGGCCCGTAATATACCTGTTATACAGAAAGGATGATTTTACAATGTGGGAATGGATTCTCAGAATTGCGCTCTGGACCCTGGCCGGCTATCTCGGCAGCAGGCTCATGAAGGACGGTACCCCCAACGGCTGGCTCGGGAATGTGATCCTGGGCTGGATCGGCGGCCTGATCGGCAATTTTGCCTTCCGCCTGATCGGCCTTGGCACCCGGGGACTGGTCGGGGAAATCATTGTCTCCGTCATCGGCTCCTGCCTGGTAATCTGGCTTGTCCGGAAGTTCAACCTGGGCCGCTGGTTCGATAAATAAAAACCGGGAGGTTTGCCGTATGAAAAAAGCATTGAGCCTCCTCCTTGCCCTTCTCCTGTGCGCGGCAGTGATCCCTGCCTCCCTGGGGGAAAGCGCGGCGATTGACCTCCCGGATATGGGAATGTCCATTCCCTCCCTGGCATCCGTCGATCAGTCCGTCTACTACGCCGGCCGCACGAAAACCTCCGTCATCACCCGCGACCCCTATATCGCGGCATTCTCCGTGGTGGCCTTTGCGCTTCCCCGTTCCTATGTGAATGAGGAAAACCCTTCGGATTCCCTGGCGGAGGCCATCCAGTACGCTGCGTCCCTGGGAGCCTGCCCCCTTGCCCATGTGTTCGTCACGGGCGGGACGGCCGAGGAACTGAAATCCACCCTCGGCCTGGGTGCTGACATTGAACTGTCCAAAATCGGAGAGAGCGGAAGCTATACCTTCTACCTCCGGCTGTTCCCTTCGGATGATCTCCTTGCCGCCTACGATGATGTGAGCGGCATGTATCCCGATGCCTTCCCCGCCTCCGCCCGTGCCGACCTGGAAGCGGATATCAGCAAGATCACGGAGGCCCTTCCCGGGGAGCTGAAAGCAGCTGCCTTCTCCGAGCCGCAGGATCCCATGAATGCGCTCCTCGGGGCCGCCCTGGCCTTTGAAACAACAGACCTGAACGGAAACGCCGTTTCCTCCGCCGACCTGTTTGCCGCCAACAAGTATACGATGATCAACTTCTGGGGCACCTGGTGCGGCTACTGTCTGAATGAAATGCCCGAAATGGACGGAATCCACCAGCGCATGAAGGAAAAAGGATGCGGCATCATCGGCGTGGAGTATGAGCAGTACCAGCCCTGGACGGACGAACTGATCAGCGCCGGGAAGGAAGTGCTGGAGAAGAACGGCATCACCTATCCGAGCGTAAAATGGCCCGAGGGCAACGACCTGATGGATACCATCTGCTCGGGCGGTTTCCCCACCTCCATTTTTGTGGACAGCGAGGGAAAGATCGCCTGCTTCCCCATCGTCGGTGCCCAGGTGTCGGAGTATGAAAAGACCCTGGACCAGCTTCTGGCAAATGAATCCAAGGCCCAGGAGCAGCCTGCCGCTTCCGCTCCCCTGGCCGCCGGAGCCTTCCAGGTCCGCGTCACCGATGAAAACGGTCCTGTAAAGGATGTGGCCGTGCAGTTCTGCAGCCAGGATGTCTGCAATGTCGGAAAAACGGATGAAAACGGCATTGCCTCCTTCAATATGCCGGAAGGCGTGGAATATGAAATCCATATCCTGAAGGCGCCGGAGGGCTATGCGCCTGAGCAGGAGCTCTATAAAACGCAGACCACCTACGGAACCGTCGAAATCCTGCTGAAAAAAACAGGATCCGCCAACTGATTCAGCGGTATCCTGAAGAAAACCGGGCCGTTTCTGCCGCCCTGGCAGAACCGGCCCGGTTTTTTATGTTTTCTTTTTCCGGAAAGCTGCTTATTCCTGTGTCCCGACAATCCCCTGTTTCCTCATCCAGCCAACGGCCAGCTCCGGCCACACCGTAACCTCCGGCACCGGCTCCTCCGCCGGCCTCTCCGCCGGGGGTTCATCATCGGAGATCCCCAGCATCTTCCGGACTTCCTCGGATGCTTCCGCCTTTCCGCTTTTCACGGCCTCCGCCGCCCGTTCAATCTGCTCAAGGGTGTACGGATCGCAGAACCGTCCCGCGGCCCAGTCCTCATCCGCCAGGGACAGCCCGTGGTGCCCCGCGGAAAACACGTGCATCGCGTAGGGAACGTTGTGGGCCCGCAGCGCCGAAGCAAACATTTCGCTGTTCTCCACCGGCACGGATCCGTCCGTTGCCGTGTGCCACAGGAAGCAGGGCGGGGTATCCTCCGTCACCTGCTTCTCCAGGGACCAGTATTCCAGCGTCTCCGCATCCGCGTCCTTTCCGGCCAGGCATTCAATGGATCCGCGGTGCGCAAAAGGGCCGGAGGTAATCACCGGGTAGCTCAGGATCGCCGCGTCCGGCCGGGCGGATTCCCCGCCGAAGCGTTCATCCTGCAGCTCCTTCCAGTGTACGCAGAGGCTCGCGCACAGGTGTCCGCCCGCGGAGAATCCGCAGATCACAACCTTGTCCTTCCGGATCCGGAATTCCGCCGCCCTCTTCCGGATCAGCCGCACGGCCCTGGCCAGGTCCTTCATGGGCTGCTTCTCCAGGGGGCAGTTCATCAGCGCGTTCACCGTGTAGGTCAGCACAAAGGCGTTGAAGCCAAAGCCGTAAAACTTCCTGGCAATGAGCTCTCCCTCCCGCGGGGACACGTAGCAGTATCCTCCCCCGGGAACCACCAGCATGCAGGGCCTCTCCTCCGCATCCTCCCCGTGGAGATAGCCTGTCAGGTGGGGCACAAACCCGAATGCCCCCGGATAGCTGTATTCATCCGCCTCCCAGATGGGAAACCGCTCTGTCTTCATGTTGCCTCTCCTCTTTCCTGTTCCTGCTTTTCAAACGGATACACCAGCCCGATCTGCCTCCTGCATTCGTCCAGCAGCTCCATCACGTCCATGGTGGCCTGCGGGGAAACCCAGGCGCTTTCCGTCCTGCCTTCCCGGATTTCCTCCGCCACCCGGTCAAACTCGTTCAGCAGGGTGGTTTTTCCCTCAAAGCGCTCCATCAGCCGTCCGTCCTTTCCCAGCAGGTCGGCGTGATCCGCGTAGTGGAAATGCTCAATCAGGATATCCGCCTTCTCCCCTTCGATGCGGATAAAATTCTCGCTTCCGTCCCTCCGGATGGACAGGGAGATATGGTGGGTCTGTCCGTTGTCATACACAAGGTCGATCTCGTCGTCCAGGTCCACGCCGTCCTCGATCTCTCCCCGGCAGCGCACCGCCGCCGGCTTCCCGAAAAGCCGGTAAAGGTACGTAACGGGATATACGCCGGAATCCAGCAGCGCCCCTCCGGCCAGCATGGGATCCGTCAGCCTCGGCGCGTAGTGGATCACATTCACCAGCATCTTCGTGACCACCCTTTCAATGCGGCCCGCGGCGCCCTCCTTCATCCACTTCAGCACCCGGTTCGCGCAGGGATTGAACCAGGTCCACATGGCTTCCGCAAGGTACACCTTCTTCTCCCTTGCCAGGCTGAAGAGCTCCCGGGTCTCCTCCGCCTTCACCGTGAAGGGCTTCTCGCAGAGAACCGGTTTCCCCAGTTCAATCGCAAGCTTCACATACGGGTAATGGGCAGGATGCGGCGTCACGATATACACCGCGTCCGCGTTCCTGATCGCCTGCTCCGGCGTGTCGAAGGCCTCTCCCCCGTATTGCTTCGCGAAGGCCTCCGCCGCCTCCGGCCTGCGGGAATACACGGAGGCGATCCGATGCCTGCCCGAGGCGGTGATCTCCGCCGCCACCTGTTTCGCCAGGGTTCCGGTGCCGATAAAGCACCAGCTGAAAACCGGATTGCTCATTCTTTTTCCTCCCTGCCTGTTTTACTTTGTGATCTCGCTGTAAAGGATCTTCCCGACGCACGCAAGCCCGGGATCGCCGGCTTCACGCATGGACGCCTTCAGGAATGCTTCGGACGGGTTTATCTGTACGGTGACCTCCCGCGTTCCCGTCTTCAGGATCACCGGCCTGGAAACATCCACAAGGGCCGGGTGGAACAGGATGGCAAAGTCGCCGTTTACCTCCGCGTCCGGCTCCGCCGTGATCGTGTTGGATTCCCTGTCGAAGAAAACGGTGATCACGCCCCGGTTGGCCTCAGGCCCTGCCTCCAGCCAGTAAAAGCTGTTCTTCTCCCGCAGCCCCGCCCGGGTGGAAAGGTCCCATACGATCTTCTCCGGTGCCGAATTGCGCCTGAACTGCGACACGTAATTCACCGCGTTGGTGTCTTCCTCCGTCGTCTCCAGCCCCAGCTGTTCCTGCACAACCTCCGCGATTCCGGCGTTAAAGGCCGGATCCTCTTGGGGTAGAAAATAGGAAAGGACGCCCACGTCGTTCGACCCGGTCCGCTCCTCCAGCACCCTCAGGAAAGCCGCCAGCGCGAATTCCCCCGTCTCCGGATCCGCAAACCGGGCGGGATCCTTCAGCACCCTGGATTCGCCCTTCCCGCTGTCGTTGAAGTTGTGTCCCTCCGGAACATGGATCAGCACCCGGTGTTCATAGCCAAACCCGTATTGCTCCCGGTATCCGGAAAGGATTCCCTCAAATTCCGCCGCCCGCACGGACCGCCTGGCGTCTTCGCTGTAATAGTCCCGGATTCCCGCCTGGAGGCAGATCGGGCAGTTGGCCAGGTTCAGCAGCCGTACGCCGTTGGGATGTCCCGAGGACATGTTCGCCGCGGCAAAGCGGTCCGCAAGCCTCGGCGCAATCTGGTAAACGCCGTCCCCGCCCGCCGAGAACCCCAGCAGGTAAACCCGGTCCGGATCCGCTCCGTACAGCACAACCATCGCTTCAATCAGCCGGTCATACAGCGGGTAGGAATCCTCCTGGAAATGCAGGTCCCAGGTATCCGTGATTCCCCGGCAGGCCACGTAGATCCCGCGCTCCACAGCGCAGCTGTAATAGCCGGCCATATCGATCCACTGGTCGTTGTTCTGCTCTTCGGGGCCTCCGCCGCCGCCGTGCAGCGCGATATACAGCGGATACCGTCCGTTCCCGTCCGGCTCCCCGATGATCTCCATAAAAAAGCGCATGCTCTTCCCCCGGTGGGTCAGGACATAAAAGTCCCATTCCGCCGTCCCGAACTGCACCGCCGGAATGTTTTCGGTCTTCTGCGTCAGCTCTCCCCGGAGCTCGGCCTTCAGGTCCGGATCCCCGAAGAATTCCTCCGAGGCCCGCTCAACCATTGCGCGCGTTTCCTCCGCCCCCATCGGGGCGCATTCTGGATTCACGGTGAGGGTTTCCCCCCGCGCTTTTCCCGTCCCGCCCCATACCGCGAGGCCGATCATCACCGCCGCTGAAAGCATCCGTAAAAGAACCCGGCTTTTCCTCCGTCCCATTCTGCAGCTCCCCTTCTCCGCTTTTCCGCTCAGGTCAGGCGTTTTCATTCCATACAATCCGCGCTTCAATAATTCCCGCCAGCCTTTTCAGTCCGGCTTCATCCTCCCCGGAGAACCTTCCCGGCACCGGGCTGTCGATATCCAGCACCGCGGCCGGTTTTCCCCCGCGGTGCAGGGGAAGGACGATCTCCGAATTGGAGGCGCTGTCGCAGGCAATATGCCCGGGAAAAGCGTGTACATCCGGCACATTCTGCACCCGGTCCAACCCGATGCAGGTTCCGCATACACCCTTCCCCACCGGGATATGCACGCAGGCCGGCTTTCCCTGGAAAGGACCGACCACCAGCCGCTCCCCCCGGAGAATGTAAAAACCCGCCCAGTTCAGTTCCGGAAGTGAATCCATCAAAAGGGCGGAAAGATTGCTGAACGCCGGCACGTACCACGGCTCGGTTTTCAGCAGTTCCTCCGCCTGCCTGCAGAGCAGTTCATAATCTGTCATCTTTTTTTCCCTTCCCCGGTCATGAAGCGTTTTGATAAGTATATCCGCGGAAATCGGCAAAGTCAATTCAGCCCGCAAAACAAAAAACTCTTGCCTTTTGCCCTGCGCTGTGCTATACTTCCGCTTGCGGTCAAAATCCGCGGTCCCGCACCTCAGGACCTTAAAGTCGGGGAAACTCCCCCGGAATCCTTCCGGGATCCATACATGGGGCATTAGCACAGTTGGTAGAACGAATATGAACTAACTCACTGCTGGTGACCACGAGTTTGCCTCATCACCGACCAATGGGGCAGATGGAAAATCTGGTCGGAAATATTACCAAATGGGGCATTAGCACAGTTGGTAGCGCGCGACATTCGCATTGTCGAGGTCAGGGGTTCGACTCCCCTATGCTCCACACCCGGAACCCGTTGAAAACACTACGTTTCAACGGGTTCTCTTTTGTTTTTGAAAAAGCCAAATATCGCAATTTTTGAGCAAAAATAGAGCAAAAACAACGAAGGTGCTTTTTCTCACTGGCGTTTTTCGGAAAAACGGTCTGTCTGTTACAATTTCGTTAAAATTGTAACAGTTTCGTAATGTCTGTTTTTCAGTTGACCATTTGACTGTCAAAGCCTTCGCTTTTTCTTTCATTTTGTCTGTATTTATGGTAAAATTCCTTGTAATTGCGAGCGTTTTGAATAAAGGTGGAGGTTAAGCCATGATTGGGGAAAAGTTTACGCTGATGCAATACTCTGTGAGTGCAATTCTCGGCCTTATTGATGCTGAGCAGTTTGTCATTCCGGAGATTCAGCGTCCATTTGTCTGGAAGCGCAGTCAGGTTCGCGATCTGATCGATTCCCTATATAACGGCTATCCAACCGGCTATATCATCACGTGGAAAAATCCAGATGTGCGAACTAAAGAGGGCAAGGTAGCTAACGGCAAGCATGTGTTGATTGATGGTCAGCAACGTGTTACTGCTCTTATGGCTGCTATTTCCGGCATTGAGGTTATGGATGATGACTTCCATAAAGACCGCATCAAAATAGCCTTTAACCCGCTGGCCACAGATCCAACAAAGAGATTCGAGGTTCAGGATGTCTCCCATCTTAGGGATAAAAAGTGGATACCTGATATCTCAGAACTATTCAAGCCCGACTTCAAACAGAGGGCTTTTGAGAATGCTTACGCAGAAGCCAATGAAGGCGTAGATCTTGACGAGCTCTCTGAAACGCTCACCAAGCTGAAAGGAATAGCAAACCGCCAGGTTGGTGTGATTGAACTGGATCATTCTCTAGATATTGATGAAGTCACAGAAATCTTCATCCGAATCAATTCCAAGGGAACGGCACTCAGCCAGTCTGACTTTGTTATGTCTAAGATGGCAGCGGATACAGCCCATGGCGGAAACATGATGCGGAAAGTTGTGGATTATTTCTGCCATTTAGCTGTGAAGCCGGAATTCTATTCCACTGTCGTGAAAGACGCAGAATTCGCTCAAACGCAGTATGCTTCAAAGATCAAATGGCTGGCTCAGGACAACGAGGATATCTATGATCCTGATTACGGAGATATGCTCCGCGTTGCGTTTATGTACAGTTTCAGCCGTGGCCGCATGACTGAACTTGTTAGTTTGCTTTCGGGGCGTGATTTCGTAACCCGAGAGTTTAAAGAAGAGATTGTTGAAGATTCATACAAGAAGCTGGATGAGGGCCTGCAGGCATTCATTAATGAATACAATTTCGCCCAATTTGTTCTTGCTATCAAAGGTGCTGGTTTTAAATCAGGGAAATTGCTCACATCCAAGATGACGCTGGATTTCGGATACATGCTCTATCTGAAGTTGTTGAAGGATCAGTCTATCCCTAATGCTCAAATCAAGCATTACGTACAGAAATGGTTTGTCTTATCAACGCTGACTGGTCGTTATGCAAGTTCTCCTGAAACCACAATGAGCCGGGATATCCGCCTGATTGAAGAAAAAGGTTTCATTAATTTCTTTGAGGAAGCAGAACGCTCTGCTTTGGCAGACACATTCTGGGAGGTAACACTGCCGCAGAATCTGGAAACAACTTCGGTTAACAGTCCTGCATTCAACACTTTCCTCGCAGCGCAGATCAACCTAAATAAGAACTCTTTGTTCATGCATGGGACAATGATTTCCGATCTGCTGAACATTTCTGGCGATGTGCATCACATCTTCCCCAAGGCCTATTTAAAGAAGAGTGGGATTGATGCAAAGAGCAGGTATAATCAGGTCGCGAATTACACGTATCTTGATACACAAGTGAACAAAGCTATTAGTGATGACGCTCCGATTGACTATTTCTCTCGGGCGGTTCATCAGTGCACGATTGGAGAGCCTGAGATCGGAAATATCATTGATCTTGAAACGCTGAAACAAAACATTGCAGAAAATGCATTGCCCGGAGAGATCATCAGTATGACAGTAAATGACTATGATGATTTCCTAAACAAACGTCGTCAACTGATGGCAAAAATGATTGAAACATATTATAAACAATTGTGATTATTCAAGGTAAAGGAGAATCTGAAAATGGCTGACAACACAAGCCTTGGTGCCGCAAAAGCAGCGAAGAACGATGAGTTTTACACTCAATATAGCGATATTGAAGCGGAAATGAATGCTTATGTGGAATACAATCCGGATGTGTTCCGTGATAAGACAATCTTGTTGCCTTGTGATGATCCCGAATGGAGCAATTTTACGAGGTATTTTGCATCGAACTTTGAACGTTTCGGCTTAAAGAAGCTGATTTCTACTTCGTACGCGAAGAGTTCAGGAAGCCAGCAACTAACGATGTTTGAGTCCAGCTCTCCTTTATTTGATGTGGACAAGCATGATACTCATGGAAAACTGTTTACTTTGACCCGTGATATTAACAGATCTGGGAATATTGATCTGGATGATGTAGAATTCTCCGGATACCTGGATGGTGATGGGGACTTTCGCTCGAAAGAGGTTTGCGCTTTGCGGGATGAAGCGGATATCATTATTACGAATCCGCCGTTTTCTTTGTTAAGAGAGTTTTTGGCATGGATTTTGGGAGCCGGGAAGCAGTTTATTATTATCGGAAATATACATGCAATTTCGTATAAAGAGGTTTTTCCTCTTTTGAAGAATAATAAGATATGGCTTGGGCCTGGGTTTCCGGGCGGCAATGCCTATTTCCGTATTTCGGAAAAGGATATTCGTGCTTTTGCATCTGGCGTTTATGATGAAAGTACTGGACTGGTAAAGTTTAGAAATGTTGGTTGGTTTACTAACATTGATCATGGTGGACGTCATGAAGAATTGCAACTTGATACCATGGCTCATAATCTTAAGTTCAATAAAAAACTTAGAAAGAAGTTGGAAACTGATTTTGGAATTGTTGAGTATCCGCATTATGATAATTATGATGCCATTGAGGTTCCTATGGTGGATGCTATTCCTTCAGATTATGACGGTGTAATGGGGGTTCCTACTACGTTTATGGATAAATATAATCCTGATCAGTTTGATATAATTGGAATACCGACGGCAAGTAGCAATGATGGATCATTGAATCTTGGGATTGATTATTCAAAACATATCGGATACAAGCAGGATGGAACAAAAACAGGCAGAACGGGTAGCACCTTTGGTGCCTGTCCTGTTTTTGAAAGAAATGATAATAAGAATATTATTTATACTAATGGAATTCAAACTGTACAGGCAGGAAGCTGTGAGAGAGTTTTTATCCGTCGTAAGAAAGGAGTCAGTGCAGAATGAAAACCACTCTTCATACAGATTGGACCGTAGGTGACGTCTGTAAGGGATTTATCTATGACAAGAATGAAGGCAAGGGACTTTTTGGTCTGAATGGTAAGCTGATTATTCAACCGGAATATCAGCGCAATTATATCTACGGCGACGGCAAGAAGGATGTGGCTGTTGTTGAATCCCTGCTGAGAGGGTATCCGCTCGGCCTGATCTACTTTGTGCTGAACAGTGATGGAATGTATGAAGTGCTGGATGGGCAGCAGCGAATTACCTCCTTCGCACGGTTCGTCAATCAATCGTGGCCTTTTGCGGTGGAACGCAACGGAAAACCGCGATATTTCACCAGTTTGGATCCCGATGATCAGAAGAAGATCACGGACGCACAGCTGACGATCTATGTCTGTGAGGGCGAGCCTTCGGAGATCCAGGAATGGTTTGAAACTATTAACATTGCCGGCGTTCCGCTGGTAAAGCAGGAACTCCGAAACGCGTCATATCACGGCCCGTTTGTGACAAAGGCCCGCGCAGTTTTCTCGAACACGGCTAATGCCAATATGAACCGCTGGCAGACCTATATAAAAGGTGATCCGAAACGCCAAGCAGTTTTAGAGACTGCGTTGGAATGGGTGAGCGACGGAGACATTGACGGGTATATGGCGCAGCACCGTCAGGATACCTCCATTGACGCGCTGAAGAACCATTTTGATACGGTCATCGACTGGGTTGATTCCGTGTTTGAGTATACGGGCAGCGAGGTATGCGGCCTGGGATGGGGCCGGCTATACCGCCAGTATCATACTAATGCCTATTCAAAGGATGCTGTCACCAAGCGCGTGGACGAGCTGCTTTACGATCCGCAGGTGACCAACAAACGGGGTATCTTTGAATATGTGCTAGGCGGAGAACACGACACGTCACTTCTGAATGTCAGAGTCTTTGACGAGAGGACTAAGAAGGCCAAATATGATGAGCAGACGAGAGAAGCGGTAAAAGATGACAAATCGAACTGTCCGCTCTGCGCGATCGGCCATGACAACAATGCGAAACGGATTTATAAGTTGAATGAAATGGACGCTGATCATGTAACGGCGTGGAGCCATGGCGGTGCCACCGATATTTCCAATTGTCAAATGCTTTGTAAGACACATAATCGCGCAAAAGGCAATCGATAATCATGGTTGGAAATATAAGTTTACGTTGTTCTGGATAATGATCTGGCTTGTTGTTTTTATCTTGAAGAGCAATGATAAAGACATAAACAAAGGAGGCCTGGCCGATGAAAAAGTTGATGCTGTTTCTGATTGCCGCAATAATGCTTTTTCCCTGTTGCATATTCATCGGCAGCGCGGAATCCCTTTTTGATCAGATCATGTCCCAGCCAGATGCAGAGGAAAAAGAAACGGCTGGATTGCTTGACTTTGATGATTTCATGGCAGATTTCACATATTATTGTGATGCTTGGGGCGCGACGTTTGATCCGACGAAGAAGAAAACCGTCAAGAATGATGAAGATGAAGTAACGGTTATTCTAGACGGCGTGATGTTTGTCGTTGGAAATGATGCTGATGGAAAACATCCCCTGAAGCAGGTATCTGTCTTATACGGATCGGAAGACGGTCAGATTACTTATAATGAAACAGTAAAGATCATTTCTGTGATTGCTTCTTTGGATTATGAAAGACCGGGAACTGCTGCAGAAAGGTCGTCGCTGCTTACAAAGATCACAGATTCTTTGTCTGCAGAAATGGACAGTGCGGTTAGGCTGGCGCAAATGGGTATCTCTTTGCCGCTGCTTATGTCAACAAAGGAGCATTCCTAT
>CAMHSI010000035.1 GCA_946187775.1 uncultured Clostridia bacterium
GGGCCATTACCTTCAACATTGAAACGGTGGCGCAGTTTGACGGAAAAACGACCCTCCGCTTCACCTTCAGGGACACCGGCATCGGCATGAGCAGGGAATACCTGCCGAAGATTTTCGACGCTTTCTCCCAGGAGGACTCCTCCTCTACCAGCAAGTATGGCAGTACGGGGCTTGGCATGCCCATCACAAAGAGCATCGTCGAGCTGATGAACGGCAATATCGAGGTGGAAAGCGAAAAAGGGAAGGGCACGACTTTCACCGTTACCGTAACACTGCTTGATTCGGATCGGAAAACAGCGGCCGAGGAAGACGGCATCGTACATTCCGACGATATGTGCGTGCTGGTAATCGACGACGACCCCGTAGCCTGCGAGCACGCGCAGATCGTGCTGGGGCAGGTTGGCATCCGGTGTGAAAAAGCCCTGTCCGGGATGGAAGGAATCGAGATGGTCCGGCTCCGCTGCGCCAGGAGGGAGCCCTACAACCTGATCCTTGTGGACTGGCGGATGCCGGAACTGGACGGCATTGAAACGACAAGAAAGATCCGGGAGGTCGTGGGAGACGAAACTCCCATCATCATCCTGACTTCTTACAGCTGGGAAGACGTAGCCGATGAAGCGAAGGCTGCCGGCGTGGATACCTTCATTGCGAAACCGCTGTTTGCGGGAATGGTGATGGATGAGTTCCGGGAAGCCTTCAAGAAAAAGAACGCCCTCCTGGAGCGCAGGACGGCAGACCTGAAGGGACGCCGCGTGCTGCTGGCGGAGGATATGGCGGTCAACGCGGAGATTATGATGATGGTGCTCTCCATGCGGGAGATTGAAGTGGAGCACGCCGAAAACGGCAGGATCGCCACCGAGATGTTTGCAAATCACGCCCCCGGGTATTACGACGCGATCCTGATGGATATGCGCATGCCGGAGATGGACGGCCTGGAGGCCACCCGGATCATCCGGGGCATGGACAGGGCGGACGCAAAGGCGATTCCGATTATCGCCCTGACAGCCAACGCTTTTGACGAGGATGTGCAGCGCAGCATGCAGGCGGGGCTGAACGCGCACCTGTCCAAGCCCGTGGAGCCGGAGACGCTGTTCAGGACACTGGAAGGCCTGATCACGGCCTGACGGGCACAAAAGGACGAAAGAAGAAAGACCGGGGGATTGTACAGAGTACGGACGGCCCTATAAAAGCTTCCTGAGCATAATAATCCCGTCCCTTCGGTACATCTCCCGGAATCCGCACTGCAGGAACAGGTGAATGCCTGGATTATCCATGGCAATACTGTCATACAGTTCCGGTATTTTTTCTTGTTTGGCATGTTCACAAAGCAGAAGGAGGCCTGCTTTGCCGCAGCCCTTCCTGCGGCTTTGGGCGGCGATGATCACATCCGCCAGGTAGATCCCTTCCTCAGAATCATAATGATAGGCCGCTTCTCCCACAAAAGACCTGCTTTTTCCGGTTGTAATGTACCGATAGAACCGTTTGTGGGGGTTCTGTACCCAAATATCGTACCACTCAGCCCACTTTTCACGCGGAAACGGGATCGTTCCGCCCCAGGCGCGATTGTACGCCATCGTTTCGGGATCTGCCATCAGGGCCTGCCGAAACCACAGGTCCTCGAACCGCGGCTTGTAGAGGAAGACTTCTATGCTGTTTTCCATGGTTTATCTCAATGCCTGCCGATGACAGGCAATCTTTCCACATTTGTTGTGACACGGCGGCCACAATCTTAGGATATCGCATCAAAAAAGAAAAAACAAGCAATAAAGAGGACGAGGAGGGGCACTTTTTCAGGGTTCCTCAGTCAGCAGAATCTGCAGCCTTCGGCAGCGGCGCTGCGCTGCCTGCCTCATTGACATCCGCCCGGGGCGAATATACAATCTATGCGTTACCGAACATTATATTCACAATCATTATAGGTGCCCGGGACCGGCTGCAGCGGGGAAAGTTTTTACCAGGAGCTGATGGCATGATTATCAACACGGGACAGCGAACGGATATTCCGGCCTTTTATGCCGACTGGTTTGCCAACCGGCTGAGGGAAGGCTTTGTGCTGGTGCGCAATCCCTATAATCCGGGCAGCGTTACCCGCTACCGGCTGACGCCGGACGTGGTGGACTGCATCGGCTTCTGCACAAAGAACCCCGAGCCGATGCTGAAGTACAGGGAGCTGCTGGAGCCGTTCCGTCAGTTCTGGTATGTGACGATTACGCCCTACGGAAAGGAAATCGAGCCCCATGTGCCAAACAAGCCGGAGGTGCTGGACAGCTTCAGGCGCAGGGCGGAGATCGTCGGCGCGAACTGCATGGGCTGGCGGTATGATCCGGTTTTCATCAGCGAAACCTATCCGGTGGAACGGCATATCCGGGCCTTTGAATACATGGCGAAAGCATTGTCGGGCTATACCCATACGGCAGTTATCAGCTTCATCGACCTGTACGGGAAGACGAAGCGCAACTTTCCGGAGGCAAGGCCCGTCAGTGCCCCGGACCGCCTGGCCCTGGGCAAAGCCTTTGTGGAGATCGGGCAAAGATACGGCATGACCATCCGTCCCTGCGCGGAGGGAAATGAGCTGGCCCGGTTCGGCGCGGACTGCAGCGGCTGCATGACGGTTGCCATGTATGAAGACGCCATCGGAGAGCGGCTGAAGGTGCCGAGGCAGGCCCCGGCGCGAAAGGAATGCGCCTGTTACCTGGGCGGGGACATCGGCGCCTACAACACCTGCGGCCACCTGTGCCGGTACTGCTACGCGAACTATGACGCGGAGACCGTTCGGCAGAACATGCGGAAGCATGACCCGCTGTCACCGCTGCTGATCGGTCACCTGATGCCCGGGGACACGGTTCACGAAGCGAAGCAGGAAAGCTGGATAGACAGACAGATCAGGCTGGTTTAGAAGGGAGGGCGCTTTTCCCGTTTAAATCAGGATCCCGTCGCAATGGTCCATTTCATGCTGGATAATCTGTGCCGTGAAGCCTTCAAATGTGCCGGTTTGCTGCCTGAAGGCCCGGTCCAGGTATTTCACGGTGACCTTTTGATAACGTTTTGCCTTTCTTACGCCCGGGAGCGACAGGCAGCCTTCCTCCGCTTCATACGGGCCCGCGGCTGAGACAATCTGCGGGTTCACCATTACCATCAGCATGGGCCCGTTGCAGAAAACGATGATCCGCTTCCGGACGCCGATCATGTTTGCCGCCATGCCCACGCAGCGGTCCAGGTTGGCCTTCAGGGTATCCAGCAGGTCCGCAATGACCTGTGCGTCCCCTTCGGCTGCCGGCTCTGACTTCAGCGCAAGAAACAGCGGGTCATGGACGATCTGCCTGTTCATTCTGTGTTCCTCCCTGTGCCATTATTCCTGCTGCCTTACAGCTTTCCAAGAAGCCCCATCTTCGTCATGATGCCCTCTGTGGACACGCCGGGATGGGTTACATAAAGCCGGACGATCTGTTCGACCAGCGCCGGATCAAGCCCGCGCTTTTCGGCGATGGACTGGACGGATAATCCTTTCTGCGTATCCTTGACAATCACTTCGATCTGCCTGTGAATATCACTGCCGTCGATTTTCGGGGCTTTTTCCCTGGCGGTGTGCGGAATATTGACCTGTTTGACGACCCACCCGTCCGGGTCCGTCCTGAGAACGGCCATGGTAATCGGGTGGATGAACCGCCTGGGGCCGCAGCTCCCGGGGTTCAGCAGCAAAGTGCGGTGCTTTCCGGCCTGATCCAGCCAGGCGGAGGCGTACTGATGGGAGTGGCCATAGATCACCAGGTCGTACGGGGACAGGTCCGCGGGGAGGTCTTTCTTCCTGTGGGTCATATAGATACGGAGACCGGCCAGTTCAAAATCGAGAAACGCGGGCAGGTGCTCCGCCCATTCCTTATCGTTGTTGCCGCGTACCGCTTTTACCGGGGCAATTTCCTCCAGGCGGTCAAGGATTTTCCGGCTGCTGATATCTCCTCCGTGAAGAATGAAGCTGCATCCCTGAAGCGCGTCGATGACTTCCGGGCGGAGAAGGTCGTGGGTATCGGAAAGAATGCCTATTTTCATCTGTTTCAATCCCTCGCTTCATCACTGCGGAATCCCCGGGGGTCCGCAATCCTGACTGTTAAAGGCTTCACGGCTTTTGCATATCCAGCTCAACGGCCCGGCAGAAATCGGGCATATCCCGCTTCATGCGGACGAAACGGCCATCCCTGTTCAGGAAAACATGCTCAGAGCAGGCGGTACACACCGTTTCATTCCGCTGGTTCCGCATTTCATACTCAATGGTCATCACAACCCCGTTAAAGGACTTCACGGAAACGGCGATGCTGATCTCATCCCCGAAGGTGGAAGGCTGTTTATACTCGCAGGAAACCGTTTTCACGGGTGAAAAGACGCCATCGGCTTCCATCTTTTTGTAGGGAAACCCCAGCTGATCCATGAAATCAATCCGGGCTTCTTCCATCCAGCGGATATAGTTGGCATGGTGGGTGATCCCCATCATGTCCGTTTCGTAGTACTGAACCTTATGGAGATATGGATTCAAGGTGTATCGCCTCCCGAAAAGGTCTGCATGTGCACGCGCCTCATTTTGCTATAAAAATGCTTTCCGGTCAATATGCTCCTGCCCTGATCCGGCCTGACCGGCAGCGTCATTTCAAGATTGTCAGCCTGCCGGGAATATAGTAAAATGACCCTGAGCGGAAAATTTCATGTATGAGATCATTCTCTGCATGATTCTTTTAATATTTTACGCCGGAGATCCGATTCAATCCCTTTGGCGGGGAAGGGAAGAGGAAGCGACAGGAGGATTGAGCGTACGAAAAGGACAGTCCTTTGCGCTGCGGCGGTTCTGGTGATGCTCCTGGCAGCGGTTCCCGGAGGGGGATGCGCGGAGGAGGAGCCGGCAGCGCCTGTGCCGTACAGCCGTGTTTATGAGCCGGAGACCAGCTGGTCCATGTCCGCCACCGTGGCCTGGGAAGCGGATCAAACCGTTTTTGCGGCCGCCGGGGAAACGAAGCGTCCCGGAACCGCCATTGTTTATCCGGACGCCTCCCTTCGCATCCTGGACCGGGACGGAAACCTGATTTCCGAAAGCATTGGGGAGTATGTGGCAAAGACGGCCGGAACCATGATTCCGGCCTTCTTCCTCAGGGACAGGGAGACCGGGGCCGCGCTCAAAAGCTGGCTGGTACAGCACGGCCTGCTGGACTGCTTTGTTGTGTCGACGCCCGAGCTGAAGGACGCGGTCAGGGAAGTTGCGGATCTTCCGCATGTGCGCGGCATGATGGATTACTCAGGCGTCACACAGGCGGATCCTGCCTCCCTTGCAGGAATGGCGGCGTGCGTCAACGAGGCGCATGGCAAGACGGTGATCCTGTCTGAGGAGGCGGCTACCCGGGAAAACATTGTCCTCCTGCAATCGCTGGCGGCGACGGTGTGGGTGAGAACAGCCCCGGACACGGAATCGCTCCTGACGATGTACACCAGGGGCGTACACGGCGTTGTTACAGACGATCCCCTGAAGGCGATCCGGATGCTGGAATTCTTCCGGGATGACGCGCCGACGCTGCTTCGCGTTCCGCTGACGATCGGCCACAGGGGCGATCCGTCCTCCTATGTGGAAAATACGCTGGACAGCGCCCTGGGAGCACTGGGGGAGGGAGCCGATTCCGTAGAGAATGACATTCAGCTGAGCAGGGACGGCCAGCTGTTTATCCTGCATGATGATGTTGACATGTCCAGGCTGTTCAACCGGGAAGACATCGTCCCGGAAGAACTGACGCTGGCGGAACTGAAGAACATTTACGCGGACTGGGACGATCCGAACCGCGGTATTCCGGCGGTGAATGAGGTAAGCCTCGAAGCATCCAGGAACGGGAAATTCTACGGCCAGGATGAGAAAAAGCAGTACGCGGTTCCGACCCTGGAGGAATATATCAGGGCCTTCCGGGGAACGGGCCTGATTCACGACACGGAAATCAAAAGCTCGAATCCGGCGATCCTGCCGGCATACAAGGCCCTGGTGGACCGCTACGGCGCATGGGATCAGTTCTTCTCGATTACCTTTGTTCCTGAAATCCTGGACGCGGCATACCGGGACTACCCCGAGCTTTCCATGGGGGCGCTGGGCTTCCTGAGCCAGTTCGGGGAGATGATCCTGATCAACTTCGGCGGGACAGCAAAGGTCGTGAACCTGCCGGCGGAGCCGGAGACCGTGCTGTCTGAGCTGTACTCCGTGCTGGACACCTGGAACGCCACGGCGAATATTTCTTACGGAGGCGCGCCGAAGGAGGTCCTTTCCGCCGGGAGGCACCGGGGGATGACATTCTGGCCGTGGACCTATGACACAGAGGAAACCCGGCAGGCTTTTGCGGAGGATTATCTCTTCGGCATGAGCGGACTGACAACGGATTTCCCCTGGTGGACCGAGAACCTTCCGGAGGAAATTGAATCGGAGGACATTACCCTTCCCGCGGGAGCGGAGCTTCCGAAGCCGTACGGCAGGAACAAAAGGAATGAGCGGTTTGTCCTGGAAGATGCGGAGGCGGTGAAGGCGGAGGAGCTTCCCGACGGAACCAGCCTGATGCTCTGGCGCTGTAAAGCCGATTTGCAGCTGGGAGATGAAAGCTTCGGGAGCTATTACCTGTACTCCGAACCCTTCATTCTCAGGACGGAGACGCCTGCGGCGGATCTGCCGAAGACGGGGGACACGGGGAAACCGCTGCTGTGGACGGCCCTTATGGTGACGGGCGCGTCCTGCCTGGGCGCTGCGGCTTTGCACCTCCGGCCTGCCGGAAGGAACGGGCACCGCTGACCATATCCCGGCGAGGGAACAAATACGCCGGGGATGAAAGCGGACACAACTGGCTCTATATCGAGAAAAAATAACCACCGGGCGGCGGCAGGACAGACGGGGGAGGTTTGCAGATGATTATATGCTGTATCGGCGACAGCCTTACGGAAGGCGATCATGGAATCAAAGGAGTGAAGGGAGTCGCGAATGTAACCCCCATCAGCTATCCGTATTTCCTTGCAAAAATGACCGGAGCTGAGGTGCGGAACTTCGGCAAATGCGGCTGGCGGTCGTCTGATATGCTCAGATGGTACCAGGACGGGGGGATGGACCTCCGGGACGCGGATATCGTGATCCTGATGCTGGGAACCAACGGCGGGCAGTCGGAAAATGGCACGAGCCCGGAGGACAGGGCCTATATCCGCCTGGCTGAACTCATCCTGAAGGACGCCGCGAAGGCGAAGCTGGTTCTCTGCACACCGCCCAACGCCACCGTCAACCCGGAATACTCCAACTGCGGGTACGCGCCGCAGGTGGCGGAAGCGGCTGCTTTTGTACGGAAGCTGGCCGCAGAAAAAGGCTTGCCGCTGATCGACCTGGCGGCAAGCAAAAGGATCACCCCTGAAACGGAGGATGTGCTGCAGGGCAATGACGGCCTGCATTTTACCGATGAAGGGTACCGGGTGCTGGCGGAGGAGATCCTGGCGGGACTGAAGGAGGTCACCGGTTCTTTTTCAGGAAATGGACGAGCAGTTCTCCCATAATCCCGCTGCCGACGACATAGCTGCCATGGTCTTCCTTTTCAACGATCACCATTTCAGCCCCGGGGATGGCTCCGGCAATTTTCTCCGTTTCCGAACGCAGGACGAGATCGTGCTCGCCGGCCGTTACCAGCACGGGAATCCGGATCTTCTCCAGCTCTTCTACCCGGATCCGGGGCTCTGTCAGCATCAGGGTGACCAGCGGATCCGGATGTGCCCGGTTGGCTGCGGAAAACTCTTCGATAAAGGATGGAATCAAACCGGCCGGGGATAAATTGGTTCCGCTGACAGCCAGCATACCCAGCGTTCCGGGATGCGTGATTTCAAGCAGAAGCCCGATAATTCCCCCGTCGCTGTGGCCGTACAGCGCCGGTTTGCGCAGGCCCATGGCCGCGATGAACGCACAGGTGTCCTCCGCCATATCCGCATAGTGGTATTCAGGCATCGGACGGTTTGCGCCGTGTCCCCTTGAATCCGGCGCGTATACCTTATAGCCGGCAGCTGTAAGCTGTTCAATTTCGGTACGGAAAATGGAATGGTCTTCACCGTTCCCGTGAATCAGGACGATGGGGGAACCCTCCCCGTAAACAGCGTAATGCAATGTGACTCCGTTCACATCAACGGTTTTCATGATTTCGTTCCGGTTCATACCGCACCGCCTTTCATCAGGATCTCCCGGAGGGAAAGCGCTTTGCAGCCCAGCGGACGCCGGGAATTTCCGGCTGCCATTATAATTCATAGCGGCGGTTTTTTCAAAGCGTTTGGCAGGGCGGCGCGCCCTGCCGCGCTTCGGGAAAAGAAGTCAGTTACAGGGAAGCAAAAAGGTGTTTCCGATGGTATAATAATACGATGCCCGTACGCGGCGGGCACGGATGGACGGTGAATCCCATGAAAAAACTGCGGTTGACGGACAGCACGGCTTTTCGTTTCCTTGTTTCCTGCATCGCATCTTTTTCCGTGCTTGCCGTATGCTCCAAAAGCTCTTTCCTGTACCCGATGAACGACTGGGTGGACGTGAACTGCTTTTTTACCGTCGGCCGGGGAATCCTTCACGGCCTTGCGCCGTACCGGGACCTGTACGACCAGAAGGGCCCGCTGGTGTACTTCGTGTACGCGCTGGCATCGCTGATCTCGGAAAACTCCTTCCTGGGGGTGTTCCTGCTGGAAGGGGCGTTTTACGCCTGTTTCCTGTATCTCGGCGGCAGGATTGCGGAAACGCTGTCCGGCCTGAAGGAAGCCTGGTGGCTGTCCGTGCCGCTGCTGGCCATCCTGGTTCCCGTATCGCCGGCTTTTTCCCACGGCTCCAGCGCGGAGGAGTTTTTTCTGCCGGTGTTTGCCATGGGACTGTTGATTCCCCTCAGGGCCATGCATGAAAAGCGCTCCCTGCGGGGACGGGAGGGATTCCTCCTGGGCCTCTGCGCCGCCGCGGCTTTGTGGTCCAAGTATACCTTCACAGGGCTGTTCCTGGGCCTGGCCCTTGCCGTGACGGCCTGGTACTGCTTCACCGGGAAGGCCCGGCAGCTGCCCCGGCTCATCGGCTTCTTCCTGCTTGGATGCGCCGCGCTTTCCGGCCTTGTGGTTCTCTGGTTTGCCCTGAAGGGCGCGCTGGCCGATCTCTGGCAGGCTTATTTCATGGATAACCTGACACAGTATTCCAGGAATATCCGGGGAGGGGCGTATGACGCACCGCTTCCCAACCTGCTGAACAACCTGCCCTGGTCCGTTCCCGGGGTGCTGGGCATCCTGTGGCTGGCCGCCACGGCAAAAAAACGGGGATGGGAAGCGCTGGCAGCGGCGCTGGGGGCGGTCTGCCTGTTTGTGTTCACCTACCTGAGCGGCCGGCGCTATCCCTACTACGCGCTGGTCCTATGCGTGTTCACTCCCCTGGGCATGGCTGCCGCCTGCTCGCCGGCCAGACGGATCAAAGGCAGCTGGACCGGCGCGGCGGCCCTGGCCGTCTCCGTTCTTTTGCTGGCCGGCAACCCGTGGATTGCCCTGCAGGCCAGCGGGAACACCTACCTGATGAAGGTTCCGAAGGAGGACATGCCGCAGTACCGGTTTGCGGAGATCATCCGGCAGGGCGAAGACCGGTCCCTGCTGAACTACGGATTCCTGGACGGCGGGTTCTATTTCGCATCGGAATCCCTGCCTGCGCAGAAGTATTTCTGCACCCTGAACAACGACCTGGCGGAAATGAATGAAGCCCACCGGGAGAGCATCCGGGAGGGGAAAACGGCCTTCATCGTTACGCGCTCCCGGGGGCTGAAGGACAGCGCAAACTATGAGCTGGTTGACGAGGCAAGCATGCGGTTTGAGGGACGGAACTGGGAGTATTACCTGTATCGGAGGACCGACCGGTAAAGAACCGGACGGGAAGAACCTGCGGCGCCCGCAATGCCGGAAGCGGGATCGGGATACAGGAAAGGGGAGGGATTTATCCGGCTCCCTGCCATGGATGGACAAAGCCTGGGGATGCTGATGCTGCCCAAGACGATCTGCTATATCCTGCTGATCTGTGCTTTTCTTAAGGCCACGTGCAAAAAGCAGGGCTGAAGGGGACTGTGACTGCCCCGGAAAGGAAGGAAACCGACTGTGCCTTTTATCCAGAAAGATTTACCCCAGTATCACTACGCGGACGATGACGGACTGATCGGCCTGCGCGGCGCGATGTACTATTTCCAGAATATCCATACATGGCACCTGCATTCTGTTGATAAAGGGAACGATGTGCTGCCGCAGAAATACGAGGCGGGCTGGATCTATACCCGGTATCACGTTGTACTGAAACAGAAGATGGACTACCGCGGGGAACTGACGCTGCGCGCCTGGATGGAGCCTTACCGGCAGCCTGTGCTGGTGAACGAGAATGTGGAAATCCTCCAGCACGGGGAAATCGCTGCCTGCGGAAAGCTGGAGAGCTGCGTGTTCAGCCTGGCCAGGCAGCGCCCCCTGCGCCTGGGCGCCATCGATTTTCCGGAGGACTTTGCCGAGGATGTTCCGAACGACATTCCGGATTTTCGCGGCATTGAAAAGACAGCGGAGGGAACTGAGGAACGGTATATCCGCACCGTACGGGCGTCAGACCTGGATGTTAACCGGCACATGAACAACCTGCACTATATCACCATGTTCCAGGACGCCCTGGACAGCGGCTTCTGGCGGGAGTTTTCCCCGAAGGAAATGGAGATCTGCTTTATGTCCCAGTGCCGGGAGGGAGAAGAAATCTCGGTCCGCAGCAAAATGACAGGAGATACCATTCATTTTACCGCCCTTCACCGGGACGGACGGATTGCCTCCGTGGCGGAGTTCAGGAGGCAGGAAGGTACATAATAAAACGGTGTCACTCACAGGTGACACCGTTTTATTACTGCACTGCTTTTGCAGCCGGATTATTTGGCGATATATCCCGCGGCGGGATCCAGGATGGTCACATCCACATCGCCTTCATGATCCTGCTCCAGGACGATGATCACACCGTCCGTCACGATCATTTCCCTGGCGTCCTTCAGGTCGCCGTCGTCATCCACGGCGTACTTGCCGTTGCCGATGACCGCGGGATCGAAGGGAACCGCCTCAGCGCCGAACGCGGTGACCAGGGCTGCCTTCACGGCCTCGTAAGCGGTGCCGTCGGCCATGTCCTTATGAATCGCCACCAGCTTGTTGTCCACAAACTTGAAGCTGAGATCGCAGTTGAAGGATTCATCCAGCACCTTTTCATACTCCAGCTCTTCGAAAGCCACGGGGCCACGGGTAAGCTCCTTGTCGATATCGGGATTGGGAAGGTTGAGGAGCTTCATTACCTGATCCATGTCCATGTTGAACTGGACACCGTTCGTGAATGTCGGGACAGCGGGTTCCTCCGCGGTGGCGGCAAGGGTGAGGGAGAGGACCAGGACCAGGGCCAGCAGGGTTGCAATCAGTTTCTTCATTGTGTATTTCCTCCTTAATCGTTGTTTGCTTCATTGTGTGTTACACAAATTGATACGCTTCACGGTGCCGGTATGGCAGGAGATCCTGAAAAAATTTTTCCGGTGTCGTTTGCCAAAGTTAATGCAACCGGTGCGCGGGCCGGGGCGGAGGAGTTCGGGGATCCGGAAGCGAATTGAAAATACTGCTAAGGAGGGTTTGGAATGGATCAGGAAATCAGGAAAGACCGGATTGAAACACTGTATGGAACAAAGTTCCTGAATATGTATGACCTGCAGTACGGGGAGGGGAAGCACTATTTTGAGGCTTCCCGCAGGAAACCGGAGGACCTTGTTGTGCGGAAAAACGACGGGGAGGTACGGGAGATGCTGCCGGACGCCGTAACCATCGCCGTTGTGCTCCACCTGCCGGGGAACCGGACGCGGCTGCTGATGTCCTATGAATACCGCTATCCAATCGGGCAGTTTTTGCTGAGCCCTGTGGCGGGGCTGCTGGATCCGGAAGACCGGGAATGCCCGGACCCCCTGGTGAACGCGGCGATCCGGGAGATCCGGGAGGAGACCGGGCTGACCGTAAAGGAAAGCGACCGGGTGTATGTGCTGAATCCCTGCGCCTATTCCACCCCCGGAATGACGGATGAAAGCAACGCCTTCCTGTGCGCGGAGATCACCCTGGACAGCCTGGATGAGCTGAACCAGAACGGCGCCCAGGGGTCGGAGCTGTTCGACGGGTTTGAGCTGCTGGACCGGGAGCGGGCCCAGGAGATTTTCCGGACCGGCAGGGATGAACACGGCAATTTCTATTCCCTGGCCGCATGGGCAGTGCTCAGCATTTTCCTCTCGCTGTTCTGAGGAAAAACGGCGGGGCCGGCAGGCCCGGACGCCTTCTTTGCGCCCCTTGTGCCGGGAGGCTTCCCATGATACAATAAAAGGGCCTTTATTCACCAAGCATGGCGAGTATACAGTACAGAAGGCAGGGAACGATGAGAAAATTTTCACTGAGCAAGATCCGGAATTTCCTGTTTCCGGCCCTGGACAGGGAACTGATATCGGCGCTTGACCGACAGAGCATGCGGAATATCAGCAACGTGAGCCTTGCAGTCTTCATTTTCGAGACGCTGTCCATTCTGGCTTTTATGACGGTTGAGGGCTGGAAGTTCAGGGATTCAACCCTGATCAGCCTTCTCAGCGTCGGGTTCTGCGCGCTGTTCAGCCTGGTGGGATTCCTGATCAGCAGTCGGATGAAAAGCCGGAAGGACCTTCCGCACGGGGCCTTTGTCAGCTTCAAGATCCTTTTCTACGCCGTCTATATTGTGTGGGCAATTCATGTGGATATGCGGCATTACCACGCCGGGGACCAGATGCTCACATTCTTTACCGTCCAGCTGATGATGGTCTGCTTTGTGATGTTCAGGCCGTGGCTGAGCATCCTGCTGATGACCTGCTCATACGCGGGATTGTATGCTGCGGCGTGCTGCGCGCGGGGGGCGGAAGGAATTGATGTGGTTAACTATGTCATCCTGGCGATTCTATCCGTTGTCGGCATGACGATCCGCTTTGATACGCAGATCTATCTCGGACGGAAGGAAGAGCGGCTGAAAAGCGATACGGCCGTGCTGGAAAAGCACATGCGGCAGGACGCCCTTACGGGACTCCAGAACCGGCTGGCGCTGGAGGAGGACGCGAAAAACACCGACGGCAGGAAGCTCTCCGTCTATATGATTGATATCAACTACTTCAAAGAGATCAATGACCAGTTCGGGCATATCACGGGCGATGAAATCCTGAAGGAGATCGGCCCCATCCTGCAGCGCCTGTATCCGGACGCCCAGTACTACCGTTACGGCGGTGACGAATTCCTTGTGCTGAGCCGGAAGGATCCGGAGAAGAACTACGCCGATACGGTATACAGCTTCAAGAAACAGACGGCGAAGACCCTTTGCACCGTTACGCTTTCCATCGGGAGCGCCCGGGGAAATCCCGAAACCTATGACGACCTGTTCAGCCTGATTTCCAAAGCGGACGCGGCGCTGTACACCGTCAAGGCCCGGACGCATTCCCCGGAGCAGGGCGGGCATGACCGCCGGAGGAGACCGGCGGACAGCCGGTGAGCCCTCGGGACGCCGTGAGTCCGGGAAACCGCAGGAATCCAGGAAACCAGGAGGACAGCATATGTTCAGGCCGATGAGACGCTTCAAACAGGAGATCAGCCGGGAGGAATGCATCCGGATCCTGCAGGAAGAAAAACGCGGGGTGCTCTCCGTGACCGGAGAGGACGGCTATCCCTACGGCATGCCCATGAATCACTGGTACAACCCGGAGGACGGGAAGCTGTATTTTCACGGCGCGAAGGAAGGCCACAAGCTGGACGCGCTGCGGAAGGACAACAGGGTCAGCTACTGCGTATGGGACGCCGGATACCGGAAGGAAGGCGAATGGGCGCTGAACGTGAACAGCGTCATCGTCTTCGGAAGGATCAGCCTGGTGACAGATGAGGAAAAGGCAAAGATGATCGGAACCGGCCTGTGCCGGAAATTCACGGATGACGAGGAGTACCTGCAGCGGGAGCTTCGGAATTCCCTTCCCCGGGTACAATGCCTTGAGCTGACGATTGACCATATCACCGGGAAGCTGGTCAACGAATCATAACCGCATGCCTTCCGGCGCGGAATCCCCCTCCGGAAGACGCTTCTCCGGATCCACTGCGCGCAATACCGTCCCGGAGCTTTACCGGGGCGGTTTTTAAAAACACTTCTGTTTCCGGTCTTTTTTACATTGCTCGATGCTACCGCAGCGGTAGCACAGTTCATTGTCGCAGATTCCGTCCTTCTCAAAACAGGACAGGATATTACCGACGGTGGTTTCCGCAATGTTGTTCAGGGCTTCCTCCGTCAGGAAGGCCTGGTGGGAGGTTACAATGACATTCGGCATGGAAATCAGGCGGGAGAGCAGCTCGTCGTTCAGGATATGTCCGGAGCGGTCCTCAAAGAAGATATCGGCTTCCTCTTCATAGACATCCAGGCAGGCCGCTCCGACCTTCCGGGACTTGATGCCCTCCAGCAGGGCTTCCGTATCGACCAGGGCGCCCCTGGAGGTGTTGACGATCACCACGCCTTTTTTCATCTGCCCGATGGCAGCGGCGTTGATCATATGGTGGGTTTCATCGGTCAGCGGGCAGTGAAGGGAAATCACGTCGCTGCGGGCGAACAGCTCGTCCAGCGGCACATATTCGATACCGCTGTCCTTTGCCGGAAAGAGGTCATACGCGATGACCTTCATGCCGAATCCCCGGCAGATATCGATGAAGATCCTTCCGATTTTCCCGGTGCCGATTACGCCAACGGTTTTGCCGTGGAAATCGAATCCGGTCAGGCCGTTCAGGGAGAAATTGAACTCCCGGGTACGGTTGTAGGCCTTGTGGATGCGCCGGACGGAGGTCAGCAGCAGGGCCATGGCGTGCTCGGCGACGGCATAGGGCGAATAGGCCGGGACATGGACCACATGGACCTTGCCGAAGGCCGCGTGCACATCCACGTTGTTATATCCGGCGGAGCGCAGGGCCACCAGGCGTACGCCGTATTCATACAGCTTGTCAATCACAGCGGCGTTCACCGTATCATTGACGAATACGCAGACCGCGTCGCAGCCCCTGGCCAGCTCCACGGTGTCCTCATTCAGCTTCGTCTCCAGGAACCTGAAGTGAATGTCGTGCCCGCTGCCGAAGCGCTCAAAGGAAGGTTTGTCATACGCTTTCGTGTCAAAAAAAGCAACCCGGATCATCTTTATCCTCCTGAAAAAAATCATACAATACGGAAAACAGCCTACAAGCAGTATTTATACATTCTTCGCGAAATTCCTGCCTCCGGAGGGAATCGGGCTGGCGGCGCGGCTGGGCGCCGGGCCGGGTTTGAAGCGGCGGATTCGCCGGAAACGGTGGCGGAGGCCGCCCTGGCCCGGCGGAAAAGGGGGAATGCGTCCTCCTCATTGCCGCCGCGGTATTGCTGTGAAGGAAAGCGGCTTCCGGGAGATCAGGCTGTCCTGACCTCCCAGAAGCCGCTTATGATTTCCCGGGCAAGATCGTATCTGGCCCAGGCAAGGATCGCCTTCTCGCTGGGAAAGGGCTGGCGGCCGGAACGGGCCTCCCGCATCATTTTTCCGCAGGCGCGGTCACCGGCGGTGAAAAACCGCTGCGCCGGCTTTCCGAGAATGAATACCCGAACGATCTTCCTGAGGCCCCTGGTTCTCTGTACCGAATACATATTGATTCCTCCGTTTCGATTGATTATGCCGCTTTTTCTGTATGGAACGCCGCCTTCACGGGGACGGGCTCCGCGCGCTTCGGGGACCCTTCCTCCTGCAGGTGCTTCCGCCAGGCATAGCCCAGCACGCGCAGGAAGCCGCGCTCGCTTTTCTCCGTTTCCGGATCATCCATCCAGTTCCAGAAGAACAGCGGCGTGCAGTCATACCCCATGGCGACCTCCGGAAGCTGCTTTTTGCTGTACCGACAGCCCCAGGAAAAGAAGTCCCTGGTGAGGTCTGCGATGATTTCTTTCCAGGTGATTCCGTACATTCTTTCCATGACTGATCCCTCCTGTGTTGGTCCGGGGTTTTGCTGCGGGAACCCGTTCCATCCCCCCGGCATATTCAATATACCAAACTCGATGTTGCATTTTTTCCACATCGTGTTATGATGTTGCCGGAAGATGAAGACCAGATGTTCGGGAGGGACCGGCAGTGCTTCAGGAAACAGGCAAGAAGATCATTATCCTGTATATCCTGCAGATCCTGCGGAAATATACGGACGCGGAGCATACCATGACCCAGCAGCAGATTGCGGACAGGCTGCGGAGCGAATACGGGCTGGAGGTGGACCGCTCCACCGTCAAAAGGAACCTGTTCGACCTGATCGAAGCCGGGTATGACATCCAGTATACGGAGATTACCCGGGCCCAGGTAAACAGGCGGACAGGCGAAAAGGAAGAGAACACGATCTTTACGGACCTGTATTATGAGCATGATTTTACAGAGGCGGAGCTGCACATGCTCATTGACGGCCTGCTGTTTTCCCGCTCCGTGCCGTACAGGCAGCGCAAAACCCTGATTGAAAAGCTGGGAAAGCTTTCCGGTGCCTATTTCAGCCAGCGGATGAACCATGTTCACTGCATGTCGTCGGACTCCCCGCAGAATCCGGAGCTGTTTCATACCATTGACATCCTGGATGAAGCGATCACGGCCGGGAAACAGGTCCGGATCACCTACAACCATTACGGAACGGATATGAAGCTGCATCCCGGACGGAACCCGGACGGTACCGTCAAACGCCAGACGCTGAATCCCTACCAGATGGTTGCGACGGAAGGCCGGTATTACCTGATCTGCAACAACGATCACCACAGCACGGTTTCGAACTACCGGATTGACCGGATTACGGACATTGAGATGCTGGAGACGCCTGTCCGGCCGAAAAGTCAGGTTGAAGGCCTGGAGGACGGCCTGAACCTCCAGGATTATGTGTACCAGAACCTGAACATGTTTGCCGGAAAGGCGGAGAAAGTGGAGTTCCTGATCCCGCAAAGCGCCGTCAGCCTGATCATCGATTTTTTCGGAAAACACGTTGCCTTTCATGAACAGGAAGACGGAAAGGTTTCCTGCCGGCTGCAGGTCAGCCTGGAAGCCATGAAACGCTGGGCGGTGGAGCACGCGAACACGGTGCGGGTGACCTCTCCGGAAAGCCTTGTGGAGGAAATCCGGGAAGAGCTCCGGAAGTCCATGGCGCTGTATGACCTGTAAACGCCGGCACCACGGCCGGAACTTGATTGAGGAGGACTGTATGGAAAGCAGGAAAACAGAACGGGAAAAAATGACAAATGAGGAGCCCTTTTTCACAAATGATCCACAGCTGATGGAGGATAAGAAAAACGCGCGGATTCTCTGCACCCGGTTCAACAATTCCCCGGAGGATGAACCCCTGAGGCGCTCCCTTCTGAAAGAACTGTTCGGGCACTGCGGGGATCAGATTGCCATCAAGCCGCCGTTTCACTGCGATTACGGATATAACATTTTCCTGGGAGAAGATTTTTTCATGAACTTTGACTGTGTGTTCCTGGATGCGGCGCCCATCCGGATCGGAGCGCATTGTATGATCGGGCCGAAAACCTGTATCTACGCCATCGGCCATCCGCTGGACGCTGAATCAAGGGACAGGAAGATCGGGATTCCGAAATCAGTCACGATCGGGGATCATGTGTGGATCGGCGGGGGCGTCACAATCCTTCCCGGGGTTTCCATAGGAGACCATACGGTTATTGCGGCCGCGTCCGTTGTAACCAGATCGTTTCCCGATCATGTGGTGATTGCCGGGAACCCGGCAAGGATCATTAAACAGATTGAGGATTAAAATCCGGCTGTGGAAGTGACGACAGGACAGGAAAGCGCGGTTGATTAACAGGAACGGTTATGATATGCTTAGATTCCGACAGAAATGAAGGATCTTAACACATTGACAATCAGGAGGTATGGATCAATGAGCAATAAGTACGCCGGAACACAGACTGAGAAAAACCTGCAGGCAGCTTTTTCCGGGGAGTCGCAAGCCCGGAACAAATACACTTATTTTGCCTCCAAGGCGAAGAAGGAAGGCTTCGAGCAGATTGCGGCAATGTTCCTGAAAACCGCTGAGAATGAGAAAGAGCATGCAAAACTGTGGTTCAAGGAATTGAATGGAATCGGAACAACCGCAGAGAATCTCGCGGCCGCAGCGGAAGGCGAGAACTATGAATGGACGGACATGTACGAGGGTTTTGCGAAAACCGCTGAGGAAGAAGGTTTTCCGGAACTCGCGGCAAAGTTCAGGGGAGTGGCTGCCATTGAAAAGCACCATGAGGAAAGATATCGCGCCCTGCTGAAGAACGTGGAAATGAAGCAGGTTTTCGAAAAGAGCGAAGTCAAGGTTTGGGAGTGCAGGAATTGCGGCCACATTGTTGTGGGCACAAAGGCCCCGGACGTTTGCCCGGTCTGCGCTCATCCCCAGAGCTACTTTGAAGTAAACGCTGAAAACTACTGATTTTACAGCGCAATGAAAAACGCTCGGACCGTATCGCGGGTCCGGGCGTTTT